>NZ_LDSL01000159.1 GCF_001476815.1 Pseudacidovorax intermedius | reverse complement strand
GCCTGCGCCTGGCCTGGGACGGGCTGACGCACCCGCGCTGGACGCTGGGCACGCTGCTGCGCACCCTGGCCGACGGCATGCCGCATTTCGAGAATTCCTTCGCCGAGCGCGGCGCGCCGGTGATCTCGCGCAACGTGGAACGCGACTTTTCCAAGCGCGACCATTTCGACTGGTCGCACATCGCGCGCATCCGCCGCCGCTGGCGCGGGCCGCTGGTGGTCAAGGGGCTGCTGTCCCCGCAGGACGCGGCGCTGGCCCGGCAGCACGGCGCGGACGGCATCGTGCTGTCCAACCACGGCGGCCGGCAGCTGGACGGCGCCGTGTCGGCCCTGCGCATGCTGCCGGCGGTGATGGACGTGGCCGGCGACATGGCGGTGATGATGGACGGCGGCGTGCGCCGCGGCAGCGACGTGCTCAAGGCGCTGGCCCTGGGCGCGCGCTTCGTGTGGGTGGGCCGGCCCTTCAACTTCGCGGCGGCCGTCGCCGGCGAGCCGGGCGTGGCCCATGCCATCCAGCTGCTGTCGGCGGAGGTGGACCGCAACCTGGCGATGCTGGGCGTCACGCGGCCCGGGATGCTCGGGCCTGAGCATCTGTTGCCGAGCGCTCCGGTACGGGGCGATTGACCGAACACCGTGCGGGCCGGCACCGGCCCAGCGACCGCGTCACGACTCGGGCCGGCATCGGCCAGCGGCCCGACTGGCGCTGACCGCTCAGCGCGAGCGGCTGCTCCGTCGCTTGACCGGCGCCGCGCGCAGCTCGCCCTTGGCGGGCACCGGGGCGGGCGGCGCCTGCAACTGCTCGATGGACTGGAGCGCGTCCGCGTAAGCCACGAAATGCTCCAGGTAGCCGGGCGCCAGCTGCTGCATCAGCGCCAGGGCGCGGTGCACCAGATGGTGCGAATTGAGCGGCCCGGCCTGGGCCGGCACCTGCGCGGTGGCCTCACGCAGCCGCTGCTGGGCCGACAGGCGCGACCAGGTGCCGCGGAAGCGCCGCAGCGCCTTGAGCTCCGGCGGCCGGCTCTGCGTTTCGGCCGTGGCCAGCAGCGGCGGGCCGTCCTCGGGCGCGGCCCGGTTGCGGCGGGCGAGCTCGTCGGCCAGACGGCCGAGCGCGCCGCGGTCGGCCGGCGGCGCGGAATGGCCGACAGCCGGGGGCGCGGAGGGGCCGTCGGCCGGCACCGCGGCCAGCCGTGCGGCGAAGGCGTCGGCACGCGCTTCCAGGCGCTGCGCCAGCACCGCCCGCACCCGCGCGGGCTGGCCGGCCGCGCGGCGGGCCAGGGTCTCCAGCGCGAGGAAGGCGGCGGGGTCGGCGCGGTGCGCATCCTGTGCGCGCCAGGCTGCCAGGCGCTCGCCCATCACCGCCAACGGGTCTGCGGCGGATGCTGCGTCTGCCGCCTCCGAGGGCTCGACCGACGGTGCCAGCGGCTCCAAAAGCGCCGCGGCACCGGGCGCGCCGGCAGGATCCCGCATCGGCTCTGGCGGCGACATGGGCATCGACGGCATGGCGGCAGTCTCGGGCGCAGTGGCCATCAGGGCCTGGCCGCAGCCTTGCCGGCCTCGGTGCGCGAGGGCCGGGGCATGGGCGCCATCTCCACGCGCCGGTTGCGGGCGCGGCCGTCGGCATCGGCATTCGACGCCACGGCCTGCTGCGAGCCGAAGGCGGCGGCGAACACGGCGTCGGCCGGCACGCCCTCCTCGATCAGCGCGCGGGTCACGGTCAGCGCGCGCTGGGCCGACAGCTCCCAGTTGTCGGCGAAGCGGCGGCTGTCGCCGCGTACCTGCCGGTCGTCGGTGAAGCCGCTGACCATCAGGATCTCGCCGCGCTCGCGCAGGTAGCGGCCCAGCGGGCCCGCCAGGGTCTTGAGCAGCTGGCGGCCCTCGGGCTGCAGCTCGTCGGAGGCGAAGGCGAAGAGCACGCTGCCGCTGATGCCGATGCGCCCGTCCGCCAGCGTCACGCGGCCGGCGGCCAGCGGGCCGGCCAGGGCCTGCTCCAGCGTCTGCAGCCGGCGGGCGGCCTGCTCGCGCTGCTGCACCTCGGCCTTGAGGCGGTCGGCCAGTTCCATCTGCATGCCCAGGGCCGCCACGAGGATGAGCGCGAAGGCGCCCAGCACGCCGGCCATCAGGTCGCCGAAGACGGCCCAGACCGGCACCGAAGGCTCGGCGCCGCCGTCGACGAGGTCGTCGTTCAGGGTTGCCATGGAACTGCTCCGCCGGATGCGCCTTGCTCCCTCCCCCCCTGGGGGAGGGTTGGGGTGGGGGCCCGTGGCGCCTCGACAAGCGCCTGCGTCGTGCTGGCCCCCATCCCTGCCTTCCCCCAGAGGGGGAAGGGGCAACGCCACGTCGCCGACGACGAGTTCGCGCTCTTCCGTCGCCACGCCGACCACCGCGAAGGGGCAGCGCTCGCGCTCGCAGAAGGCGCGGAACTGCGCCAGCGACTCGGGCGCGATGGCCAGCACGTAGCGCTCCTGGCTCTCGTTGCACCAGATTTCCTTGGGCGCCAGGCCGGACTCTTCCAGCGGCACGGCGCGCAGGTCGAAGCGGGCGCCGCGGCCGGCGTCGTTGGTCAGCTCCGGGAAGGCGTTGGACAGGCCGCCCGCGCCCACGTCGTGGATGGCGAGGATGGGGTTGTTCGCGCCCTGCTGCCAGCAGTGGTTGATGACCTCCTGCGCGCGGCGCTCGATCTCCGGGTTGCCGCGCTGCACCGAGTCGAAGTCCAGCTCGGCCGCATTGGCGCCGGTGGCCATGGAGCTGGCCGCGCCGCCGCCCATGCCGATGCGCATGCCGGGGCCGCCCAGCTGGATCAGCAGCGTGCCGGCCGGGAACTGGATCTTGCTCGTCTGCGTGGCGTCGATCTGGCCCAGGCCGCCGGCGATCATGATGGGCTTGTGGTAGCCGCGCTGGACGGTGTCCACGTCGCTCGCGACCGTCTGCTCGTACTCGCGGAAATAGCCCAGCAGGTTGGGCCGGCCGAACTCGTTGTTGAAGGCCGCGCCGCCCAGCGGGCCCTCGGTCATGATCTGCAGCGGGCTGGCGATGTGGGCGGGCTTGCCGTAGCTGCCCTCTTCCGGCCACAGCTTGCTGACGGTGAAGCCCGTGAGGCCCGCCTTGGGCCGGGAACCGCGGCCGGTCGCGCCCTCGTCGCGGATCTCGCCGCCGGCGCCGGTGGAGGCGCCTGGGAAGGGCGAGATGGCCGTCGGGTGGTTGTGCGTCTCCACCTTCATCAGCACGTGGTGCAGCGCCTGCTCCTTGGCGTAGGCGGGCGCGTCGGCGCCCAGCTCGGTGCGGGCCACGAAGCGCTCGATGGCATGGCCTTCCATCACCGAGGCGTTGTCCGAATAGGCGATGACCGTGTGCTGCGGATTCGTCTTGTGGGTGTGGCGGATCATGCCGAACAGGCTCATCGGCTGGCGTTCGCCGTCGATGGTGAAGTCGGCATTGAAGATCTTGTGGCGGCAGTGCTCGCTGTTGGCCTGCGCGAACATCATCAATTCGACGTCGGTCGGGTTGCGGCCCGACCTGGTGAAGGCCTCGACCAGGTAATCGATCTCGTCCTCGGCCAGGGCCAGGCCGAAGGTGGTGTTGGCCTCGACCAGCGCGGCGCGGCCGCCGCCCAGCACGTCCACGTGGGCCATGGGCTGCGGCGGCAGTTCGGCGAAGAGCGACGCGGCGCCCTCCACGCCGGGCAGCACCGATTCGGTCATGCGGTCGTGCAGCAGCGCGGCCACCTGGGCCAGCGCGGGCGCGTCCAGCACCGGGGCGCGGCCCAGCAGCGGCGCCTTCAGGCCGACGTGGTACTGCGTCACCCGCTCGACGCGGCGCAGCGCCAGGCCGCAGTTGCGGGCGATGTCGGTGGCCTTCGAGGCCCAGGGCGACACGGTGCCCAGGCGCGGGCTGACGATGACGCTGGCGCCCTGCGGCGCGGCACCCGCGTCGAAGGGCTCGCCGTAGGTGAGCAGCGCCGAGAAGCGTTCGCGCGCCGCGCCGTCCAGCTCGGCGTCGGACGCGACCAGGTGCACGAAGCGGGCCGTGATGGCGTTGATGCGCGCGTCCACCGCCTGCAGGCGCGGCAGCAGCTGGCGTGCCCGGAAATCGCTGAGCGCCGCCCCTCCTTCGAAAACGGTCACGACGGGAAGGACAGGAGGGGAAGCGGTTCGACCGGCCGCTGACTGGGGCCGTTCGCGAGAACCCGGCATTTTAAGGGCCGAGTGGGATAATTACGGGATGAGCATTACCTACCACGACGCCGAAGGCATTTCCGCGATGCGCGTCGCCTGCCGCCTTGCGTCCGAGGTGCTGGACTACCTGACGCCCTTCATCAAGCCCGGCATCACCACCAACGAGATCGACCGGCTGGCCGCCGAATACATGGTCACGCAGGGCACCACCTCGGCCACGGTCGGCTACAAGGGCGCGGGCGACGTGCCGTTCCCGAAGTCGCTGTGCACCTCGGTCAACCACGTGGTGTGCCACGGCATCCCGGACGACAAGCCCCTGAAGAAGGGCGACATCATGAACATCGACGTCACCGTCATCAAGGACGGCTGGTACGGCGACAACAGCCGGATGTTCGTGATCGGTGACGCCTCCATCGCCGCCAAGCGGCTGTGCCAGGTCACCTTCGAGGCCATGTGGCACGGCATCCTGCAGGTCAAGCCCGGCAACCACCTGGGCGACGTCGGCCATGCCATCCAGCGCTTCGCCGAGGGCAACGGCTACTCGGTGGTGCGCGAGTTCTGCGGCCACGGCGTGGGCCGCACCTTCCATGCCGAGCCGCAGGTGCTGCACTACGGCCGCCCGGGCACCATGGAAGAACTCAAGCCCGGCATGATCTTCACCATCGAGCCGATGATCAACGCCGGCAAGCGCGACATCAAGGAAGACCACCGCGGCGGCCGCTACGACGGCTGGACCATCGTGACGCGCGACCGCTCGCTCTCCGCCCAGTGGGAGCACACGGTGCTGGTCACCGAGACGGGCTACGAGGTGCTGACGCTGTCCGCCGGCAGCCCGCCGCTGCCCGCCTTCGTGACGGCCGCCAGCGGCCAGCCGGCGCCCGTCGCCGCCTGACGCGCCGCGCGGGCATGGGTTTTTCCGTCGCCGTCGATCTGCCGGCCAGCCTGCGCGAGCAGCTGCGCGCCGGCAAGAGTGCCGTCTTCGAGCGCCTGTGCGCGCCGCAGGGCGTGCGCAACATCCACGCCGTGCTCAAGGAGCTGGCGGTCCAGGCCGACGCGGCGCTGCGCGCCCTGTGGCAGGACGCCGGCTTCGGCGAGCAACTGGCCTTGGTGGCCGTGGGCGGCTACGGCCGCGGCGAGCTCTTTCCGTATTCCGACGTCGACGTACTGCTGCTGCTGCCCGAAGGCAGCGAGGTCGAGCCCGCGCGGCTGGAAGCCTTCATCGGCCGCTGCTGGGACGCGGGCCTGGAGATCGGCTCCAGCGTGCGCACGCTGGACGAATGCCTCAGCGAGGCCGCCAAGGACGTCACCGTGCAGACCGCGCTGCTCGAATCGCGGCACCTGTGCGGCAACAAGCGGCTGTTCACCGCCTTCCGCAAGGCCTTCGACGCGGCCATGGACCCGGACGCCTTCTTCCTGGCCAAGTCCCAGGAGATGCGCCACCGGCACCAGAAGCACGACGGCACGCCCTACTCGCTGGAGCCCAACTGCAAGGAATCGCCCGGCGGCCTGCGCGACCTGCACACCGTGCGCTGGGTGGCCCAGGCGGCCGGCTTCGGCAAGCGCTGGGAGGACTACGCCCGCAACGGTCTGGCCACCCCCTTCGAGGTCCAACAGATCAAGCGCAACGAGGCGCTGCTGTCGCTGATCCGCGCCCGCCTGCATGCCGTGGCCAAGCGGCGCGAGGACCGGCTGGTGTTCGACCTGCAGACCGCCGTGGCCCAGACCTTCGGCTACGAGAACGAGACCGGGCGCCGCGCCAGCGAGGCGCTGATGCGCCGCTACTACTGGGCGGCCAAGGCGGTGACGCAGCTCACCGAGATCCTGATGCTGAACATCGCCGAGCGGCTCAACCCGCAGTCGGCCACGCTCACGCGCATCAACGACCGCTTCTTCGAGAAGGGCGGCACCATCGAGGTGGCCAGCGACGACCTGTACGAGAAGGACCCGCACGCCATCCTCGAGACCTTCCTGCTGTACCAGAAGACCATCGGCGTCAACGGCCTGTCGGCGCGCACCCTGCGTGCGCTCTACAACGCCCGCGGCCGCATGGACAGCCGCTTCAGCAACGACCCGGTCAACCACGCGACCTTCATGCGCATGCTGCTGGAGCCGCGCGGCATCACGCACGCCATCCGGCTGATGAACCAGACCTCGGTGCTGGGGCGCTACCTGCGCGTCTTCCGCGGCACGGTCGGGCAGATGCAGCACGACCTGTTCCACGTCTACACGGTGGACCAGCACATCCTGATGGTGCTGCGCAACGTGCGGCGCTTCTTCATCGCCGAACATGCGCACGAATACCCCTTCTGCTCGCAGCTGGCGGCGGGCTGGGACAAGCCGTGGATCCTGTACGTGGCGGCCCTCTTCCACGACATCGCCAAGGGCCGCGGCGGCGACCATTCCGAGCTGGGCGCGCGCGACGTGCGCCGCTTCTGCCAGAAGCACGGCGTCGGCCGCGAGGACACGCGGCTGATCGAGTTCCTGGTCGCCAACCACCTGGTGATGAGCAACGTGGCGCAGAAGCAGGACCTGTCGGACCCCGAGGTGATCGGCGCCTTCGCCCAGCGCGTGGGCAGCGAGCGCTACCTGACCGCGCTGTACCTGCTGACGGTGGCCGACATCCGCGGCACCTCGCCGCGGGTGTGGAACGCCTGGAAGGGCAAGCTGCTGGAAGACACCTACCGCCGCACCTCGCGCGCCTTGGGCGGCCACCTGCCCGATCCCGATGCCGAGGTGGAGGCCCGCAAGCGCGAGGCGCTGACGCTGCTGCAGCTGCATGCCCAGCCCTTCGAGGCGCACAAGGCGCTGTGGGACACGCTGGACGTGAGCTACTTCATGCGCCACGACGCGGGCGAGATCGCCTGGCATGCGAAGAAGCTGTCGCGCTTCGTGGCGCCCAAGGGCATTCCGGCCGATCCGCACGCCAAGGCCATCGTCCGCGCGCGCCTGTCGCCCGTCGGCGAAGGGCTGCAGGTGGTGGTCTACACACCCGACCAGCCGGACCTGTTCGCCCGCATCTGCGGCTATTTCGACCAGGCCTCGTTCAGCATCCTGGACGCGCGGGTGCACACCGCCACCAACGGCTATGCGCTGGACACCTTCCAGGTCGTGACGACCTTCCTGCCCGAGCACTACCGCGAGCTGATCAGCATGGTGGAGACGAACCTCGCGCAGACGCTGGACGCGTGGGGCGAGCTTCCTGCCCCCAGCCGCGGCCGGGTGTCGCGCCGGGTGCGCAGCTTCCCGATCCAGCCGCGGGTGTACCTCACGCCGGACGAGAAGGCGCAGCGCTGGCTGCTGACCATTTCCGCCAGCGACCGAGCGGGCCTGCTCTACAGCGTGGCTCGGGTGCTGGCGCGCCACCACCTGCACCTTCAGCTGGCCAAGGTGACGACGCTGGGCGAGCGCGTGGAAGACAGCTTCCTCATCAGCGGCCCAGAGCTGCATGGGCAGCGGGCGCAGCTGGCCATCGAGACGGAGTTGATCGAGGCGCTGGAGACGGCCTGAGGGCGTGGGGTGCCTGGGCCTTGGATTCGGGGCTCTGGGCTCTGGGCTCTGGGTTTCGACTCTTGGGGCTTGGATTCGAGTCGATTCGAGTCGAGATCCGGGTCTCGGTCTCTTCTTCAATGACCAGGACAAACCGCCCGCACCAGCGTCCGGGCGCTAACCGGCAGAGGACGCCGGCATGCGTTCTCCGGCACCGCGTCGCGCTCACCGACTTGCCGCACCGGACGGGTGCTCGCTCTCCACCGACGCGCTTTCGGCACTGCACGGCGCCGCGAATGGGGCGCCTCCGCCCGCACGCCGGCATCCTCCGCCTCGACGGTGGGGGACACCCTCCGCTTCGACCGGTCACGGCCGGGATTCGTCGCGCCTATCCAGTAAGACGCTCACGTCCCTGACTCGACCGCTGGGCGACGTCGTCAGCATGCACGGTGCCGAGGATGAAGCGGCTACGGCTACGGCTACGGCTACGGCTACGGCTACGGCTATGGCTACGGCTACGGCTACGGCTGCGGCTGCGGGTGCGGGTGCGGGGCTGGTATCGACACCGTCATCAACGTCGCCCAGCACGTCCCCAACCGTTCGGGCTGAGCCTGTCGAAGCCGTTCCCCGCCTTGCATACGAACCAGCCCGGCGTGCGGCGCCCCCTGCCATCCGCCCCCCGGCACTGAATCACGGCCGTTCAGCCCGACCGTCGAGGCAGAGGGTGCCGGCGTGCGGGCGGAGGCGCCCCATTCGCGGCGCCGTGCAGTGCCGCAAGCACGTCGGTGGAGAGCGAACACCCGTGTTGTGCAACAAGCCGGTGAGCGCGACGCGGTGCCGGAGAACGCATGCCGGCGCCCTCTGCCGGTTAGCGCCCTGTCCGCTCGCGCTACACGGACCTCGCTGCTAGCCCGCGCGCGCATCACGAAACCAGCCACCGGCATCCCCAGGACGGTCACAGCCCAAGTGCGGCACGCCCCCATCTTTACACCGTTTTGATACCCCCCTCCCCAGTCTCTACACCGTCTTGACGCAGCGATTCCGACACTGCCAGCCATCGTCTTTCCGACCAATGGAGTGAGAAATGGACCTCGTCTGGCTCGCCGCCATCGCCGCCCTGTGGGCCGGCATGGTGGCGCTGGTGTATGCGCTGGCCGCCATGGAGCGGCCGAACGGGGGCCGGCCATGATGTCGCTCGGCGCCCTCTACGGCCTGGCCGGTACCCTGGCGGCCCTGCTGCTGGCCTACCTGGTCTACGCCCTGATCCGTGCGGAGGACTTCTGATGACCGCCGCCGCCTGGACCCTCCTGGCCGTCTTCCTCGGCCTGCTGCTGATCCTCGCCTGGCCGCTGGGCCGCTGGCTGGCCGCGCTCTGCGAAGGCCGCATGCCGCGCTGGATCGCCCGCATCGAAGCCCCGCTCTACCGGCTGGCCGGCGTCGAGCCCAACGCCTCGATGGGCTGGATGGGCTATGCCCTCGCCCTGCTCGCATTCAATGCCCTGGGCGCCCTGGTCGTCTACGGCCTGCAGCGCCTGCAGGCCCTGCTGCCGCTCAACCCGGCGGGCCTGCCGGCCGTCTCCGGCGACTCGGCCTTCAACACCGCGCTCAGCTTCGCCACCAACACCAACTGGCAGGGCTACGCCGGCGAAAGCACCATGAGCTACCTCACGCAGATGCTGGCGCTGACGGTGCAGAACTTCCTCTCGGCCGCCACCGGCATCGCCGTGGCCTTCGCGCTGATCCGCGGCTTCGCGGCGCGCGGCGAGGCGGGCCGGCGCAGCGCCCGCTTCGGTGCCATCGGCAACGCCTGGGCCGACCTCACGCGGCTCACGCTGTGGCTGCTGCTGCCCCTGTCCTTCGTGCTGGCCATCGTCTTCGTCGGCCAGGGCACGATCCAGAACTTCGACGGCTACAAGACCGTCACGACGATCGAGGCGACCGTCTACCAGGACCCGCAGAACGGCCCCGACGGCCAGCCGCTGAAGGACGCCGCCGGCAACCCCGTCACCAAGGAAGCCACCACGCAGACGCAGACCCTGCCCATGGGCCCCGTCGCCTCGCAGGAGGCCATCAAGATGCTGGGCACCAACGGCGGCGGCTACTTCAACGCCAACTCGGCCCATCCGTTCGAAAACCCGACGGCGCTGACCAACCTGCTGCAGATGCTGGCCATCTTCGCCATTCCGGCCGCGCTGTGCCTCGCTTTCGGGCAGGTGGTGGGCGACCGGCGCCAGGGCTGGGCGATCCTGGGTGCGATGACGGCGATCTTCGTCGTCGGCGTGATCGTCGCCACCGGCGCCGAGCAGGCCGGCAATCCGCTGCTGGCCGCACTGGGCGTGGACCCCTCGTCCGGCAACTGGGAAGGCAAGGACCTGCGCTTCGGCATCGCCGCCTCGGCCCTGTTCGCGGTGGTGACCACGGCCGCCTCCTGCGGCGCGGTGATCGCCATGCACGACTCGCTCACCCCGATGGGCGGGCTGGTCACGCTGGTCATGATGCAGCTGGGCGAGGTGGTGTTCGGCGGCGTCGGCTCGGGCCTGTACGGCATGCTGGTCTTCGCCATCCTGGCCGTGTTCATCGCCGGGCTGATGATCGGCCGCACGCCGGAGTACCTCGGCAAGAAGATCGAGGTGTACGAGATGAAGCTGATCGCCATCGCCATCCTCGTCACGCCGATCCTGGTGCTGCTGGGCACGGCCGTGGCGGTGAGCGTGGAGGCCGGCCGCGCCGGCATCGCCAACCCAGGGGCGCATGGCTTCTCGGAGATCCTGTATGCCTTCACCTCGGCCGCCAACAACAACGGCAGCGCCTTCGCGGGGCTCTCGGCCAACACACCCTTCTACAACACGATGCTGGGCGTCGCGACCTGGCTGGGTCGCTTCGCCGTGATGGTGCCGGTGCTGGCCATCGCCGGCGCCCTGGCCGCCAAGCAGCGCCTGCCGGTGACGGCCGGCACCCTGCCCACCCACGGACCGCTGTTCGTGGTGCTGCTGATCGGCACGGTGCTGCTGGTCGGCCTGCTCAACTATGTGCCGGCGCTGGCCCTGGGCCCCATCGTCGAGCAGCTGATGCTCTGGAAGTGAGGCGCGCCCCATGAACAACAACACGCTTTCCCTGTTCGACGGTGCGCTGGTGCGCCCCGCCCTCGTCGCGTCCTTCACCAAGCTGAGCCCGCGCGTGCAGTGGCGCAACCCGGTGATGTTCGTCGTGTACGTCGGCAGCATCCTGACCACGCTCTTGTGGGTGCACAGCCTCAACTTTCCCGGCGACACCGGCATGCGGCCCGGCTTCATCCTCGCGGTGTCGCTGTGGCTGTGGTTCACCGTGCTCTTCGCCAACTTCGCCGAGGCACTGGCCGAAGGCCGCAGCAAGGCCCAGGCCGCATCCCTCCGCAGCCTGCGCAAGGACAGCTGGGCCAAGAAGCTCGAAGGCGCACCGCGCGAGATGGCGCGGCTGGCCGAGCAGCTGGCGCGCGTGCGTGCCGAAGGCGCCGCGCCGGAGCCCGCCACGGCCGAGTCCACCAGCGCCATCTGGCGGCCGGAGCGCGCCACCAACCTGCGCCGCGGCGACGTGGTGCTGGTCGAAGTCGGCGACATGATCCCGCTGGACGGCGAGGTCATCGAAGGCGTCGCCTCGGTGGACGAGTCGGCCATCACCGGCGAATCGGCGCCGGTGGTGCGCGAATCCGGCGGCGACTTCTCCTCCGTCACCGGCGGCACCCGCGTGCTGTCGGACTGGCTGGTGGTGCGCATCGGCGTCAACCCCGGCGAGTCCTTCCTGGACCGCATGATCGGCATGGTCGAAGGCGCCAAGCGCGCCCGTACGCCCAACGAGATCGCGCTGACCATCCTGCTGGTGGCGCTGACGCTGGTCTTCCTGATGGTGACGGTCACGCTGCTGCCCTATTCGCTCTTCAGCGTGCAGGCGGCGGGCACCGGCACGGTGGTGTCGATCACCGCGCTGGTGGCGCTGCTGGTGTGCCTGATCCCGACGACCATCGGCGGCCTGCTGTCGGCCGTGGGCGTGGCCGGCATGAGCCGGATGATGCAGGCGAACGTGATCGCCACCTCGGGCCGCGCCGTCGAGGCCGCCGGCGACGTGGACGTGCTGCTGCTGGACAAGACCGGCACCATCACCCACGGCAACCGCCAGGCCTCGGCCTTCCTGCCGGCGCCGGGCGTGAACAAGGCGCGCCTGGCCCATGCGGCGCAGCTGGCTTCGCTGGCGGACGAAACGCCCGAGGGCCGCAGCATCGTCGAACTGGCCCGTCGCGAGGGCGTGGACGTCGCGCCCGTCGACGGCGCCGTGTTCGTGCCCTTCACCGCCCAGACGCGCATGAGCGGCGCCGACCTGCCCGCCGCCGCGCTGGACCTCACCGGCGACGCCGTTCCCCTGCGCAAGGGCGCGGTGGAGGCCGTGCGCCGCCATGTGGAGGCCCTGCGCGGCACCATGCCGCCCGATCTGCTGCGCGCCGCCGACGAGGTGGCCCGCCGCGGCAGCACGCCGCTGGCGGTGGCCGAGGGCGCCCGCGTGCTGGGCATCGTCGAGCTCAAGGACATCGTCAAGACCGGCATCCGCGAGCGCTTCGCGCAGCTGCGGCGCATGGGCATCCGCACGGTGATGATCACCGGCGACAACAAGCTCACGGCCGCCGCCATCGCCGCCGAGGCCGGTGTGGACGACTTCCTGGCCGAGGCCACGCCCGAGGACAAGCTCAAGCTCATCCGCCAGTACCAGTCCGATGGCCGGCTGGTGGCCATGACCGGCGACGGCACCAACGACGCACCCGCGCTGGCCCAGGCCGACGTGGCCGTGGCCATGGGCAGCGGCACGCAGGCCGCCAAGGAGGCCGGCAACATGGTCGACCTGGACTCCAACCCCACCAAACTGCTGGAGGTGGTGGAGACCGGCAAGGCCCTCCTGATGACGCGCGGCGCGCTCACCACCTTCAGCATCGCCAACGACGTGGCGAAGTACTTCGCCATCATCCCGGCGATCTTCGTGAGCACCTATCCGCAGCTGGCGGCGCTGAACGTGATGCGGCTCGAAAGCCCGTCCTCGGCCATCCTGAGTGCGGTGATCTTCAACGCGCTGATCATCGTCTTCCTCATTCCGCTGGCGCTCAAGGGCGTGCGCTACCGGCCCATCGGCGCCGCCGCGCTGCTGCGCCGCAACCTGGCCATCTACGGCCTGGGCGGCCTGCTGGTGCCCTTCGTCGGCATCAAGCTCATCGACCTGCTGCTGGCCGCGGTCGGCCTGGTCTGAACCTCTGGAGATGTCCATCATGACGAAGCAGAACCTCCTGCGTCCCTGCCTGGTGCTGTTCACCGCCCTGAGCGTGATCACCGGCGTGGTCTATCCCGTCGCCGTGACCGGCGTGGCGGGCACGCTGTTCCCGAAGCAGGCGGCCGGCAGCCTGGTGGCGCGGGACGGCCAGGCCGTGGGCTCCATGCTCATCGGCCAGAACTTCAGCGACCCCGGCCACTTCTGGGGCCGGCCCTCGGCCACCGCGCCGCAGCCCTACAACGGCAGCGGCTCCTCGGGCTCCAACCTGGGGCCGCTCAACCCGGCGTTGACCGATGCCGTGAAGGCGCGCGTGGAGGCCCTGCGCACCGCCGACCCCGGCAACACCGCGCCGGTGCCGGCCGACCTGGTCACGGCCTCGGCCAGCGGCCTCGATCCGCACATCAGCCCCGAGGCGGCGGGCTACCAGGCCGCGCGGGTGGCACGGGTTCGGGGCCTCGATGCCGCCCAGGTCCGGCAGCTCATCGACGCGCAGGTGCAGCGGCCCGCGCTGCCTTTCCTCGGCGAGCCGGTGGTCAACGTGCTGGCCCTCAACCTGGCGCTGGATGGGCTGGCCCGCCGCTGAGGGCATCCCATGCTCGCCGACCTTCTTGCCGCCGCCATCGCCCTGGTGGCCGTCCTGCTGCCCAGCGGCGTGGCCTGGCTGATCGTGCGTGGCTGCGAACGCCACGCCCGCCGACGCCGGCCGCGCTGAAAGCACGCCGCTTCTTTCTCTCTGTTCCTCCGCATCGACGATGCCTTCTCCCATGAACTTCCGCGCTTCCTCCTTCTGCTTCCTCGGTCTGGGCCTGATCGCCCTGGGCGCCCATGCCCAGTCCGAAGCGCCCGCGCCGGCCGCAGCGGCCGAGCCCTCGCCGATCACGGCCAACATCTCCCTGACCAGCAACTACAAGTTCCGCGGCCAGGACCAGGACGCCATCGGCAACAACGGCTTCTACAAGACCAACGCCGCCAAGCCCGCCATCCAGGGCGGCTTCGACTATGCCCACGAAAGCGGCTTCTACGTCGGCAACTGGAACTCCAGCGTCAACTGGCTAGCCGGCAACGCCATCGAGAGCGACATCTACGGCGGCTACAAGTTCAAGGCCGGCGTCTTCGACCTCGACTTCGGTGTCCTGACCTACATCTACCCCGGCAACCGCACCGGCAACACCACCGAGCTGTACGGCGCCGCCACCTGGAGCGACGAGGCCATCGGCGCCTTCACCGTCAAGTACTCCAGCACCGTCTCCAAGGACTACTTCGGCTTCGCCAGCAACCGCACCACCGGCTGGAAGGGCCGCGGCACCGGCTACCTGAACGTGGCGTACAGCAAGGAAATCTTCCCGAAGGTCACGCTGAAGGCCGCCGTCGGCTACACCGCGCTGTCCAGCGACATCCGCCGCAACACGCCCTACAAGAGCTACGTGGACTACAACGTCGGCGCCACCTACGACTTCGGCGGCGGCCTGAGCCTCACGGGTGCCATCGTCGGCGCCAACAAGAAGGACGCCTACCAGGCCGCCACCGGCCAGGTGGTGCTGCCCACCGGCACGCTGACCTACAGCGACTCGCCCAACAAGGCCCGCTTCATCGCCACGCTGACCAAGACCTTCTGAGGACGGTGCGGCCCGCTGCTAACCTGCCGCCCCGATGACCGAGCGCGAACGCCCCGACCCCGACGCCCTGCTGGCCCAGATGCAGGCGCAGGACGGCCGCGCCCGCCGCGGCCGGCTGCGCATCTACTTCGGCGCCAACGCCGGCGTGGGCAAGACCTGGTCGATGCTGAGCGCCGCCCAGCGCGAGCGGGCCGCGGGCCGCGACGTGGTGGTGGGCGTGGTCGAGACCCATGGCCGCGCCGAAACCGCCGCCCTGGTCCACGGCCTGGAGCAGTTGCCGCTGCGCGAGGCGCCGCACCGCGGCCACGTGCTGCGCGAGTTCGACCTCGACGCTGCCCTGGCCCGCCGGCCACAGCTGCTTCTGGTGGACGAGCTGGCCCACAGCAACGCGCCCGGCTCGCGCCACGGCAAGCGCTGGCAGGACGTGCAGGAGCTGCTGGAAGCCGGCATCGAGGTCTGGACCGCCCTCAACGTGCAGCACCTCGAAAGCCTCAACGGCACCGTGGGCGCCATCACCGGCATCCGCGTGCACGAGACCGTGCCCGACGGCGTGCTGGACGAGGCCGACGAGGTGGTGCTGGTCGATGCCACGCCCGACGAGCTGCTGGCCCGCCTGGCCGCCGGCAAGGTCTACGTGCCGCAGCAGGCGCGGCAGGCGCAGCAGAACTTCTTCCGCAAGGGCAACCTGATCGCGCTGCGCGAGATCGCCCTGCGCCGCACGGCCGAGCATGTGGAAGACGACGTGCGCGGCTGGCGGGTGGAGCAGTCGGGCGCCCGCGCAGACGGCCAGACGCCGCCGGCCTGGAACACCTCCGGCGCGCTGCTGGCAGCCATCGGCCCGGGCGAAGCCGCGGCCCACACGGTGCGCGTGGCGGCCCGCATGGCCGGCCAGCTCAACGTGCGCTGGCATGCGGCCTACGTGGAGACGGCGCGGCTCGCCCGCCTGCCTGCGGCGCAGCGCGACCAGGTGCTGGCCGCCCTGCACCTGGCCGAGGAACTGGGCGCCGAAACGGCCGTGCTCACCGACGAGGACGTGGCCGGCGCACTGGCCGCGCAGGCGCGGCGCCTCAACTGCGCCACACTGATCCTGGGCCCCGCGGCCGGCAGCGCCGACGCGCCCGCGTGGGACCGCTGGCTGGCCCGCATCCGCCGACCACTGGCCGAGCGCCTGGGCCGCCGCGCCCCCGACCTGGACCTGGTCTGCGTGGGCCGCACCGACAGCGCCCGCCGCCTGGCCCGCTCGCCCGCCGGCCTGCGCACCGGCAACACCGGGGACGAACCCGCCCGCGCGGCGGCGCCCTGGAAAGGCCTGGCCTGCGCCGCTGCCGTCTGCGTGGGCGTGACGCTGCTGGCCACGCCGCTGTCGGGCGTGCTGGAGCTGTCGAACATCGTCATGCTCTACCTGCTGGGCGTGGTGGGCGTGGCCTGGCGCTTCGGCCGCACGCCGGCGGCCTTCGGCGCGCTGATCAACGTGCTGGCCTTCGACTTCTTCTTCGTGCAGCCCACCTTCTCCTTCGCGGTGAGCGACGTGCAGTACGTGCTGACCTTCGCCGTCATGCTGGGCGTGGGCCTGCTGGTGGGCCAGCTCACGGCGGGGCTGCGCTTCCAGGCCGCCGTGTCGGCCAGCCGGGCGCTGCGCACCCAGTCGCTGTTCGAGCTCACGCGCGACCTGTCGGCCGCGCTGGAACGCACCCAGGTGGCGGACATCGGCGCCGCCGCCGTGCAGCGCCACTTCGGCGGTGAGGCCCTGGTGCTCACGGCCGATGCGCAGGACCGGCTGCAGCCGCCGGCCGCCGCGCCCGCGGGCTTCGACTTCAGCGTGGCCGACTGGGCCTGGCAGCACGGCCAAAGCGCGGGCCTGGGCACCGGCACGCTGTCGGCCCAGCCCTGGCACTACGTGGCGCTCAAGGCGCCGATGCGGGTGCGCGGCGTGCTGGCCCTGCGCCCGGCCGAGCCGCGCTGGCTGCTGGTGCCCGAGCAGGCCCAGCAGCTGGAGACGCTGGCCCGCCAGATCGCCATCGCCGTCGAGCGGGTGCATTACGTCGAGGTGGCGCAGCAGGCCGTGGTGGACATCGAATCCGAACGCCTGCGCAACGCGCTGCTGGGCGCGCTGTCGCACGACGTGCGCACGCCGCTGACGGCGCTGATCGCGCTGGCCGAGTCGCTGCAGCGCCTGCCCGGCGCCGATGCCTCGCCCGCCGTGGGCGAGGCCACGCAGGCCATCGTGGCGCAGGCCCGGGCGCTGAGCGCGCTGGTCAACAACCTGCTGGACATGGCGCGGCTGGAAAGCGGGGCGGCCGGCGGCGCCGTGAGCCTGCGGCGCGACTGGCAATCGGTGGAGGAAGTGGTGGGCAGCGCCATCCGCGCCACGCGTTCCGTGCTGCCGGCGGGCTCCGTTCGCACGTCCCTGCCGGCCGAGCTGCCGCTGGTCGAGTTCGACGCCGTGCTGCTGGAGCGCGTGCTGGTCAATTTGCTGGAGAACGCCGCCCGCTACGGCGCGCCGCCGGTGGTGATCGCGGCCCGCGCGCTGCCGCAGACGCTGCAGCTGATCGTGCGCGACCATGGCCCCGGCCTGCCCGCCTCGCTGCAGGGCCGGCCGGACCAGCTCTTCGAGAAATTCACCCGTGGCCATGCCGAGTCGGCCACGCCCGGCGTGGGCCTGGGCCTCGCCATCTGCAAGGCCATCGTGCAGGCCCACGGCGGGCAGATCCATGCGGCCGATGCGGTGCCGGACGAGGCGGGCGGCGGCGCAGAATTCACCGTCGTGCTCCCGCGGCGCGATCCTCCGACCGCGCCGCCCTGAATCCCTCCGCCATGCCTGTCGCCGCTCCGCCGCCTTCCGCCACCGCCCCCACCGCCGTCGTCGTCGAGGACGAGCCGCAGATCCGCCGCTTCGTGCGCGGCGCGCTGGAGGCCG
The DNA here is from genome assembly GCF_001476815.1 of Pseudacidovorax intermedius. GTDB lineage: Bacteria > Pseudomonadota > Gammaproteobacteria > Burkholderiales > Burkholderiaceae_C > Xenophilus > Xenophilus intermedius_A. The sequence continues at coordinate 7,510 of NZ_LDSL01000159.1, read as the reverse complement.
AGGGCTGGCAGGTGCACGAGGCCGCCGACCTGCGCGAGGGCCTGGCCATGGCCGGCACCCGCCAGCCCGACCTGCTGGTGCTGGACCTGGGCCTGCCCGACGGCGACGGCCTGGACCTGATCCGCGACGTGCGCGGCTGGTCGGGCGTGCCGATCATCGTGCTCTCGGCCCGCAGCGACGAGGCCGACAAGATCGCCGCCCTGGACGCCGGCGCCGACGACTACCTCACCAAGCCCTTCGGCACCGGCGAGCTGCTGGCGCGCGTGCGGGCCAACCTGCGCCGGCCGCGCCCGGTGGGCGAGACGCAGGCCGACCCGGTGTTCCGCTTCGGCCTGGGCGACGGCGCGGTGGAAGTGGACCGCATGGCGCGCCAGGTGCGCCGCGGCGGGCAGTTGCTGCACCTCACGCCGACCGAATACCGGCTGCTGTGCACGCTGATCGCCAATGCCGGCCGCGTGCTCACACACCGGCAACTGCTGCGCGAGGTGTGGGGCCCCTCGCATTCCGAGCAGAGCCACTACTTGCGCGTCTACATGGGCCACCTGCGGCAGAAGCTGGAACTTGACCCGGCGCAGCCACGGCATCTGCTGACGGAGACGGGGGTGGGTTACCGGCTGGTGCTGCAGCCGGCCTGAACGGCGTCTGCTGCAGCGGCCGCGCGTGGGACAGGCCGTACAGCCGTGACGGCCCGGCGCCGGCATGGCGCCACGCCAAGGCTGGCTATGATCGGCGACTTGGGTGCGAGGCGCAGAGGGGCGCCACGCAGGAGTCGCGAAGGTCGGGCCGCCTCGCGGACATGCATTTGGAGCAACTCCGCCCATGGTCCGGCACGCCGCGTCTTCGCACGCCCCCCATTCCCTTCACACCCCGTCCCGCGCCCAGCGCATCGCCCAGCGGGCCTTCGCCGCCATGGAGCGCTTCCTGCACGTCGAAGCCTTCAGCGGCCTGGTGCTGCTGGCCGCGGCGGCGGCCGCGCTCATCTGGGCCAACTCCCCATGGGCCAGCAGCTACGACGCCCTTTGGCACCTGCCGGTGGGCCTGTCGGTCGGCAGCTGGTCGGTCGCGCCCTCGCTGCATTTCTGGATCAACGACGGCCTGATGACGCTGTTCTTCCTGGTCGTGGGCATGGAGATCCGCCGCGAGATCCATGAGGGCGCGCTGTCCAGCATGCGCCAGGCGCTGCTGCCCATCGGTGCCGCGCTCGGCGGCGTCGCGGTGCCGGCGCTGGTGTACCTGGCCTTCAACCACGATGCGGTGCTGCGCTCGGGCTGGGCCGTGCCCACGGCCACCGACATCGCCTTCGCGGTCGGCGTGCTGGCCCTGCTGGGCCGCGGCATTCCGGGCAACGTGCGCATCTTCCTGCTGGCCCTGGCCATCATCGACGACGTGATCGCGGTGCTGATCATCGCCCTCTTCTACTCCGGCGGCCTCGCGCCCGCCGGCTTCGCGGTGGCCGCGCTGGGCGTGCTGATGGTGCTGGGCCTGCAGCGCATCGGCGCCGGCTCGGCCTGGGCCTACGTGCTGCCGGGGGCGGTGCTGTGGGGCGGCATCCTGATGACGGGCGCCCATCCCACGCTGGCCGGCGTCGTGCTCGGCCTGATGACGCCGGTGCGGCCCGGACGCCTGGGCCAGCCCGCGCAGGCCCTGATCGACGAGGCCGCCGCCCGCCTGCGCAGTGCGGCTGCCGATGCCCGCCTGGGCGCCGCACCCGCCGCCCTGCTGCATCCGCGCCGCCAGCTGCTGCAGGCCCAGCGCGAGCTGGTGCCGCCGGTGTCGCGCGTGCAGATGGCGCTGCATCCCTGGGTGGCCTTCGGCGTGATGCCGATCTTCGCGCTGGCCAATGCCGGCGTGCCGCTGGCCGGCGACGGCGGCAGCGCGGCCGGCGCGGCGGCCTGGGTGACGGCCGGCGTGGCCCTGGCCCTGGTGGCCGGCAAGCCGCTGGGCATCGTCGGCGTGAGCTGGCTCATGGTGCGCAGCGGCCTGTGCCGGCTGCCGCCGGGCGTGGACTGGGGCGGCATCTGGCTGGTGGGGCTGCTGGCCGGCATCGGCTTCACCATGTCCATCTTCATCGCCATGCTGGCCTTCACCGATCCCGCCCTGCTGGGCGCGGCCAAGCTGGGGGTGCTCGGCGGCTCGGTGGTCGCGGCCGTACTGGGCCTGGGCTGGGGTTGGGTCTACCGCGCCCGCCAGGCCGCGGCCCGGACAGACATGGCCTCGGCACCGCACGCTTGACGGACCTGAACAGCCGCCCTATCCTCGCGCGCCATGTCTAGGACACTTGTCCTAGACACCCGTCACGGACCCTGTCTTGCCCGCTGCGACCACCACCCGACAACAGATCGTCGATGCTGCCGACCGGCTGTTCTACAGCCAAGGCGTCGCCAACACCTCCTTCGCCCATGTGGCGGAGGCGGTGGGCATCTCGCGCGGCAACTTCTACCACCACTTCAGGAGCAAGGACGAGATCCTCGACGCGGTGATCGCCCAGCGGCTGGCGGGCACCGAGGCCGTGCTGGCGGCATGGCAGGCGGCCGGCGAGGCACCGGCGCAACGGCTGCGCTTCTTCGTCCACATGCTCATCGACAACCAGGCGCCGATCATGGCGCACGGCTGCCCCGTGGGTTCGCTCTGCGCGGAGCTGGCCAAGCTGGACCATCCGGCGCTCGGCGCGGCCCGCGGCCTGTTCGCGCTGTTTCGCGACTGGCTGTCGAACGAGTTCGCCCGCGCCGGTCTGGGCCGAGAGGCGCCCGGCCTGGCCATGCACCTGCTGGCGCGCAGCCAGGGCATCGCGGTGATGGCGCAGACCTTCCGCGATCCTGCCGTCATCGCCGCCGAAGTCCTGCTGCTGGAAGCCTGGCTGGCGGAGGTGCTGACGCCTGCCGCCCGCGTCCGCCAGCCGCCTGCCGCGGCCTGACGCACCTCAACGTTCCGTTTCCAAGGAGGACAACCCATGTACACCATCGTGCTTCGCTTCACCGAGCGGCGCGCCGACGCCGCGCGCTGGATGGAAGGCCACAAGGCCTGGCTGCGCCAGGGCTTCGACGACGGCGTGTTCCTGCTGGCCGGCAGCCTGCATCCCCAGGCGGGCGGTGCCGTCCTGGCGCATGGCGAGGACCGCGACGCCCTCGCCGGGCGCGTGGCCGCCGATCCCTTCGTGGCGCAGGGCGTCGTGCAGGCCGAGATCCTCGAAATTACGCCCTCGCGCACCGACGCGCGGCTGGCCTTCCTGGCCGGGAGTGCCCACGCATGATGACCACCCTCCCCGGCCCCGACGGCCAGGAACGCTGCCGCTGGTGCGCGGCCACGCCGGCCTACACCCACTACCACGACCATGAATGGGGCTATCCGGTGGCCGACGACCGGCGGCTGTTCGAGAAGCTGTGCCTGGAAGGCTTCCAGTCCGGGTTGAGCTGGCTGACCATCCTGAACAAGCGCGAGAACTTCCGCGCCGCCTTCCAGGGCTTCGACATCGACCGCGTGGCGGCCTTCGGCGACGCCGACGTGCAGCGGCTGCTGCAGGACGCCGGCATCGTGCGCCACCGCGGCAAGATCGAGGCAGCCATCCACAACGCCCGCTGCGCGCAGGAACTCATCGCCCGCGAGGGCTCGATCGCGGCCTATGTGTGGCGGCACGAGGCGCCGGACGATGCCGGCGACGGCGCCACGGTGCGCGCCACCTCGCGCGCCTCCGTCGCCATGTCCAAGGACCTGAAGAAGCGCGGCTGGAAGTTCGTCGGCCCCACCACCGTCTATGCCTTCATGCAGGCCATGGGGCTGGTGAACGACCATGCCCAGGGCTGCGTGCACCGCGCCAAGGCGGCGCAGGCGCGGGCGGACTTCACGCCGCCGGTCTGATCGGCGCCGGCGGGCGCTCTGCGCCGCGAAACGGCGTGGGCGGCCCGTTCAACCCACGGCCCGGGTACGACCCTGCCAGTACGGCTCGCGCAGCACACGTTTGAGCACCTTGCCGCTGGGATTGCGCGGCAGCGCCGCCACGAAGTCCACGCTGCGCGGGCACTTGTAGTGCGCCAGTTGCCCGCGCATGAACGCGACCAGCTCCGCCGCGTCGCAGACCATGTCCGGGCGCAGCACCACGCAGGCCTTCACCGCCTCGCCCCAGGTCGGGTCGGGCACGCCGATGATGGCGCCGTCGGCCACCGCGGGGTGGCGCATCAGCACGTTCTCCACCTCGGCCGGGTAGATGTTCTCGCCGCCCGAGACGATCATGTCCTTGATGCGGTCGTTGATGTAGAGATAGCCGTCCTTGAGGTAGCCGCCGTCGCCGGAGCGGAACCAGCCGCCGTTGGCATTGCGGCCCTCGGGGAACACGGCGGCGGTCGCCGCCTCGTCGCGCCAGTAGCCCTGCAGGTTGCGCACGCTCTCGATCCACACCTCACCCGTCTCGCCCTCGGGCAGGTCCTGCCGGGCGATGGGATCGACGATGCGCAGCCGGGCGCCGCCGACGGGCCGGCCGGCCGAGCGCAGCAGCCCCGCGTCGCCGCGGCGATGGTCCTCCGGCATCAGGAAGGTGGCGGGGCCCGCCACCTCGGTCAGCCCGTACACCTGCAGGAAGCCGCAGCGGAAGACCTCGAAGGCCTGCTGCAGCACCGACTCGCTGATCGGCGAGCCGCCGTAGGCCACCAGCTGCAGGCCGCCGAAGTCCATGCCGCGGGCCTGCGGCTGCTGCAGCATGAAGAGCAGCATGGCCGGCACGATGAAGGTGTGGGTGATGCCGTCGCGCGCGAAGGCCTGGAGGTAGTCGGCCGGATCGAAGTCGGCATAGGCCGAGGTGCTGCCGCCGGTGTAGAGCGTGAGCAGCAGCATGGTCATGCCCGCCACGTGGAACACCGGCAGCGGGTTGCCCATGACGTGCTGCGCGCCGAAGCCCCATTCCTGCGCCACCGTGCGCGAGGTGGACAGCAGCCCCGCATGCGTGAGCACCACACCCTTGGGCAGGCCGGTGGTGCCGGAGGAATACAGCTGCAGCGCCGCATCGTCGGGTCCGGCGGCCACGGGCTCGAAGTCCGCAGGCTGACCGGCATACCAGTCGGCGAAGCCCGGCACCTCGCCCGCCGCGCCTTCGGTGCACACCAGGGTGCGCAGCTGGGGCACCGCCGCCTCCTGCACGGCCGGCAGGAAGGCGCGGTCGGCCATCAGGAAAGGCGCCTCGCCATGGGCCAGGATGTAGCGCAGCTCCGCCGCCGTCAGCCGCCAGTTGACAGGCATGCACACCGCCCCCAGCTTGCAGGCGGCGATGACCACCAGCATGCAGTCCAGGTGCTGTTTGGTGAGCACGGCCACCCGGCTGCCGCGGCCGACGCCGCTGGCGGCCAGGGCGTGGGCGATGCGGTTGCTCTCGCGCTCCACGTCCTCGAAGCGCAGGCGGCGCTCGCCGTGCCGGTAGGCGATGTGCTGCGGCCGTTCGGCCAGCTGGCGGCGCAGGCCGTCGAGCAGGGTCTGGTCGGGGTCCATGTTCTTGTCTCCTGAAAGGTCGGGGCATCCGGGCGCCCGCGGGTCGACGGACCGCGCCTCGGAGGCGGGCCGGGGTGGAAGGCTCAGCGGCCGGGTGCAGCGGGCGCGGCGGGCTGGATCTCGGCCATCAGCCGGCCGGCCGCGACCTGGTCGCCCACGGCCACGTGCACGGCGGCCAGCACGCCGGTGGCCAGCGCCGCATGGACGTGCTCCATCTTCATGGCCTCCAGCGTCAGCAGCGGCTGGCCGGCCTTCACCGTCTGCCCGGGCTCGGCCAGCACGGCCACCACGCGACCGTTCATGGCGGCGCGCAGGCGGCCGTCGCCGTCGCTGCCGGCGGCGCGCTCGGCGGGGGCGAGCGTGCGGTCCTCGATGCACCAGGCTTGGCCGCGGCAGTGCAGCCACAGGCGGCCGTCGGCGGCCTGGTAGCCCGCTTCTTCCTCCACGCCATCGCAGACGAAACGCAGGCGGCCGGGCGCGATGTCGATCAGGGCCATGCGATGTTCGCGCTCGCCGGCGCGCACCGTGTAGTGGCCGGTCTCGCCGGGCACGAGCTGCAGCACGTGCGCCTGCCCATCGAGCGCCAGGTGCAGCCGCGTGGGCAGCCGGTGGGCCAGCGGATGCGGCGCGGCCGGCGCCGCGCCCGGCGCCCGGCCCAGCGCGCGCAGCAGGGCCGCTGCCGCCAGCGCCAGGCCCTGCCCTGCCTCGTCTTGCGCCAGCAGCGCGTCCTGGTGCTGCGCGATGAAGGCCGTGGTCGCGCCGCCTTCGGCGAAGACCGGATGCGCCAGGCAGCGCTGCAGGAAGGCCTGGTTGGTGGCCACGCCCAGCGCCTCGGCCGAGGCCAGGCCGGCCAGCAGCCGGCGGCGCGCCTCGTCGCGCGTGCGGCCGTGGGCCACCAGCTTGGCGATCATCGAGTCGTAGAAGGGCGGCACGGCGGCGCCGTCTTCCAGCGCATGTTCCACGCGCAGGCTGTCCGGCATGCGCCAGCGCGACAGCACGCCGCTCTGCGGCATGAAGCCGGCCCCGGCATCCTCGGCGCACAGCCGCACCTCGATGGCATGGCCGTCGAAGCGCACCTCGTCCTGCGCCAGCGGCAGCGGCTCGCCCGCGGCCACGCGCAGCTGCAGCTCCACCAGGTCCAGGCCGGTGATGGCTTCGGTGACCGGATGCTCCACCTGCAGCCGCGTGTTCATCTCCATGAAGTAGAAGCGGCCCTCGGCGTCGAGCAGGAATTCGAGCGTGCCGACGCCCTCGTAGCCGATGGCGCGCACCGCCGCCAGCGCCGCTTCGCCCATGCGCGCGCGCAGCGCGGGCGAGACGGCGGGGCTGCGCGCCTCCTCGATCAGCTTCTGGTGGCGGCGCTGCACCGAGCAGTCGCGTTCGCCCAGGTGGATGGCATGGCCGTGGCGGTCGGCCAGCACCTGGATCTCGATGTGGCGCGGCGCCTCGATGGCGCGCTCCAGCAGCACCGTGGCGTCGCCGAAGGCGCCCAGCGCCTCCGAGCGGGCGCTGCGCAGCAGGCCGGCGAAGTCGGCCGCCGCGTCCACGCGCCGCATGCCGCGCCCGCCGCCGCCGGCCGTGGCCTTGATCATGACCGGGTAGCCGATGCGCGCGGCCTCGGCCGCCAGCCATTCCTCCGTCTGGTCCTCCCCCTGGTAGCCGGGAATGCAGGGCACGCCGGCCTGCTGCATCAGCACCTTGGCGCCGGCCTTGTCGCCCATGGCGCGGATGGACGCCGCCGAGGGGCCGACGAAGACCAGACCGGCGTCCTGGCAGGCCTGGGCGAAGTCCTCGTTCTCGGCCAGGAAGCCGTAGCCGGGGTGCACCGCATCGGCACCGGCGCGGCGGGCGGCGTCGAGGATGGCCGGGATGTTCAGGTACGACTGCGCCGGCAGCGGCTCGCCGATGCACACGGCCCGGTCGGCCTCGCGCACGTGGCGGCTGCCGGCGTCGGCGGTGGAATGCACGGCCACCGTGCGCAGGCCGAGGGCGCGGGCGCTGCGCATGACGCGCAGCGCGATCTCGCCGCGGTTGGCGA
>NZ_LDSL01000158.1 GCF_001476815.1 Pseudacidovorax intermedius | reverse complement strand
AAGCCCGACTGGATGTTGGCGAGGGAGGCGTCGCTCAGGTAGAGCGCACCGCTGCCCTCCCCGTCGTTGCCGCCCACGACGACCGTGCTCGCCGGGTCTGCGGGGCTGATGGTGAGCGTGGAACCGGCGCTGCCGCTGACCGAGAGGCCGAAGGTGCCATGGTCAATCCCGCCCGACATGCCGCTGCCCTCGAGCCGCACCGACACGTCATGCCCTGCGGCCACCAGCTGGTTGTCCGCCACCGAAAAGCCGAAATCCCCCGAGACGGTGATGTCGCCCAGCACCGTCAGCGTGCCCTGGTGCGCCGACAGCGCCACCCGCGTCACGTCCGTCGCCGGCGCGTCCAGCGTGAACGTGGGCGCATTGCTCGCACCGCCGAAGCTCAGAGGATGGGCGCTCAGGTCCGGGCTGCTGGCGCTCGCGCCCGGGCCCACGCCCACCGCGAAGTCCAGCGTCAGCTGGTTGGCCGTCAGCGACAGCCCGCTCGTGCCCTGCAGCGTCAGGCCCGTCACCGTGCCCTCGCCCAGCACCCAGCCCGAGTCGGCCCGGCTCGCATCGGCGATGTAGGCGATGCCGATGTCCGCATCCGAGAACGCGATGCCCGGCTTGGCCGCGTCCAGCGAACCCAGCACGCCGCTGCCGTCGTGCAGGCCCAGCAGCAGGATGTCGTGCGCGCGCCCTGCCCCGTCGCCCAGGTCGGCGTCGGCCATGTAGCCCAGGCTGAAGTTGCCCGACAGGTGCAGCCCCTGGCCCAGGTCCAGCGCCGTGGCGCCGAAGTTCAGCGGGCCGCTGGACTGGAAGTAGCCGGCGTTGATCAGCTGGCCCACGCCGTCCTTGATGGTGCCCGTGAGGCCAGTGGGCGTGGCGCTGTCGATGGCACCGATCAGCAGCCCCGCGGTGGCGTTGAGCTTGTGGGCCGTGAGCACCACCGCGCCAGCGGTGTTGGTGTCGCCCGTCTGTTTGATCTCGAAGTAGTAGGTGTCGGTGCCGGCGGACTGCACGAAGCCCTGGCTGCTCGAGAAGTGGCCCGAGACACTGCCATAGGTCATGAAGGTGAACTGCTGGCCGTCGGTGGGCTTGAAGCCGTCGATCAGGCTCAGGGCCAGCTTGCCGTCCAGGGTGGCGTTGCCCGAGACGTTGATCTGGTCGTAGTGGCCGGCGCCGGTGCCGGCGCTGCTGCCGCCCAGCTCGATCTGCAGCGTGCCGCCGGCGCTCTGGGTGTAGCTGCTGACGTTGTCCACGCCCGGCGAATGGCCGGGGCTGACCAGGCCGGTGTTGAGCACCGCCA
>NZ_LDSL01000157.1 GCF_001476815.1 Pseudacidovorax intermedius | reverse complement strand
GCACATCCGGCGGCCCGGCAGAGCCGGTTCCGCGGATGTGCTGGCGTGGCTTGCTCCGCGGCCTCTTGAGCTGAGCCTTGGCCGGCGTTCGGAGGGCTGGCGGACGGGGGGCGCTCAGGAAAATGCGACGAAGCGTTCGCGCACGTAGCGGCCCTGCTCCAGCACGTCCACGATGGCGGCAGCCAGGTCGGCGCTGGTGATGCCGGCGAGCTGGCCGTCCTTCATGGGCACCTCGTCGCCGCCGAACTGGTAGCGGCCGGTGCGCTCGCCGGGCGCCAACATGGGTGCGGGCGAGACGAAGGTCCAGTCCAGCGCCGTCTCTTCCTTTTGCAGCCGCGTGAGTTCGTCGCGCGCGGCCTGCGCGCCGGGCACCACGTTGGCCGGCACGTGGTCCTTGAACGCGGGCGTGTCCACCAGCTGCACGCCGGGCGCCACGAACAGGCTGCCCGCGCCGCCGACGGCGATCAGGCGCTTCACGCCGGCCTGCGTTGCGCCCTCGGCAATGGCCTTGGACCCCGCCAGGAACTGCTTGTACAGGTCGGGGTGTTCCCAGCCGGGATTGAAGGCGCTGACCACGGCATCGGTGCCGGCCACGGCCTTGGCGACCTGGGCCGCATCCAGCACATCGGCCTGCACCACCGTGAGGCCCGCGCGGGCCGCCAGCTTGGACGGCGTGCGCGCCACGGCACGCACTTGATGGCCACGGGCGAGCAGTTCTTCGAGCAGGGCGGCACCGACGAAGCCGGTGGCGCCGATCAGGGCGACGTTCATGGTTCTTCCTTTCCTGGCGCGCAGGCCGCGCCGCGTGATGACGATGGGTGCCAGCTTATGGACTTCACGATCCGACCAGAAGTCTGAGAATCCAGACAATTTCATTTAGCCCAACTTCACAATGGACGACCTCAAGCGGCTCGCGCTCTTCGCCGAGGTGGTGCGCAGCGGCTCCTTCAGCGCCGCCGCCCGTCGCCTGGGCGTGAGCACCTCGGCCGTGAGCCAGCAGCTGCGCGCGCTGGAGCAGGCCCATGGCGTGACGCTGCTGCACCGCACCACCCGCAAGCTGGCGTTGACCGAGGCCGGGGCGCGCTTCGCCGTCCATTGCCAGCGCATGGTCGAAGCGGCCGACTTGGCCCGCGCACAGCTTGCGCTGGCACGCGAGGCACCGGAAGGCGAGTTGCGCGTGTCCGCGCCCGTGGGCTTTGCCCGGCACCTGGCGCCCGCGCTGGCACCGCTGCTGGCCGCGCATGCCGCGCTGCAGCTGCGGCTGCAGGTGGACGACGCCCTGATCGACCTGGTCGACGCCCGCATCGACCTGGCCCTGCGCGCCGGCCGGCTGCCCGATTCGGGCTGGGCCGCGCGGCGACTGTGCGACTTCCAGAGCCTGGTCTGCGCCGCACCCGCCTACATCGCCGCCGCCGGCATGCCGCGCCTGCCGGAAGACCTGGCGGCGCACCAATGGGTGGGTGCGCCGCGCGACGGCCGCACGATGGCGCTGTCGCTCGCGGGCGCGGGCGGCGCGACGGTCGAGCAGACGGTGCCGGTGCGCGTGACCAGCAACAACCAGCTCAGCCTGCACCAGATGGCGGCCAGCGGCCTGGGCCTGGTGCTGGCGGTGCGCGCCGACGTGGAAGAGGACCTGCAGGCCGGCCGCCTGGTGCCCGTGCTGCCGCAATGGCAGCCGCCCGCCCTGCCCGTGTGGGCCGTGACGCCGCAGCGCGACGGCCAGCCGGCCAAGGTGCGCCATGCCATCGAGGCCATCGCGGCCCACCTGCGCGGCCTGCCCGGCGTGCGCGACGCCGGCGCGTCGGCCCCGCTCAACGCGGCATGACGAGGTCGTCCAGCTCGCGGTAGTCGGGCAGCGTGGTGTCGATGGCGCGGCCGGCGCGGATCACGGCGCGGTCGAAGGGCGCGCGGGCCAGCAGCTCGGAATAGCTGCGGGCGCGCAGCACCGTCAGGTCGGCCGGGTTGCCCACGCGCAGCAGGCCAAAGCCATCCAGGCCCATGATCCGCGCCGGCGTGGCGCTGGCGGCGCGGATCCAGTCCGCGAAGGGATGGTCCAGGTGCAGGATCTTCACCGCCTGGGTGTAGGTGTCCAGCATGTCGTGGTCGCCATAGGCATAGAAGGGATCGCGGCAGTTGTCGCCCGCCACGGCCACCGGCACGCCTGCGGCCTTGAGCTCGTGCATGACCGTCACGCCCCGCCAGCGCGGCGTGCGAGTGGCCTCCGTGCTGCGGTCCTGCAGGTACATGTTGACCGTGGGCAGGCTGACGATGGCGATGCCGGCCTCGCGGCAGGCGGCAATCGTCTCCGCGATAAATTCGTCGGTCTGCAGGGCCAGCGAGGTGCAGTGCCCGCACAGGATGCGGCCCTTGAAGCCCTGCGCCAGGGCCACCTTCGCGATGCGGATCAGCGAGCGGGCGCGCGGATCGGTGGATTCGTCCACGTGCAGGTCCACGTCCAGGCCGCGCTCGGTGGCCAGCCGGAAGACGGCCGCCATGCCCTCGTCGATCTCGGGCGGCGTGGCCTCGGCCGGGTGGCGCTGCGAGCGGGTGACGCAGCCCAGGTTGCCGCCGCTCTCGGCCACCACGTTGGCCAGGTGCACGCCCTCCTCGCCCAGGAAGATGTCCACCGGCGCGATGGAGGACACCTGCAGCGCGATGCGCCCGGCCCAGCGCTCGCGCATCTCGCGGAACACCGGGAAGGAGATGTCGGCCTGCGGCGCCAGCGAATCGAGGTGCGTGCGGATGGCCGACACGCCCTTGGCATAGGCGGTGCGCAGCGCGAAGTCCATGCGGCGGCGCACGTCCTCGGCATGCCAGTTCTTCGTGCGGTCCGCCATGGTCGCGCGCGAGGCGCCCGCACCGTCGCCGGTGGGGTTGGCCTGGCGCGGCCAGATGTGGCCCTTGTCCAGGTGGGTGTGCAGGTCGACGAAGCAGGGCAGCGCCAGCGCGTCGTCCAGATGCGGCCCGCGCTCGGGCGCCAGGCTGCCGGCCGGCGCGATGGCGGCGATGCGGCCGGCCTCGATGGCCAGGTCCAGCGCCACCAGGTCGCCGTCGCCTGCGGGTGCGAGCCGGTCGGCCGCCGGGTCGTCGATCAGGCAGCGCGGCGCACGCACATGGCGCAGGGCATAGGTGCCGCCCTCGGGCGGCTGGAAGAAGGCGTGGGTCATCTCGATCAAGTTTCCATGACGCTCGGTTTGACTCCCTCTCCCCTCGCGGGAGAGGGCTGGGGAGAGGGGGCTGCGGCGGTCGTGAGGTGCACGGTCGTTCCGACGCAAGCGCCCCCTCTCCCCAACCCCTCTCCCGCGAGGGGAGAGGGGCTCAAGAAAGCACGCGGGCCCAGGCGTCCGGTTTCGGTCTCAGGTTCTTTTTCCACCCACGAACTGCATCGTGTAGGCGGACTTCACGTCCAGCCCCGGCGCCAGGGCGCCCGCGGCCACCATCGCATCGTAGAAGCGTTGCCAGCGCGCCGCACTCATCGCGCCGATGCCCCCGGCGGCCTGTGCCTCGGGCGTCTCGACGATGCCGTACTGGCGCATGGCGCCGATGGCGTAGGCGATGACGTCGTCGCCCATCTGCGGGTTGTGCTTCTTGATGAGGGCATTGCCCGGCGCCGGGTCGCCGTTCAGGTAGCTCTTCCAGCCCTTGGCCGTGGCGTCAACGAAGCGCTGCACCAGCTCCGGCTGCTCTTTCACCATCTTGGGCGTGGCCATGGTCACGCTGGCGTAGTTGTCGAAGCCCTGGTCGGCCAGCAGGTGCACCACCGGCTCCACGCCGGACTTGCGGGCATTGAAGGGCTCGCTGGTCAGGTAGCCCTGCACCGTGGACTGCTTGTCCACCAGCCAGGGCGCGAGGCTGAAGGCATAGGGCTTGAGCTGGTCGTCGGTGAGGCCGTACTTGGCCTTGAGCCACAGCCAGTAGGTCTGCCGGCCGGTGGTGGCCACGAACAGCGGCTTGCCCTTGAGGCCGGCCAGCGTGTCGCTGCCGGTGCCGGGGTGCGACATCAGCACGCGCGGGTCCTTCTGGAAGAAGGCGGCGACGGCCACGGCGGGCAGCTTGTCCTTGGCATAGGCGAAGGCGCGGAAGCCGTCGGCCTCGGCGAAGTCGGAGCTGCCGGCCATGAAGAGCTGCACGGTGTTGACCTGCGGGCCGCCGGGGCGGATCTCCACCTCCAGGCCGTGCTCCTTGTAGATGCCGGTGGCGGCCGCCTGGTACATGCCGCCATGCTCGGCCTGGGCCAGCCAGCCAGTCTGGAAGCTCACCTTGGTCAGGCCCTGCGCATTGGCGCGCGGCAGGAAGGCGGGCATGCCGGAGACGAATGCCGCGCCGCCGAGCGCGGCCAGGGTCTTGCGGCGGGTGAGATGGTGGGCGGTGTTCATTGGGGAGTTCCTCGGGCGGAGATGGTGGGGCCTGACAGGGAAATCGGGATGGATGGGTAACCGACCAACCGTTCGGGCTGAGCTTGTCGAAGCCCTGCGCAGCGCTTCGACAAGCTCAGCGTGAACGGATCGAGGGCGTGCACGTGTCGATGGAGTCGGGGTCGATGAGACAGATGTCGATGACTGACTCACACGTCAGCGCGCTCCGCCGCCTCTGCCCGTCTGAACCGCCAGCCGGCGCTGGGCAGATCGCCGCCCTTGCTCTCGCGCGCTGCGGCCTCGTCGAAGCGCAGCTTGCCGGGGTTCATCAGGCCGTGCGGGTCCATGGCCTGCTTGAAGGCGCGGTCCTCGGCGTCGACCGACTTCATGCCGCCTTCCTTCACCAGGAAGGTGTGGTTGTTGGCCACCATGGCGCCGTCCTCGGCCATGCCGCGCATGACCTCGGCCAGGTGTTCGTCGCCCTCGTAGCGGAAGAAGGGCGAGCCCTGGAAGCTCAGCTTGCCGTCGAAGCGCTTGGCCTCGAAATGCATGCCCAGCAGATGGCCGAAGCGGCGGTGGCTGCGGCGGATGGCGCCCACCAGGTCCGGGTCGAGGTACAGGCCGACGTTGCTGACCACCTCGGGATGGTCGCGGTTGACGTGCAGGCGCGTGTGGCCCCAGGCCAGCTCGTAGATGGGCACGCGGTACGGGCCCTGCCCCTCGGCGGCGACGCTGGCGACATGGCCGCCGAACTCGGCGACCAGGGCGTCGAAGGCCGCCATGAAGGGCTCGGCCACCATGGCCAGCACCATGCCGTCATGGTCTGCACCGCCCATGTCCTTGAGCATGCGCATCATGCGCCAGATGGGCCCGCCGAGCACGCTCACGAGCTTCTTGACGATGCCGTCGGAGGTGGAGAGCGCATGCGCGAACTCCACCGCCGTCATGAACTCCGGGAAGGTCACCACCGCCTCGCGCCAGTCCCAGGCGGGCGCCAGCGGCATCTCGATGGCCGTGATGATGCCGTTGCTGCCGTAGGCATGGTGCACGCGGTTGACGGCATCGCCGCGCAGTTGCACCGTGCGCGGTTCTTCCTCCACGCTCACCACCTCGAGGCCGAGGATGTTGCCGCGGTCGCGCAGGATGCCCCAGGCGCAGCTGCCGACACCGGCATGGCCGCCGCCGACGAAGCCGCCCAGCGTGGCCACGCGCTTGGTGGAAGGATGGATGCGCAGCTCCCAGCCGCCCGGCCGCGTGGCCTCGTCGATGGCGGCCATGCGCGCGCCGGGCTCGGCCCGCACGCGGGCGCCGTCGACGGCCAGCACGCGGTCGAGCGCCGTCATGTCCACCATGGCGCCGCCGGCGAGCGGAATGCCCTGGCCGAAGTTGCAGGTGCCGGCGCCGCGCATCACCAGCGGCATGCGGGTGCGCGCCGCGGCCGAGGCCACGCGCAGCACGTCCGCCCGGTCGCGCGGCTGCACCAGCACGTCGGCGACGTGGCGCAAGGCGTCGTCCTTCATCACGGGGCTGAAGTTGGCCGTCATGTCGCGGCTCTTGCGCCGGACGATGTCGGGATCGGAAATGGCGGGCACGTCGCCCAGCGCGGCCAGGAAGGCGGCGGTGTCATGCATGGCGTGGCTTCTCCACAAACAGTCGGTTGAGGTTGTGGCGCCGTCGCTGCGGGGCGGTTCAAGTCGCCGGGCGCCATCTGCGTGCGGATGCACGGATCTGGCGCACGGACCCTGGGCTGGACACGTCGTCGGGGCGAATCGAGCAAAGAGCATGCCACTGCGTGCATCTGCACACAAAGAGGGATGGCAGGCGTCGCCGCCGCGGCTACATTGGCGGGGCCGCGGGCGGAGGCGCGGCCCCCATGGAACTCGAAGACCACATCTTCTTTCTCTGCACCCAGGTGGTGTACCGGCGCGACCGCGCCCTGCAGGACGTGCTGCGGCCCTACGGCCTGCTGACCACCGAATGGCGCACGCTGGGCACGCTGCAAAGCCGCGGCCCGATGGCGATGCAGGAGCTGGCCCAGTGGACAGCCTACGAGCGCACGCGCCTCACGCGCATGCTGCACGGGCTGGAGGAGCGCGGCCTGGTGGCCCGCGGCGGCGCCGAGCACGACGGCCGTGCGGTGGTGGTCGCCATCTCGGCCAAAGGACGACGCCTGTACGCCCGGGCCGAGAAGGCGGTGGGCGCGCTCACCGACGACATCCTCTCGGCCTGCGCACCGGCCGAGGTGGACCGCATGCGGGCAGCACTGCAGGCGATGCGCGAGCGCCTGATCGACATGCAGTATTGATAAGCCGAGCGCCGGCATCGGCCCCCGGTGACCTGTCCGACACGGGATGCGGCCTCCGGCCTATCGGGCGCCGCGCGCATGCCCCTAGGGTGAACCCTTCGTACTTCCCACCCCTACACGAAAGGAACACCCATGACTGATTCGCTCAAGGACCTCAAGGTCGCCATCCTCGTCGCCGACGGTTTCGAACAGGTCGAGATGACCGAGCCGCGCAAGGCGCTCGACCAGGCCGGCGCCAAGACGCAGATCGTCTCGCCCATGAAGGGCCAGGTGCAGGGCTGGAACCACCACGACAGGGCCGACAAGTTCACGGTGGACGTGGCCCTGGACGGTGCCAAGCCCGACGACTTCGATGCGTTGCTGCTTCCTGGCGGCGTGGTCAACCCGGACGCCCTGCGCCTGGAGCCCAAGGCCATCGCCCTCGTCAAGGCTTTCGCCGATGCCGGCAAGCCCATCGCCGCCATCTGCCACGGCCCGTGGACGCTGATCGACGCCGGCGCGGTGAAGGGCAAGCAGATGACGTCCTGGCCTTCGCTGAAGAACGACCTGTCCAATGCGGGCGCACGCTGGGTGGACCAGGAAGCCGTGGTCGATGGCCAGTTGCTGACCAGCCGCAATCCCAAGGACATTCCGGCGTTCAATCGCGAGATGGTGAAGCTGTTCGCCGCGGCGGTGGCGCACGCCTGACGACTGCGCGGAAATGACTTGGAAAGGACGGGTTGCGGCGCGATGGCTGGCAGCTCGCCCGTTCGCCCTGAGCTTGTCGAAGGGCTTGGATCCGTATACGCCCCGGCTTCGACAGGCTCAGCCCGAACGGGTGGGGAGCCATCTTCACTCGTAACTGCGTGCGTCCTCGATGACTTTGCCGTCGTTCGGCAGGCTTCCAGGCGCCTCGACGCGCACGTCGCCGCGCAGCTTGGTCACGTCGCGGATGGCGGCGGACAGGCGCTCCGGTAGCCCTTCCGGGACCTGGCCGCATTCGACGATGAGCGTCATGCGGTCATCACCCGTCGCACCCTCGACCACGAGCCGCGCCCGCGCGACCTCGGGGAAGCGTCGCACGATGTCCGCCACCTGCCCCGGATGCACGAACATGCCGCGGATCTTGGTGGTCTGGTCGGCGCGGCCCATCCAGCCCCTGATTCGCTGGTTGGTGCGGCCCGTGGGGCACGCGCCCGCCAGCACTGCGGACAGGTCGCCGGTGCCGAAACGCACCAGCGGGTAGTCCGCATTGAAGGTGGTCACCACCACCTCGCCCACCTCGCCGTCCGGCACCGGGTCGCCAGTGCCGGGCCGCACGATCTCCACCAGTACGCCCTCGTCCACCACCAGGCCCTCGCGCGCCTCGGTCTCGTAGGCGATCAGGCCCAGGTCGGCCGTGGCATAGCACTGCAGGCCCTCGACACCCAGGCCGGCCAGGTGGGCACGCAGGCTGGGCGGAAAGGCCTCGCCCGACACCATCGCCCTTGTCAGTGATGGCAGGCGCATGCCCTTGTCGGCGGCCTTCTCCAGCAGGATCTTGAGGAAGCTGGGCGTGCCCGCATACCCATCGGGCCGCAGGTCGGCCATGGCCTCCAGCTGCTGCTCGGTCTGGCCCGTGCCGCCCGGGAACACGCTGCAGCCGAGTGCATGCGCGCCGCTTTCCATCATGGTGCCGGCCGGCGTCATGTGATAGCTGAAGCTGTTGTGCACCAGATCCCCGGCGCGAAAGCCAGCCGCGAAGAGCGCACGCGCGACGCGCCAGTGGTCGCCGTGCGCGCCCTGGGGTTCATAGATGGGCCCGGGGCTGGCGAAGACGCGCGGCATGGCCGGCCCGCGCGCCACGGCGGAAAAGCCGCCGAAGGCGTCGTCCGCACGCCGCGCCTGCTGCAGCGCCAGCAGTTCGCTCTTGCGCGTCACGGGCAGTTGGGCCAGCGCCTTCCGCGTGTGGACTGCCGCGGCATCGACGCCCTGCAGGATGCGGCCGAAGGCCGGCGCCTTCTGCTGCGCATGGCGGATCTGCGCCGGCAGCGCGGCCAGCAGTGCGGCTTCGCGCGCTTCGGGCGCACGGGTCTCGAGGTCGTCGTAGAAGTCGGTCATGGCGGACAGGGCGGCGCTTTCTTTGGGATGTGGGGCTTCCTCAGGCCAGCCAGCGCTTGCGGCGCTTGTAGCTCTTGACGTCGCGGAAGCTCTTGCGGTCGGCGCCGCCCATGCCGAGATAGAACTCCTTCACGTCCTCGTTCTCGCGCAGGCTCTCCACCGGGCCGTCCATCACCACCCGGCCACTCTCCAGGATGTAGCCCTCGTGCGCATAGCGCAGGGCCATGCGCGTGTTCTGCTCGGCCAGCAGGAAGGTCACGCCCTCCTTGGTGTTGAGGTCCTTCACGATCTCGAACACCTCTTCGACGATCTGTGGCGCCAGGCCCATGGAGGGCTCGTCCAGCAGCACCATGCGCGGGTTGGCCATCAGCGCACGGCCGATGGCGCACATCTGCTGCTCTCCGCCGGAGGTGTAGGCGGCCTGGCTGCTGCGGCGGGTCTTGAGCCGCGGGAAGTAGGTGTAGACCTTCTCCAGCGTCTGCGCCACCGCCGCGCGGCCGTCGCGGCGCGTGTAGGCGCCGGTCATCAGGTTCTCCTCGATGCTCAGGTGCGCAAAGCAGTGGCGGCCTTCCATCACCTGGATGACGCCGCGCTCCACCAGCGCCGCGGGGCTGAGGTTCTCGATGCGCTCGCCGCGCAGCGAGATGCTGCCCTTGGTGACCGCGCCGCGCTCGGCCTGCAGCAGGTTGGACACCGCCCGCAGGGTGGTGGTCTTGCCGGCGCCGTTGGCACCGAGCAGCGCCACGATGCTGCCTTCGGCCACGCGCAGCGACACGCCCTTGAGCACCAGGATCACATGGTTGTAGATGACCTCGATGCCGTTGACGTCGAGGAACTCGCGGCGCTCGGGGGCGGTGCTGGCGTTGGGCATGGCGTGGGCTCGTCGTGGCGCGCGGGGCCGCTCAGGAACAGCTGCGCGGCGTGATCTTCTTGTCCGTCGCGTACTTGGCCGCCAGTTCCTTGACCAGCGGATCGACCAGCGACTTGTCGGCCTGGTACCAGTCGGAGGTGATGTTCCACTTGCCACCGTCCCACTGCACGATGCGCGCCCAGTCGGTGCCCATGTGGTTGGCGCAGGAGGTCTTGACCGGCCGCATGATCTCGCCGAAGCCCAGGGCCTTGAGCTTGTCGGCCGTGAGGTCCAGGTTCTCGAATCCCCACTTGACCTGCTCGGGCGTCATCACCTTGCCCTTGCCGAACTTCTCCTGCGCGGCGCGGATGGCCTCCACCTGCAGCATCGAGATCATCATGCCGCGGGTGTGGGCCAGCGTGCCGATCTCGCCGGCGCCCGAGGCCGTGCCGTCGTTCTTGTCGTAGACGAACTTCTTCAGGTCGTCGTGCACCTTGTCGCGCGCGGCGCTGTTGTGGATGGTGATGGCGTTGTAGCCCTTGGCGCCGGCGCCGATGTCCTTGACGTCGTGGTCCGAGCCGGCCCACCAGATGGCGTAGATCTTGTCGCGCGCGTAGCCGGTGGCCTGCGCCTCGCGCACCGCCGCGGGCGTCATCACGCCGGCGGACCACAGCAGCACGTAGTCGGGCCGCTGCTGGCGGATCTGCAGCCAGGTGGACTTCTGCTCCACGCCGGGCGGCGTCACGGGCAGCAGCAGCAGCTCGAAGCCGTCCTTGGCGGCGCGCTTCTGCAGCAGCGGGATCGGCTCCTTGCCGTAGGGCGAGTCGTGGTAGACCAGCGCGATCTTCTTGCCCTTGAGGCTGCCCTTCTCCTTCTTGAGGATGTCCTGGATCATCACGTCGGCCGCCGTCCAGTAGGTGCCCAGCAGCGGGAAGTTCCATTCGAAGACCGTGCCGTCCACCGACTGCGACAGGCCGTAGCCCACGGTCTGCACCACGCGCTTGTCGACGAAGGCCTTGTCGGTCACGGCGAAGGTGATGCCGGTGGACTGGGTGTCGAAGCCCGACGCGCCGCCGCCCTTGTTCTTCAGGCGCTCGTAGCACTCCACACCCTTGGCGGCGTCGTAGGCGGTCTCGCATTCCTCGTAGCTGATCTTGACGCCGTTGACGCCGCCGTCGCGCGCATTGACCAGCTTGAGGTAGTCCTGCTTGCCGTCGGCCCACGGGATGCCCAGCGGCGCGAACTGTCCGGTGCGGTAGACCAGCAGCGGCACGAACTGCTCGGCCGGCTGCTGCGCCTGCGCGAGCGGTGCGGCCAGCATCGACAGGCCGGCGGCGGCGCCGGCGACGGTGGCAACGAACTTCATCAGCTTCATGGTTGTCTCCTCGGTGGATGCGCGCCGGACTGGCGAGCGTTGGGGTGATCGGATTGCCCCCCGGAAAGCGCAGCGCGCACGGCGCGAAAGGCCGCGGCGCAGGCCATGCCAGGGCACCCGCGGAACTGGCTTTGCCAGGCCGCCGGGTGCGCCCCCTGCGGGGGTTGGCGGAGCGCGAAGCGCGCAGACTGGGGGTGGGCCATGTTCAATGGGGGAAGGGCCAGAGCCGGAGCTTCTCGCGCGCGGTCAGCCACAGCCGTGCGAGCCCATGTGGCTCGACGATCAGGAAGAACACGATCAGCGCGCCGAAGATCATGTGCTCCAGGTGCGAGGCCGTGGCGGTCGACAGCGGCAGGCCCAGCCAGTGCGGCACGTAGTTCAGCAGCAGCGGCAGCAGCACCATGAAGGCCGCGCCGAAGAAGGCGCCCGAGATGGAACCCAGCCCACCGATGATGACCATGAACAGCAGCTGGAAGGAACGGTCGATGGAGAAGGCCGCCGGCTCCCACGAGCCCAGGTGCACGAAGGCCCACAGCGCCCCGGCCACCCCCACGATGAAGGAGCTGACCGCGAAGGCCGACAGCTTGGCGTAGACCGGCCGGATGCCGATGACCGCGGCCGCCACGTCCATGTCGCGGATCGCCATCCACTGCCGGCCGATGGCACCGCGCACCAGGTTCTTGGCCATGAGGCCGACCACGCACACCAGGCCCAGGCACAGCAGGTACTTCTGCACCGGCGTCTCCACCGGCAGGCCGAAGAAGGACAGCGTGCTCACGCCCACCGAGCCCGAGGGCGAGTCGTTGGTGACCCACCTGGCCCGGTTGGTGAACCAGTCAGTGAAGAACTGCGCCGCCAGCGTGGCCACCGCCAGATACAGCCCGCGGATGCGCAGGCTGGGAATGCCGAAGAGCACGCCGAACACCGTGGCCGCCGCCCCGCCGCCGATCAGCGCCAGCAGCAGCGGCATGCCCTCGATGCGCACCTGCAGGTTGTAGGCTGCGTAGGCGCCGATGGCCATGAAGGCGCCGGTGCCCAGCGAGATCTGTCCGCAATAGCCCACCAGGATGTTGAGCCCCAGCGCCGCCAGCGCCAGGATCAGGAAGGGGATCAGCACCGCGCGGAAGAGGTAGTCGCTGGCCAGCAGCGGCATCGCCACGAAGGCCACCGCGAGCAGCACCAGCATGGCCACCCGGTCCTGCAGCACCGGGAAGATCTGCAGGTCGGCGCGGTAGCTCTGCTTGAACTGGCCGTTTTCTCTGTACAGCATGTCGGTGCCTCGGGTCAGACCCTGTCAATGATCTTGTCGCCGAAGAGCCCTTGAGGGCGCAGCAGCAGGAAGCCGAGGGCGAGCACGTAGGCGAACCAGTTCTCGATACCGCCGCCCAGCATGGGCCCGATGTAGATCTCGGACAGCTTCTCGCCCGCGCCGATGATGAGACCGCCGACGATGGCGCCCGGCACCGAGGTGAGCCCGCCGAGGATCACCACCGGCAGCGCCTTGAGGGCCACCAGCGAGATGGAGAACTGCACGCCCAGCTTGGAGCCCCAGATGATCCCGGCCACCAGCGCGACGATGCCGCCGATGGTCCACACGATGACCCAGATGCGCGACAGCGGGATGCCGATGGACTGCGCGGCCTGGTGGTCGTCGGCGACGGCGCGCAGGGCGCGGCCGGTGGGCGTCTTCTGGAAGAAGAGGGTGAGGCCAATGACCAGCAGCATCGACAGCAGGGCGGCGTAGAGGTCCTCCTTGTTGACCAGCAGGCCGCCCTCGAAGGTGTTCTCCAGCACCATCATCGGGTCCTTGGGCATGCCGACGTCGATCTTGTAGGTGGCGCTGCCGAAGAGCAGCTGGCCCGCGCCGTCGATGAAGTAGGCGATGCCCAGCGTGGCCATGAGCAGCGCGATGGGCTCCTGGCCCACCAGCGCGCGCAGCGCCAGCCGCTCGATGAGCCAGGCCAGCACGGCCATGAGCGCGACGGCGGCGACGAGCGCGAGGATGTTGGCCAGCACCAGGCTGTCGAAGCCGAACCAGCGCGGAAACCATTCCGAGAAGCGCGCCATGGCCAGCGCCGCGAACAGCACCATGGCGCCCTGCGCGAAGTTGAAGACGCCCGAGGCCTTGAAGATGAGCACGAAGCCCAGGGCCACCAGCGCGTAGAGCATGCCGGCCATCAGGCCGCCGATGAGGGTTTCGAGAAAAAAGCCCATGGTTTGTTGGTGGCTCGCTGGTGGGGTCAGGGCTTGTGGGCCCGGTTGTGCCGCTGTTTCCGGTGGCAGGTCGTCTGGGCGGCACAGCCCGCGCGAGTGCCGCGCGTAGCCAAGCGCCCTGCGGCCCGCACCTCGAAGAGTGAGCGGAGGTCGCACGCGGCTGGGCGCTGGCGCGTGGAACCAACCCCAGCCGTTTCTGGCCGAGGGCTGTGCGGGGCCGGGGCGGCGCGCCTGTGAAGCGCCGAGAAGCGCAGTGCAGCCGGCCGCAGGCCTGCCGAAGGACAGGCCTGCTTCGTGATCTGACTCGCGGCAGTTGT
>NZ_LDSL01000156.1 GCF_001476815.1 Pseudacidovorax intermedius | reverse complement strand
CGCAGGGCAGCCTGCCGCCGGCCCCGGCCGCGCATGCGGCACCGGCGCCCGCCGAAGACATCACCTTTTTCTGATTTCCGACTTTTTCGAGCTACCTGAGGGAAGAACCCATGGCTAAGACCATTCTGATCGTCGACGACTCCGCCTCGGTGCGGACGGTGGTGGGCATTGCGCTCAAGGGCGCGGGCTACGACGTGATCGAGGGCTGCGACGGCCAGGACGCGCTGGCCAAGCTCACCGGCCAGAAGGTGCACCTGATCATCAGCGACGTGAACATGCCCAACATGGACGGCATCACCTTCCTGAAGAACGTCAAGGCCCACCCGGCCTACCGCTTCACCCCGGTGATCATGCTGACCACCGAGAGCCAGGAGGCCAAGAAGCGCGAGGGCCAGATGGCCGGCGCCAAGGCCTGGGTGGTCAAGCCCTTCCAGCCGCCCACCCTGCTGGCGGCCGTCGAGAAGCTGGTGCTGCCATGAGCGCGGACGCCGTGATGCCCATCGTGGACGAGGTGGACGAGCCTGGGGCCACCGACGTCGCCGCCGCCGCCACCACCGGCGCGGCCACCACCACCAACCCCCTGGCCCTGGGCCCGGAACTCACCATCTACCACGCCGCCGAGCAGCGCACCGCCCTGCTGGCCGCGCTGGCCGCCCATCCCGAGGGCCTGGCCCTGGACCTGGGCGAGGTGGCCGAGATCGACAGCGCCGGCGTGCAGCTGCTGCTGGCCGCCCACCGCGAGGGCCAGCTGCGCCAGCAGCCCCTGCGCCTGGCGCGCACCAGCGCCGCCGTGGACGAGGTCTTCGCCCTCATGGGCCTGAGCGACTTCTTCGCAGACAGCGCCGACAGCGCTGCGGCCGACACCCTTGCAGGAGAACACGCATGAACATGGACCAGGCCCTGCAGGGCTTCATCGTCGAGGCCGAGGAGCTGCTGGGCGACATGGAGCAGGCCTTCCTGGGCGTGCTGGCCGAGGACGACCCGGCCGACTCGGTCAACGCCATCTTCCGCGCCGTGCACACCATCAAGGGCTCGGCGGGGCTGTTCGGCCTGGACTTCATCGTCGACTTCACCCACGTCGCCGAGAGCGTGCTCGACCGCGTGCGCGAAGGCACCATCGCGCTGGACGACGCCCTGGTCTCGCTGTTCCTGGGCGTGCGCGACCACATCGGCCGCTTGGTGGCCGCCGCCGCCGCCG
>NZ_LDSL01000155.1 GCF_001476815.1 Pseudacidovorax intermedius | reverse complement strand
CATGCACCTGACGCTGCGCGGCCGCCCGGACACGCCGCTCCCGGTGAGCCGGCTCTACGCGCCCCTTTTCCGCGCCATGTAAGTTTTCGACAGCGCTGGCGCGCCACCCGCAGGGCATGAAACCGGCGCCGCTTGTCTGATCGAAGGGCTGCGGCGCAGGCCATGCCAGTGCACCCGCGGAACGGGCTTGGCCCGGCCGCCGGGTGCGCCCCTTGAGGGGGGTGGGACTTCCACACGCAGTGAGGAAGTCCAAACGGGGTGGTTTCATCTCAACGCCCACGAAAAAGCCGCCTGCCGGCGAGCGGCGAGGCGGCCTGGGGACGAAGGCATCGGCCAGCCGGCCAATGCCCCGCTTCAGCGCCAGTGGTGATGGCGGTAGTAGTACGGCGGTGGGCCGTAGTAGACCGGGGCCGGCTCGTACACCACGGCCGGCGGGGGCGGGCGGTAGTACACCGGCGGCGGCGGGCGGTAATACACCGGTGCCGGCGGCGCCACGTAATAGGCGGGCGGCGGGCCGTAGTAAGCGGGTGCCGGCGGCGCCGCCACCCCCACCGCCACGCCCGGCACCGACACGCCGAGCGACCAGCTCACCTGGGCGCTGGCCGAGGACGCAGCGCACAGGGCACCTGCCGCGACGGCAGCCGCAGCCGCCCATTTGAAGAAGCCCGTACGAGAGACAGTCATCTCTTTCTCCTTGGAAATTCGGTGGCGGGCACCTTGTAGAACGAAGCCGGCACCCGCCTGAGTCATAGAACGCCCGGGCCGCCGGAAAGGTTCACCCGCGAACGTGACGTTGGTTGCCAGACGTAACCCCTTCGCCGCCTGCCATCACCCAGCATTGCGCCGCCGCTGCGCTGCAGCGCGGCGAAACCATCGATTCGCGCCCACCCATAAAATTCCCCGATGACCTCTCCCACTGCCCCGCACGGCGACAACAAGAACAACGGCGGCAAGCAGGCTGCCGCACCCGCGGCCCCGGCCGCCCCGAGCAACTTCCTGCGCCACGTCATCGAAGCCGACCTGGAACAGGGCACCTATGCCTCGCGGCGCTGGGGCGGCGGTCCGGGCGACGGCGCCTTCCACCAGGCCGGCATGCCCGATCCGGCGAAGATCCGCACCCGCTTCCCCCCCGAGCCCAACGGCTACCTGCACATTGGCCATGCCAAGAGCATCTGGCTGAACTTCGAGCTGGCCAGGGAATACGGCGGCGTCTGTCACTTGCGCTTCGACGACACCAACCCCGAGAAGGAAGAGCAGGAATACGTCGATTCCATCCGCGAGGCGATCCGCTGGATGGGCTATTCCACCGCACTGGCCGATGTGCCGGCGCAGCCCGGTGCCGAGCAGGACCACGTCTACTACGCCAGCAACTACTTCGACTTCATGTACCGCGCGGCCGAATATCTCGTGACCGCCGGCCACGCCTACGTCGACGAGCAGACGCCGGAGGAAATGCGCGCCAACCGCGGCGACTTCGGCAAGCCCGGCACCGACAGCCCCTACCGCAGCCGCACGGCCGAGGACAACCTCGCCCGCCTGCGCCAGATGAAGGCCGGCGAGTTGCCCGACGGCGCCGCCGTGCTGCGCGCGAAGATCGACATGGCGAGCCCCAACATCAACCTGCGCGACCCGACGCTCTACCGCATCCGCCGCGCCACGCACCACAACACCGGCGACCGGTGGTGCATCTATCCCATGTACACCTTCGCGCACCCCATCGAGGACGCGCTGGAGCAGATCACCCACAGCATCTGCACGCTGGAGTTCGAGGACCAGCGGCCCTTCTACGACTGGCTGATGGCGCGCCTGGTCGAAGGCGGCCTGCTCACCGCCCCGCCGCCGCACCAGTACGAATTCGCGCGGCTCAACGTCACCCACGTCATCACCAGCAAGCGCAAGCTGCGCCAGCTGGTCGAGGAAGGCCACGTCGACGGCTGGGACGACCCGCGCATGCCCACCCTGGCCGGCCTGCGCCGCCGCGGCTACACGCCCGAGGCGCTCAAGCTTTTCTGCGAGCGCAGCGGCACCACCAAGACCGGCGGCGCGTGGACCGAGTATGCGGCGCTGGAAGCGGCGCTGCGCGACACGCTGGACCCGGTTGCGCCGCGGGCGATGGCCGTGCTGGATCCGCTCAAGCTGGAGATCACCAACTGGGACGCCGCCATGGGCGCCGGCCATCTGGAGCCCTGCCACGCCCCCGTGAATCCGCATGACGAATCCGCCGGTCAGCGCCACTTCACTTTCGGCAGGACGCTGTGGATCGAACGCGAGGACTTCCAGGCCGTGCCCGAGAAAGGCTACCGCCGCCTGTACCCACCGCACACCAACGGCAGCCAGCAGGCCATCGACGGCAACAAGGTGCGCCTGAAGTACGGCTACGTCGTGCAATGCATCGGCTTCGAGCAGGACGCCGACGGCAAGGTCACCAAGGTGCTGGCCGAGGTGCTGCCCGAGACCAAGAGCGGCACGCCCGGTGCGGACAGCGTGAAGGTCAAGGGCGTGATCGGCTGGGTCGGCGCGCACGATGCGGTGCCCGCCGAGGTCCGCCTGTACGAGCGCCTGTTCAAGACCGAGCAGCCCGGCGGCGCCGACGACATCGCCGAGGAGCTGAACGACGCCAGCCTGAGCACCGTGCAGGGCTACGTCGAAGCCGGTCTGGCCGCCGCCGTCCCGGAGACCAGCTACCAGTTCGAGCGCGTGGGCTACTTCGTCGTCGATGCGAAGGCGGCGGCCGCGGGGCGGCTGGTGTTCAACCGCACGAGCGGGTTGAAGGACAGCTGGGGCAAATAAGGCCTGCGCGGTCGGCATGGGCCGGCGCGCAGCAGGCAAGGGCCAGTCCAATGACCGGCCCTTTTGCATGGGGCGTACATCGCCCCTTCGACAATCCGACCTTTCTGGTCAGCGCGGGAACAAGCGATGACGACGCCGAGACGCGCCTGCGCACCGTCTCTGGCAAGCTCTTCCGTGGGACCGACAGGGCGGCACTCGGCACGTACATCGTGCAGCGTATTCGGTGGCTTGATGTCAGGAAGGCCGACGGCACTGAATTTCTATATCATTGATTTATAGTCGATTTCCGTAAAAATTCTGTTTTCTAATATTCAACGGAAATGCTTGAATTCAAGGACCTCGGCGACGACGCCCGACGTCAGTACATCGATGCGCGGTCGGCGTTCGAGGCGTTGGAGGCGGCACAAGCCGAGGCGGCCCGGGTGCGCGGCGGCATGTACTGGAAAGCGGTCAATGGCCGCGATTACCTGGTGCGGACGTCTGCCCGCAACGCGCAGAAGAGCCTGGGGCCTCGCAGTGCCGAGACGGAAGCGATGTACACCAACTTCATGGCGCGCAAGGAACAAGCCGACACGCGACTGAAAGGTCTGACCGCAGCGGTACAACGCCAGCAACGCATGAACCGTGCGCTCTTCGTTGGGCGGGTGCCTGCGGTCGTGGTCGACATCCTCAACATGATGCACCGGCACAACGTCGCGGAGCACTTCACCGTGGTCGGCACGCATGCCCTCTACGCCTACGAGGCTGCAGCCGGCGTCCGGGTGGAGAGCGCCGCCATCGCCACGCGCGACGTCGACCTGCTGTGGGACACCCGCAAACGATTCAAGCTCGCCACCCAGTTGAAGCGCCTGGACTCCTCGATGCTGGCGCTGCTGCGCAAGGTGGACAAGACCTTCACGCTGCGCGAGGGTCAGCTCTACACGGCGGTGAACAGCCAGGGCTTTGAGGTCGACATCCTGCGGCGCGAGGTGCAGGAGCAGGACCCGCATCCCGCACGGCTCAGCGACACGGAAGAGGACTTTTGGGTCGTGCAGGCACGCAATGCTGAGCAGTTGGTCAGTGCGCCCCGCTTCTCGTCGGTGGTCGTGGCCGCGAACGGCACCATGGCCCGCATGAACACGGTGCATCCCCTCGCCTTCGTGCGTTTCAAGCGCTGGCTCGCGCAGCGCCCCGACCGCGACCCGCTCAAGGTCGCGCGCGACGAACTGCAGGCCGACACCGTCATGCAACTGGTGGACGAATACCTGCCACAGCTTTCCCCGCACCGATGAAGCGCGAGCCCTCGACGCACCTGGGCCTGACAGCCGCCCAGCACGCCGCCTTCCGCCGCCTAGCGCAGGACCTGCTCGGCATCGACCGCGAGGCCTACGAATCGGCCGGACGCGACTGGCGCGACCCCGTCATCGGGCTGGGGCCGCGCGATGCGGCGCTGTGCCTCTTCGGCCGCGATCCGGGGCGCACCGAGGCGCAGCAGGGGCAGCCCTTCCTGGGCAAGGGCGGGCAGCTGGTCCGGGCGGCGCTGCACCGGCAGCGGCATGGCGCAGACGCGCCGGCGCCGGACTTCGCGCAGTCCATCGAAGCGGGCTCGGAAGTGTTCTGGCTCAACACCGCGCCGTACAAACCGGTGGGCAACAAGGCCTGGTCGATGGCGGTCAAGCGCCGCTTCCAGCCGCTGATGGCCGAGCTGCTCATCGACGCCTGGCAGGGCCGCGACGGCCGGCGCACCGTCATCGCGCTGGGGCGGGAGGCGTTCTTCTGGTTCGGCATCGGGCAGGCGGCCGAATTGAATGCGGCGCTCGACGGCTTCTGGGCGCTGGGCGACGCGCGCTATGCCCGCACGCTGGAGGTCGGCTACGAGCACGGCGGCAGCACGCATCCGATCGTGCTGGCGCCGCTACCGCATCCGTCGCCGGCCAACGCGGTGTGGTTCTCGCGCTTTTCGGCGCTGATGGATGCGCGGCTAAAGCAGTTGGGCTGAGGCGGCACCGCCGTCCACCTGGAAGTCCAGGGCATAGCGGGTTCCCCGTCCCTGGCCCGTCCGCAGGAAAACGCCCCACTCCGTCAGCTGCGTCAGTTCACGGTAGGCGGTGGCCCGCGACACCTGGGCGATGGCCGCGTATTTCTCGGTGCTCATTCCCCCATCGAAGCCGCCGGGCCCGGCATCGTAGAGGCGGTTGACGACCTTGCGCTGGGTCGCCGTCAGGCCGGGATGACGCTCCATCAAGGTGGCCCAGAAGCCGCCTTTTCGGGCCGCGGCCTGAACCTGCGCCACGGTGGCGTCGTAGGCCTTCTCGACACATTGGACGAACCACCGCACCCATTCCGTGACATCCAGCGATGGCCGGCTGGAGGCCGCATTGAGCTCGCGGTAGTAGCCCGCGCGGTCCAGCCAGATCTGGTGCGACAGGCTGAACAGGCGCGCGCCACTGCGCATGTCCTGCGCCATGGCCAGGTCCGACAGTGCGCGGCCGATGCGGCCGTTGCCGTCTTCGAAGGGGTGGATGGCCTCCAGCCACAGGTGAGCGATGGCCGCCCGCACGATGCCGTCCATGCCGGCGCGCACGCCGTCATCGTTGAACCAGTCGATGAGCTGCGCCATGTGGGCCGCGACGTTCGCAGAGGGCGGCGCCTCGTAATGGACGACGTCGGGGCCGCGCAATTGCGGCGTGACGATCTGCATCGGCTCAAGATGGGTGCGCCAGCCGCCCACCACGATGCGCGTGATGCCGCTGCGGCCGGTGGGAAACAGCGCGGCATGCCAGCCGAACAGGCGTTCGGCATCCAGCGGGCGCTGCCAGTCCTGCACCGCGGCCTCGATCACGTCCAGCGTTGCCTCGATGCGCGGCTCGCGCTGGCGCTGCTGGGCACGGCCGCTCTGGGTCAGGCCCAGCCGGCGCGCGGCCGAGGCACGCACGGAATCGATCTGCAGCAGTTCGCCTTCGATCTGGGCCGTGGCAACCGCCTCCTCTGCCCATTCCTCGTTCTGCAGGGCCTGGACGTCGGCCAAGCGCAAGCTGCCGATCACCCCCAGCATCCGGCCCTGCGCAATGCGCGCCGTGGCCAGGGACGCCTGCAGCGCCTGCGCGTCGAAGCGCCACTGAGGCCAATCGGGGGCTTGCCATATCAACATGAAGCGTATTCTGGGTCAAATCGCTTCAATTTTGAAGCGCAAATGCAGGATCTGCGCCTCACCGGCGGCTTGCTTGGAAGGCGCGGCTATGCTCGCCGCCGTTCATGACTGCGCCATTGCCCCGCCTCATCCGCTTCCACAAACCCTACGGCGTGCTCAGCCAGTTCACGCCCGAGGGCCGCTGGCGCGGGCTCAAGGACTTCATCGACCTGCCCGGCGTGCACGCGGCCGGCCGGCTCGACGCCGACAGCGAAGGCCTGCTGCTGCTGACCAGCGACGGCCCGCTGCAGGCGCGCATCGCCGATCCACGGCACAAGATGGAGAAGACCTACTGGGTGCAGGTGGAAGGCCTGTGCACCGACGAGGCGCTGGCGCAGCTGCGCCATGGGGTCGTGCTGAACGACGGGCCCACGCTGCCGGCCCGCGCGCGCCGGCTCGACCCGCCGCCCCGACTGCCGCCCCGCGAGCCGCCCATCCGCGAGCGCAAGAACATCCCCACCGACTGGCTCGAGCTGGCCATCCGCGAGGGCCGCAACCGGCAGGTGCGGCGCATGACGGCGGCGGTGGGACTGCCGACGCTGCGGCTGGTGCGCGTCGCCATCGGGCCCTTCGTGCTTGATGGCCTGGCGGCCGGCACCTGGGAGGCGCTGGACGTGCCGCCGGTGCTCGATGCACCGGTGCCGCGCCCACCACGCAGCGGCAGCGCGGGCCGTCCCGGCACGCCCCGTCCGGCATCGCCGCGCCGCCCTTCGCCGCCCGGCCGCCGCCGCCCATGACCCTGCGCACCAAGATCATCGCCCTCGCCGTGCTACCGCTGCTGGCGGCCCTGGGCATGGTCGCCTTCGGGCTGCAGCACCAGTCGCGCGACCTGCACCGGCGCGAACGGTTGCTGATCGAGCAGAGCCACATGGCCCAGCGCCGCAGCGAGCTGCGCAGCTACGTGGACCTGGGCCTGAGCGTGATCCGCCCGCTCTACCAGCGCGGCGACGACGCGGCCACGCGGCAGGAGGCGCTGCGCCTGCTGGGCACGCTGGACTACGGCAACGACGGCTACTTCTTCGTCTACGACCTGCAGGGCCACGTGCTGATGCATTCGCGCCAGCCCGAGCTGATCGGCAAGTCGTTGTGGGACCTGCGCGACTCGCAGGGCCGCTACACCATCCGCGACCTGATCGCCCGCGCGCGGGCCGGCGGCGGCTACGTCGAATACGAATGGCGCAAGCCCTCCGTGGGCAGCCTGGCGCCCAAGCTGGGCTACGTGCAGGCGCTGGACCGCTGGCAATGGATGGTGGGCACCGGCCTGTACCTGGACGACATCCAGGCCACGCTCGACGCGCTGGATGCGCAGACCAGCGGCAACGTCAGCGGCACCTTGCTGTGGATCGCGGCCATCGCCACGCTGTCGCTCGCGGCCGTGAGCGCGGGCGGCCTGCTGCTCAACCTGAGCGAGCACCGCGTGGCCGAGGCCAAGCTGCGCCAGCTGGCGCGGCGCGTGGTGCAGTCGCAGGAAGAGGAGCGCGCCCACCTCGCGCGCGAACTGCACGACGGCACCAGCCAGACGCTGGTGTCGGCCAAGCTGCTGGTCGAATCGGCCGTGGACGGCCTGCAGCGCGAAGGCCGGCCGGTGCCGCCGCTGCTCGTGCGCGCCCTGCAGCGCCTGGGCGAAGCGCTGCTGGAGGTGCGCCACATCTCGCACCGCCTGCGCCCGGCGCTGCTCGACACGCTGGGCCTGCCCGCCGCGCTGGAGCGCCTGGTGGACGAGGCCGGCGGTGCCGGGCCCACCGTGGCGCTGCAGGTCACAGGCGACGCCCGGGCGCTGTCGGCCGAGGCCAAGACCGCCCTGTTCCGCGTCGCGCAGGAGGCGCTCACCAACGTCCAGAAGCATGCCGGCGCCGCCCACGTCGACCTGCACCTGCACGTCGACACCCACGTCGTGCGCCTGACCGTGGCGGACGACGGCCTGGGCTTCGACGTCGACGCCGCGCAGGCCGACCCGCACCGCGGCCTGGGCCTGCGCCACATGCGCGAGCGCATGGAGGCGGCCGGCGGGTGCCTGCGCCTGCAATCCGCGCCCGGCCACACCACCGTCACGGCAGAACTGCCGCACGCCTTCGAGGAAGACCCCGCATGACCCCCGCCACGCCCGTGCGCCTGTTCCTGGTCGACGACCATCCGCTGGTGCGCGACGGCCTGCGCGCCCGGCTGGAGGCGCTGCCCGGCCTGTGCATCGTCGGCGAGGCCGGCAGCGCCGCCGAGGCCCTGGCCCAGGTCGACGCCGCGCGGCCCGACCTGATGCTGGTCGACGTCGGCATGAAGGACATGAACGGCATCGAGCTGGCCGCCCTGCTGCTGGCCCGGCCAGCGCCGCCGCACGTGGTCATGCTCAGCATGTACGACAACCCCGAGTACGTGCAGCGCGCGCTGCAGGCGGGCGCGCAGGGCTATGTGCTCAAGGACGCGCCGGCGTCGGAGATCGTCGCCGCCATCGAGGCCGTCACGGCGGGCGGCACCTTCCTGAGCCCGGCGGTGTCGAAAAAGCTGTTCCGCAACCAGGCGCCGCGCCCGCTGCTCACGCCGCGCGAAAGCGAGATCCTCTCGGCCATCGGCCGCGGCGAATCCAGCAAGCAGATCGCCCGCGACCTGGGCCTGTCCGTGCGCACGGTGGACGCGCACCGGCAGAGCATCAAGCGCCGGCTGGGCATCGAAGGGCAGGCGGAATTGATCCGCTATGCGGTGGAGCACACACGGCAGTTCGGTGGATGAGCGCTAGGCCCCCTGGCCTCATATCCTTACAATTAGCGGAAAAGTAAGGAGCTCCGCATGCTTGAAGCCTCGATGACCAGCAAGGGCCAGATCACCATTCCCGCCGACATCCGCCGCCAGATGGGCCTGGGCACCGGCGAGCGCGTGGTCTTCACCACCCTCGACGATGGCACCACCGTGATGCGCGCCAAGACGCGCAGCATCCAGGATCTGCGCGGCCTGCTCAAGCCCGAGCGCAGGAGCCGCAAGGCGGTGTCCGTGGAGGACATGGACATCGGCCAGTCCTGACATGGCCGGGCTGGACACCAACGTCCTCGTGCGCTGGCTCGTGGACGACGATGCAGAGCAGACCGAGCGCGTCGGCCGCTGCATCGAGACAGCGCGCCACCGCAAAGAAGCGCTTTTCGTGCCGCTGACGGTGATCCTGGAACTCGAGTGGGTGCTGCGATCGCGCTACGGCTTCGCCAAGCCATCGATCCTGTCGACCTTCACGGCCCTGCTAGAAACCCGGGAACTGAGCCTGGAGTCAGAACACGTGGTGGAACGCGCCCTGCACGGCTACCGTGAGGGCCGCGCCGACTTTGCAGACTGCCTCCATGCCGCTGCCTGCCACGCGGCGGACCAGGCGCCGCTTCTCACGCTGGACGCCAAGGCGGCCCGGCTGCCCGACGCACAACTGCTGCTGGATTGAACCGTGCCCCGGGTTGTCCCTTAGGCATTCCATCGCACCCCCGCCACGCACTGCAACGGATGCGCCACCCGGCGCCGCTTCCGACACTCGACCGGTTATCCCAACCATCGAGAGACAACGCACATGCCAAGCCTCCGCCGCCACCTCGTGTGGCTCGTGGTGGCGGTCGTCGGCGCCTTCGCGCTGGCCACCGTCGCCCTCACGCGCGGCGAAAGCGTCAACGCCCTGTGGGTCGTGACCGCCGCCGTCTGCACCTACCTGATCGCCTACCGCTACTACAGCCTGTTCATCGCCGACAAGGTGCTGGGGCTGGACGGCTCGCGCAAGACGCCCGCGCACCGGCACAACGACGGGCTCGATTACGTGCCCACCGACAAGAACGTGCTGTTCGGCCACCACTTCGCGGCCATCGCGGGCGCGGGGCCGCTGGTGGGCCCGGTGCTGGCGGCGCAGATGGGCTACCTGCCCGGCCTGCTGTGGGTGCTGGCCGGCGTGGTGTTCGCCGGCGCGGTGCAGGACTTCATCGTGCTGTTCATCTCCACCCGACGCGACGGCCGCTCGCTGGGCGACCTGGTCAAGCAGGAGATGGGCTCGGTGCCCGGCATGATCGCGCTCTTCGGCACCTTCATGATCATGATCATCATCCTGGCGGTGCTGGCCCTGATCGTGGTGAAGGCGCTGGCCGAATCGCCCTGGGGCACCTTCACGGTGGCGGCCACGGTGCCGGTGGCCGTGTTCATGGGCCTGTACCTGCGCTACATCCGCCCGGGGCGCATCGGCGAGGTGTCCATCATCGGCTTCGTGCTGCTGATGGCCGCCATCTTCGGCGGCCAGGTGGTGAGCGAGAACGCGGCCTGGGCCGCGATGTTCACCTTCGACGGCAAGGCGCTGACCTGGATGCTGATCGGCTACGGCTTCGTCGCCGCCAGCCTGCCGGTGTGGCTCCTGCTGGCGCCGCGCGACTACCTGTCGACCTTCCTCAAGATCGGCACCATCGTGGCGCTGGCCATCGGCATCGTGATCGTGATGCCGCAGCTGCAGATGCCCGCGCTCACGCAGTTCGCCAATGGCAACGGCCCGGTGTGGTCGGGCTCGATGTTCCCCTTCCTGTTCATCACCATCGCCTGCGGCGCGGTGTCGGGCTTCCATGCGCTGATCTCGTCGGGCACCACGCCCAAGATGCTGGACAACGAGCGCCATGCCCGCTTCATCGGCTACGGCGGCATGCTGGCCGAGTCCTTCGTCGCCGTGATGGCGCTGGTGGCGGCCTCGTGCATCGAGCCGGGCATCTACTTCGCCATGAACAGCCCGGCCGCGCTGGTGGGCAGCACGGCGCAGCAGGCCGCGGCCACCATCTCCGGCTGGGGCTTCGTGGTCACGCCCGAGATGCTGGCGCAGACCGCCCGCGACGTCGGCGAGCACACCATCCTGGGCCGCGCCGGCGGCGCGCCCACGCTGGCGGTGGGCATGGCGCACATCCTGCACCAGGTGATCGGTGGCCAGGCCATGATGGCCTTCTGGTACCACTTCGCCATCCTGTTCGAGGCGCTGTTCATCCTGACCGCGGTAGACGCCGGCACCCGCGCCGGCCGCTTCATGCTGCAGGACCTGCTGGGCAGCTTCGTGCCCGCGCTCAAGCGCACCGACTCGCTGCCGGCCAACCTGCTGGCGACGGCGCTGACCGTGGCGGCCTGGGGCTACTTCCTGTACCAGGGCGTGGTCGATCCGCTGGGCGGCATCAACACGCTGTGGCCGCTGTTCGGCATCTCCAACCAGATGCTGGCCGCCGTGGCGCTGATGCTGGGCGTGGTGGTGCTGTTCCGCATGAAGCGCGAGCGCTATGCCTGGGTGGCGGCGGCACCGGCCGTGTGGCTGCTGGCCTGCACGCTGACGGCCGGCTGGCAGAAGATCTTCTCGTCGGACCCCAAGGTGGGCTTCCTGGCCCACGCGGCGCGCTACACCGAGGGCCTGGCCAACGGCGTGCTGGTCGCGCCCGCCAAGACGCCGGAGGCCATGGCCCGCATCGTGTTCAACGACCGGCTGGACGCGGGACTGTGCGCCCTCTTCATGTTCGTGGTGCTGAGCGTGCTGGTCTACACCGTGCGCGCCTGCCTGTCGGCCCGCGCGGCCAACCGGCCGACGGTGCACGAGACGCCCTACGAGCCCGTGGCGGCCAACGCCCGCCCGGCCGGCGCGCACTGAGCACGATGCGCGCGCCATGGTGACCCTGGCCACCCTGCCCGAGACCGGGCGCTACATCGCCCGCTCGGTGCGCCAGTCGCTGCGGCTGATGGTGGGTCTACCCGACTACGACACCTACCTGTCGCACATGGCGCAGACCCACCCGGACCGCGCGCCGATGAGCTACGAGGAATTCTTCCGCGAGCGGCTGGAAGCGCGCTACGGGGCGGGCAAGGGGCGCTGCTGCTGAACGGCAGCGCCCATGGCCACGGCACGCGGCACCGACGGCCGCGCGCCGCCCCTCACCGGCAGGCGAAGCTCGCCGCCTTGTCCGCGTCGCCGCCCAGGTACTGCGCGACCTGCGGATAGGCGCACACCGGCCGGCTGCGTTCGCTGCCGTCGGCGCGGCGCTGGGTGGCCAGCAAGGCCGCCGGCGCGCGGCCGGTCTCGGTCCAGTCGATGACGGCCGTGACGGCATCGAGCACACCGGGCGCATCGCCGCCGTTGCAGTGCTGAAGGCCCGGCACCATGAACAGGCGGTAGCTGTCGCCCAGCTTCGGCGTGGCGCGCGTCGCGGCATCGTAGTAGCCCACGCTCATCATCGGATTGAGCGCCGGGTCGGCCCAACCGTGGTAGGTGATCATCTTGCCGCCGCGGGCCGCGAAGGCGCTCAGGTCCGGATTGCGCGCATCGACCAGCGTGCTGATGAAGCCCGTGGACCGGAAGCCCTGGTCCAGGTCGAAGCTGCGCCAGTCGGCATCGGGCCGGCTGGCGGGCTGGTCGGCGAAGTAGCGCAGGAAAGTCTGGGCATAGGCACTCTGGCGCGTCTCGCCGGGCGGCAGGGCCTGCGCGCCCGAGGTCGCGGCCGGGGCCCGCGGCATGGAAACGAACCATTCCGCCCAGCCGCTGGTGCCGCTGGCATCAGGCGCTTCGGAGCCCCAGGGCCAGGCGGGGAACACGCTCTGGCCCCCGTGCTGCATGTCGCGGTGCACCGCCTCCAGGGCGGCGACCTGCGCGTCGCTCAGGCCAGGCAGGTCCTGGCGCGGGTCGATGCGGCACTGCCGGGGGTCGGCGATCAGGCCGTCCTTCAGGCCGTCGATCGCATCGCACTTCGCGACCACGGCGCGGCCGACCTGCGTCAGCTGCTCGCCGGTGAAGCCGGCCTTGGCGAGCAGCGGCGCATAAGACACGTAGTCGTACATGGTGCCGGTGAAGTTGAGCACCGGCGCCCCGGCGGCGATGCCGTCGAAGTCGGCGGGGTAGCGCTGGGCTGCCATCAGGCCCTGGCGGCCGCCGGTGGAGCAGCCGTCGAAGTACGACTTCGCCGGCTTGCGGCCGTAGAAGGCGGCGGCCAGGTCCTTGGACGCCTGCGCCGTCAGGTGCACCGCGCGGAAGCTGTAGTCGACCAGCTTGGCCAGGTCGTTCTGCGCGAAGCTGCCCAGCGGCTGGGCGATGGCGTCGTGGCCGGTGTTGGTCTGCGCCGCCACGAAGCCGCGCTTGAGCGCCTCGTCGCGCAGTGCCAGGCGGCTGGGCGCGTCGAGGCGCTCGCCGGCGTAGCCGCCGTTGCCGCGCATGTAGAGCCGGCCGTTCCAGCGCATGGGCAGGGCGACCTCCACCAGCACCTCGGGATCGAGCATGGCGACGATGCGGCAAAAGTCGGGCACGCCCTGCGCCGCGGGCACGGCCGTGGCGCTGAGCACGGTCAGCCGCGTGCCTTCGACGGCCGTCACCTGCTGGCCGAGACGGGCGCAGTCGCCGGTGGCGGACGCGATGGGCTCGGCATAGTGGGCGGCCGACTGCGGGGCATCACGGAAGCTGCCGAGGTTCTGCGCCTGCGCGGCGCCGCCGAAGGCCGCAAGGCACAGGGCCGCGATGCGGCATGGGGAAGGGGTCACGGGTCGTCTCCTGGTCGTTGTGTCGCAGGAGTATGGAACGATCACCGCGCGGCGCCAGGCTTGGCGCCCGACGACGCTCAGTGCAGCGCGCCGCCGGCCTCCGCGATGTCCTGCCGCACCGCCAGCGCCGTGCGCAGCAGAACGCGCAGGGCCTGCACCTGCGTCTCCAGCGGCAGGCAGGGCATGCCGGGCAGCCGCGCCGCCTGCGCGGGCAGCGCCGGCACGTGCACGAAGCCGCCGCGCGTGCCGGCCAGTTCCGGCCGCGTGGCCAGCCGGTGCATCAGGCCGTAGAAGACGTGGTTGCAGACGAAGGTGCCGGCGGTGTTGGAGACCGAGGCCGGCAGCCCCTGTGCCCGCAGCGCATGCACGATGGCCTTGATGGGCAGGGTGGAGAAATAGGCCGCCGGTCCCTCTGCCGCGACGGGCGCATCGACCGGCTGCCGGCCCGCGTTGTCGGGAATGCGGGCGTCGTCCACGTTGATGGCGATGCGCTCGGGAGTGATCTCGGCCCGGCCGCCGGCCAGGCCCAGGCCGACCACCAGAACGGGCGCGGGCCCGGCATCCAGCGCCTGGTCCAGCCGGGCCAGCGCAGCGCCGAAGACGCAGGGCACCTGCAGCGTCTGCACGGTGGCGCCGTCCGTCTGCCAGCCGTCGAGCGCGCGGGCCACCTCCCACGACGGGTTGACGGTGTCGCGGTCGAAGGGCTCGAAGCCGGTGAGCAGGATGCGGGGCATGGCGGGGTCCTCGGGCAGTGCGGTACGAGCATAGCCAGACGGACGGCGGCTCGATCAGGGACCGGGCGGGCGGCCCACGCATCCGGCCGCCCGCCCGGTCCCTG
>NZ_LDSL01000154.1 GCF_001476815.1 Pseudacidovorax intermedius | reverse complement strand
CAGTTCCAGCGTCTCGGCCACCACGAAGTCGTGGTACAGCAGGGCGGTGTCGTAGTCCTGCCTGAAGCGCCGCACCCAGGCCGGGCGGCCCTGCGCGATCAGGCCCGATTCCACGGCGTCCTGCGTGTCGTCGAAGGGGTTGTCTTGCGTCTCGGGAAAGCGCAGCCGGTAGTGCGGATGGGCGCCCAGCAGGTGCACCACGATCAGCTTGCGCTCGGCCGGGTCCTCCAGGGCCTCCTGCACGCAGTCGAGCAATTCGCCATCGAGCGAGGCGCTGGCGCGGCCCGGCACGCGGTTGACGATCTCCACCTCGTCGGCCAGCCGCGCATGCTGCTGCTCGATGGCCATGTCGTCGTGGTTGCTCATCCACCAGACCTTGTAGCCGGCCGCGCGTGCCAGCGGCAGCAGGTGCTGCGCATCGGCGGCCGTGGGCTGGCCGAAGCGCATCATGTTGGCCATGGCCGGCAGCGTGCTCGCGTCTACCGACCAGGCATGGCGCAGCACCGTCATCTGCTGCGGCTCGCGCCGCAGGGCGGCGGCCAGGCGCGGCGTGGTGTTGCGGCCGTAACCGTACAGGCCCAGGTTGTCGCGGTTGATGCTGTCGGTGATGACCAGCACCACCGTCGACGGCCCGGCGCGCGTGACCTGCGGCGCCACCGCATGGGCCTGCTGCAGGGCCGCGTCGCGCATGCGCTGCTGGTCGGCCCAGGCGATGCGCAAGGCGCGGGCGTCGTCGCTCCACTGGGTCCAGAACACCACCGGATGCAGCCGCCGCCAGGGCTTGCTGACGTGGGCCACGGCACCGAGGGCGAAGGCCAGCACCAGCAGGGCCAGCCAGGCGCGGCGCGGCGTGCTGCGGACCTTGGCGGCCGGGGCCGCGCCGGGTTCCTGGCCTGCCGATGGATTCGCCGTGCCGCCTGCCCCACCGCGGCGCCAGCCATGGGCCGTCAGCCGCCACACGGCATAGCCCGCGGCGACCAGCACCGCGCACCACAGCGCCGCCGTGCGCCAGTGCATCTGCAGGTACTCGCCGCTCTCCCGCGCATTGGTGTTGGCCAGCGCGCCCAGCACCACGGCGCCGTCGGGCGCGGACTGGTAGGTGTCGAGCAGGTAGGCGCGCACCACGCCGTCGGCCGCGAAGGCCATCACCGCCGCCAGCACCGCCACGCGCCGCGCGCGGTGCACCGCCCTGCTGCGCACCGGCCAGGCCATCCAGGCCAGCGCGGGCAGCAGCAGCACCATCATCTGCGCCACGCGGCGGCCGTCGTGGCCCAGCACGACGAAGCCGAGGGCGATGGCGGCCAGCGCGACGAGCGGCCAGGCGCGGGCGGCCGCTGCGGATCGGCCGGCGCGGCCGGCGGACGAGGGGGTGTTCAAGCGCTGCGCTTCCTGCGTGGGCTCATCGGCCGGTCATCTGCTCCGGCACGACCCACTGGTCGAACTGCTCGCCCGTCAGATGGCCGGAGGCGACGGCCGCCTCGCGCAGGCTGGTGCCTTCCTTGTGCGCCTTCTTGGCGATGAAGGCCGCCTTGTCGTAGCCGATGTGCGTGTTCAGGGCCGTCACCAGCATCAGCGAGCGGCTCACCAGCTCGGCGATGCGGTCGCGGTTGGGCTCGATGCCCACGGCGCAGTGGTCGTTGAAGCTCACGATGCCGTCGGCCAGCAGGCGCACGCTCTGCAGGAAGTTGTGGGCCACCATGGGGCGGAACACGTTCAGCTCGAAGTTGCCCGACATGCCGCCGATGTTGATGGCCACGTCGTTGCCCATCACCTGCGCGGCCAGCATGGTCACGGCCTCGCTCTGCGTCGGGTTGACCTTGCCGGGCATGATCGACGAGCCGGGCTCGTTCTCGGGAATGCTCAGCTCGCCGATGCCGCTGCGCGGGCCGCTCGCCAGCCAGCGCACGTCGTTGGCGATCTTGTTCATGCTGGCGGCCAGCGTCTTGAGCGCGCCGTGCGCATGCACGAAGGCGTCGCAGGCGGCCATCACCTCGAACTTGCTCGGCGCCGTGACGAAAGGCAGGCCGGTCAGGCGGGCCAGTTCGGCCGCCACGCCTTCGGCATAGCCCTTGGGCGCATTCAGGCCGGTGCCCACCGCGGTGCCGCCCAGGGCCAGCTCGCACAGGTGGGGCAGGGCGGCGCGCACGTGGCGCTCGTTGTGGTCGAGCTGGGCAACCCAGCCCGAGACCTCCTGGCCCAGCGTCAGGGGCGTGGCGTCCTGCAGGTGGGTGCGGCCGATCTTCACGATGTCCATGAAGTCCTCGGACTTCTTCGCCAGCGTGGCGCGCAGCCTGGCGATGGCCGGCAGCAGCCTGTGCGTGAGCGCCTGAACGGCCGCCACGTGCATGGCGGTGGGGAACACGTCGTTGCTCGACTGGCTGCGGTTGACGTCGTCGTTCGGGTGCACCAGCCGGCCCTCGCCGCGCTGGCCGCCCAGCAGCTCGCTCGCGCGGTTGGCCAGCACCTCGTTGACGTTCATGTTGGTCTGCGTGCCCGAGCCGGTCTGCCACACGACGAGCGGGAATTCATGCGGATGCTTGCCGGCCAGCACCTCGTCGGCGGCCGCGACGATGGCGTCGGTCTTCTTCGCGTCCTGCAGGCCCAACTGCTGGTTGACCACCGCCGAGGCCCGCTTCACCAGGGCCAGCGCCTGGATGATCTCCAGCGGCTGGCGCTCGCCCGAGATGTCGAAGTTCTGCAGCGAGCGCTGCGTCTGCGCGCCCCACAGGTGGTCGGCGGGGACTTCGATGGGACCGAAGGTGTCTTTCTCGATGCGGGTGCTGGTGCTCATGGCGGCGAGTGTCGGATGGAGGAAGGAAAAGTCCGCCAGTATCCCCCGCGATGAGAGAAATTCTCAACGGCGCGGGTATGACCCGCTGCGCAGCCGGCCCGCCCGGAGCAGCCCCGCCAGCGCGACACCGAACACCGCCGCCAGCCGGCCCAGCCAGGGCAGCACGTCCGCCAGCGGCGCGCCCATCTGGTTGAGCCGCAGCGAGGCCTGGATGCCGGCCGTGCTCGGCAGCCAGCCGCCCAGCCATTGCAGCGGCACCGGCAGCGCCTCGCTGGGCCAGGAGAAGCCCGACAGGAAGGCCAGCGGCAGCGAGGTGAACAGGATCACCTGCAGCGCCCGCTCGCGGTCGCGGAACCAGCAGCCCAGCAGCAGGCCCAGCGCGCAGACCGTGGGCACATAGAAGAGCAGCAGCAGCACGGCGGCCGGCGGGTTGCCGCCGCGCGGATAGTCCTGCAGCACGAAGATCCAGCCCAGGAAGAACAGCCCCGTCATCAGCCCGAAGCCCGACAGCGCCGCCAGCCGCCCCAGCCAGGCCGCGGGTACTGCGCGCAGCCGCCCGGCCTCGGCCCAGGTGCCCGCCAGCATGGCGCAGCCCATCAGCAGCGTCTGGTGCAGGATCAAGAGCGCCACGGCCGGCACCACATAGCTGCCGTAGCCCTCGGTCGGGTTGAACAGCGGCACCAGCTGCGTGTTCAGCGGACTGCGGCTGGCCCGGGCCTGCGCTGCGCTCTGGCCGGTGGCCTGCAGGCGGCGGATCTCGATGCCGGCCGACACCGTGCCCACCGCTTCCGAGAAGCCGTAGAGCACCGACTTGTTGAGCAGCGCATAGGCGCCGTTGCCCTCGATGGTCACGCCCGCCGCCGCGCCGCGCGCCACGTCGCGCTTGAGGTCGCGCGGCAGCAGCGCATAGCCCTCGATCTCGCCGCGCCACAGCGCCTGCCGGGCGGCCTGTTCGTCGCCGGTGACCAGCCGCACGTCGATGCGCGGGCTGGCCTGCGCGAAGCGCGTGATCTGGCGCGAGAGGTTGCTGCCGTCCTGGTCCACCACCGCGACCGGCACGCGCGTCACGGCCTCGGTGCCGTAGGGCCAGGGATAGAAGAAGCCGTAGATCACCGGCGCGAGCAGCAGGATCAGCAGCACGCCCGGGTCGCGCAGCACGGCCAGGGCCGTGGCGCGCCAGGCGGGGAGGAAGCGGCGGAGGGTGGGGTCCATCAGGCAGGCTTCCTCTGGGGGGCGCCTGGGTACTGGTGGGCGCCGTCGCCCCCTCTCCCCGGCCCTCTCCCGCAAGGGGAGAGGGAGCAGAGCGCCCCGGGGCTGCCGGTGCAGGCTTTCATCGCTTGCCCCAACTCTCGGGCGCTTTCGCCGCGCGGCCGATCAGGCCCGCACTGGCGGCCAGCAGGGCCAGTGCGGCCACGGCCATCCACAGCGGCGTGGCCATCGAATAGGCCAGCGGCGCGCCCATCTGCAGCTGCTCGATCTGCACGCGCGCGTAGTGCGTGTACGGCAGCGCCAGCGCCCAGGTGCGGGCCGCCGCGGGCATGGCCACCAGCGGAAAGCCGACGCCGCCGAAGGCGAAGGCCGGCGCGGTGATGAAGCCGGTGCCCGAGAGCGCCGTGCGCAGCGAGCGCGTCAGCGCCGCCAGGAAGGCGCCCATCGCCACCGACAGCGCCAGGAACAGCACCAGCGCCACGGCCACCCACAGCAGCGAGCCGGCCGGGTGCCAGCCCCGCCCCAGCGTGAGGCCCAGCAGCGCCAGGAGCCCGACGACCGACAGCGACGCCCACGGCAGCAGCAGCTTGCCGGCCAGCGCCGCGGCTGCGTCGCTCCAGCCCGTGCCCGTCGCCGCACTGCCATTCGTACGCGCACCCGGCGCCAGCCACTCGCCCAGGCTGCGGTCGCGCAGCTCGCGGCCCAGCGTCCACGCACCAGCGGTCATGGCAAAGATGTGCAGCAGCGCCGGAATCAGCGCCGCGCCCAGGAACTGCTCGTAGTTGCTCGATGTGTTGAACAGCGCCACGGTGTTGGCCCGCACCGGGTCGAGGTGCGCCCGCGCCGTGGGGGCCGATTCGCCGCGCTTGGCGCGTGCCGTCAACTCGATGCCGGCCGACACCGTGCCGACGGCTGTGCGCACGTCGCGCTGG
This sequence comes from Pseudacidovorax intermedius, assembly GCF_001476815.1. GTDB lineage: Bacteria > Pseudomonadota > Gammaproteobacteria > Burkholderiales > Burkholderiaceae_C > Xenophilus > Xenophilus intermedius_A. The sequence goes on along the minus strand of NZ_LDSL01000154.1, from coordinate 13,027 downwards.
ATCAGGCTGGAATGCGTGCCGCGCTGCGCGTTGTGCAGCAGCACGACCTGGCCGGCGCGGCCCTGCTTGAGGTCGCGGGACAGCTCTCGCGGGATCCACACCGCCGCATGCACGCGGCCGGCCACCAGCGCGCGGTCCATCTCGGTGGCATCGGCATAGCGCTCGGCCACCTGCAGGCCCGGCGAGGCTTCCAGAAAGCGCTCGACCTGGCGCGAGAGGGCCGAATGGTCCTCGTCCAGCACGCCGATGGGCAGCCGGTTCGGCAGGCCGGCCGAGAAGATCCACCACATCAGGGCGGCGGCCAGGGCCGGCACCCAGCTCACCATGGCCAGCTCCCAGCGTTGGCTGGCGAGGCGCCGGGCTTCGCGACGCAGGCTGCGGACGAACACGCTCATCGCTCAGAGGCCGCGATGGGGCGCGATGGGCCGAGCGCGTTGGGGTGAGGCATGGCGGCGTCGTCCACCCAGCCTCAGTCGACCAGCACGCTCATGCCCGGCCGCGCACCGGCAATGGGCTGCAGCGGCCGCGCGCGGACCTCGAAGGTGCGCACGTCGAAGCCCGCGCCGGCGCGCGTCGCACGCCAGGTCGCGAAGTCCGGCAGCGGCGCGCTGTACGTCACCTTGAAGCGCGCCGTCGCCGACTGCGGGCCCAGCGCCGGCAGGCGCGCGTCGAATTCCTGGCCCACCGCGAAGCGCGACAGCCGGTCCTCCCGCACGTTCAGCACCACCCACTGGTCGGCCAGGTCCACCACCGTGACGGCGGCCACGCCCTGCGGCACCAGCTCGCCGGCGCGGGCCAGCACCTTGGCCACCTCGCCGGCGACGGGGCTGCGCAGTTCGGTCTCGGCCTTGGCGGCCTGGGCCTCGGCCACCACGCCGGCCACCTGCCGGGCCTGCGCCTCGGCGGCGGCCCTGTCCTCGCCGCGGGCGCCCTGGCGGGCCAGGTCGTACTGCGCGCGGGCGGCGACGGCGGCATCGCGCGAGGCCTTCCAGTTGGCCTCGGCCTCGTCGCGCTTCTGCGCCGCCACCAGGCCGTCGCGCGCCAGGCCCTCCACGCGGTCGAAGGACTTGCGGGCCAGTTCGGCCGCCGTCTCGGCGCGCTGCCACTGCATGCGGGCCATCTCGATTTCCTGCGGACGGGCGCCGGCCTCGGCCTTCTTCGCCACGGCCTGGGCGGCCTGCTGGGCGGCCGTGGCCTGGGCCAGCTTGGCATCGACCTCGGGCGAGGCCATGCGCAGGATCGGCGCGCCGGCGGCGATGCGGTCGCCCTCGCGCACCAGCACCTCGGCGATGCGGCCGGGGATCTTGGCGGCGATGTCGGTCTCCTTGGCCTCCATCTGGCCCTGGAACACCTCGGGCGCCGACCGGCTGGCGCGCCAGAAGCCCCAGCCGATCAGGCCGGCGACGACGAGGCCGGCCACGATGGCCAGCAGTGGCAGGGTCTTGCGACGGTCAGACATGCGGGACTCCAGGAGCAGATAGGGTCTGTGTCCGGCCGGTCCGGCATCGAGAGGCCGCGGAGCAGGCCATGCCAGTGCGCCCGCGGAACTGGCTTTGCCAGGCCGCGGGGCGCGCCCCCTTGAGGGGGGATTCGGCTACACGAAGTGAGCAAGAAACGGGGGTGGGCATCATTCGATCTTGATGTCGGCGCGGGCGATGTAGTCGTTGAAGCGTTCCGAGATGCCGGCGCTTTGCAGCAGGCGGGCCAGGGCCTGCACGTAGTCGTTGGCGGCCTGGGCGCGTTCGGTCTGCACCTTGGCCAGGTTGGTCTCGGCGTCGATCAGGTCCTGCGTGGTGCTGGTGCCTTCGCGCAGGCCGGCGCTGCGCAGGCGCACCACCTCCTGCGCCAGGTCGATGCCGGCCTGCATGGAGGCGAACTGGCGCCGCGCGTTCTCCAGCGCCCGCCAATTGCGCTCCACCAGCAGCGAGATGTCGCTGCGCGCCTGGGCATCGGTGCGCTCGGCCTGCTCCACCTGCTTGAGGCTGGCGGCGGCCAGCTGGTCGCGGTCGATGCTGTCGTAGAGCGTCCAGTACACGCCCACGCCGGCCACCCAGGTGGCCTCGTCGCGGCGCTTGATGTCGCGCGTGCCGAAGGCCAGCACCTGCGGACGGCGCAGGGCCTCCTCGCCGGCGTGCAGTTCCTCGGCCTGCAGCTTCTTCGCCGCCACCTTGGCCAGGCCCGGATGGTGCAGCTGCGCCGCATCCAGGAAATGGCCCAGCGGCTCGACGGGCTGGCTGATGACGAAGAGCGGCGTGCGCGGCAGCACCGGCTGGTCGGCCCGCACGGTGCGGGCCAGGGCCACGGCGGCCAGTTCGGCATCGTCCCGGGCCTTGGCCGCATTGCGGCGCGCCTCCTCGTAGGCGCTGCGGGCCTGCAGCCGTTCCACGCGCGAGATGACGCCGGCGGCCAGCATCTTCTGCGCCGCCTCGTCGTGGCCGGCGATGGTGCGCTCGGCCTGGGCGCGCAGGTCGGCGGCGCGCTGCGCCAGCTGGGCGCCGAAGTAGCGCTCCACCAGCGTCTGGTCCACCTCGCCGCCGGTCTGGTCGGCATCGGCGCGGGCCTCGCGCGTCTGGGCGCCGGCGAAGCCGCGCACCGCGTCCGTGGCGCCGCCGGTGTAGAGCGGCCACACGGCCGACACCGACGAGGTGAAGCCCTGGCCCTCGCGCTGCAGCGTGTAGCTGTCGGGCAAGCGCACCGGCAGCCGGGCCAGGCTGCTCTGGAGGCTGGCGGGCAGCAGTCGGCCGATCTGCGTCAGGCCGGCGTCGAGCGAGGACAGGTCGAGCTTGAGCCGCGCGTCGTAGGCATAGGCGACGCCGGTGACGCTCACCACCGGGCCGCCCAGGTGGCGCAGCGCATCGGCGCGCAGCGACCTGGACTCGACGCCGGCGCGTGCGGCGGCCAGCTTGTCCGAGCGCTCCAGCATGCGCAGGCGCGCGGCCTCGTAGCTCAGCGCCAGGCCCTCGGGCTGCGGCGCGTGGGCATGCGCCGCGGAAGCGGCCAGCGCCGCGGCGAGCGCGAAGGCCGCGAGTGAGGATGGGCGTCGCAGGAAGGTCATGGGGTGAACATCATTTCTGACGTGCCAGGAGGGCATCCAGCTCCTGCTGGAGGATGAGCGGAAAGGCCGCCTGCACCGCGCCCGTGGCCAGCGGCCCGGCCTGCTGCAGCAGCGCGGCGGCACGCTCGGGCTGGGCCAGCACCGCATCGACCAGCGTGCGCAGCCAGCGCCGCGCCATGCTGCGCAGGGTGCGCACCAGGGCCTCCTGCATGTCGATGGCCTGCTCGGGGGCAAGGCCCAGTGCCGCCAGCTGCTCGGCGATGCGGGCGAGGGCCGGGCTCAGGTGCTGCACGCTGCCGTCGGGCAGGCGGCGCGCCAGGCCGGCACGCAGAGCGCGGTCGAGCAGCGCGGGCGTCATGCGGCCCTGCCATTTGGCCTTGAGCTGCTCGGCCGGTACCACCAGCGGCGCCTCGGCGGCGAAGAGGTTGTCCGAGATCGACTGCGCCACCGCCGCCAGGCTGCGCCAGGAGCTGGCCGGCGCCTGCTCGAACACGCGGCGGATGGCCTCGATGCCGAAGCCTTGCTCGCGCAGCGCGCGGATCAGCTCCAGCCGCTGGGCATGCTCCTCGCCGTACAGGCCCAGCCGCCCGCGCAGCCGCGGCGGCGGCAGCAGGCCGGCGGTGGTGTAGGCCCGGATGTTGCGCACCGTCACGCCCGAGGCGGCGGCCAGGGCTTCGATGGTCAGCATGTCGGTGGTGGAAAGGGCAGCGTCCATGCAAGGCTTTATGTGACATTGATGATGTTACATAGAAACTGTTTCTTCAACCAGGGCGTCGCCGTCCTTTTTTCGGCCTCGGTGGGGCAGGGGTCGCCGCTTCTGCGCCATGGCAGGGCGGCCCTGACGCGGGTTGCCGCATGGCCCCCCCACCAGGAGACGCCCCGGACCGCCCCTACGCCATTCGCCCTAGACCGTCCTGCGAATAGGCCCGAGGCGGCCCCGTTCCTAGACTGCCCCGACGACGTCCGACGGGCAGGCCGCATCCTGCGGCTGCGGGGCCCGCCGCCCAGGCGTGCCGCACGGCCGGACGCCTGGGGGTCGAATGGAACGCAAGATGCAGAAGCCGGCCGGGGGCGCCGGCCGCCGTCGCGCCGCTTGGGGCGCCTGGGCCGTGGCCTTGGCCTGTGCCTGGCCGGCCGCGGGCGCCAGGGCGCAGGCTGCCGCGCCCGATGCCGAGGCCGCCGCGAGCCGGCAGGAGCAGGCCCGCCTGGCCGATTCGGACACGCTGCTCGCCCTCACGCAGGAGGGCGCCATCCTGTACTCGCAGGACAAGGTCAAGCTCAGCGCCTACCAGTACTGCAGCCAGGCCGTGTCGCTGGCCGAGGCGGGCGACTTCCGCCAGAGCGTGCGCGCCGCCAGCAAGGCGCTGCACCTGGCCGGCGCCACGCAGGACCCGGCCCTGCTGGCCGCCGCCAAGCGCGACCTGGCCATCGTCTACAGCTACGCCGGCCAGCTGGAGAAGGCCGAGCAGTTCGCGCGCGAGGCGCTGCAGCTGCCCACGCGCGAGCCGCAGCTCATCCGCGGCCCGGCGCTCAAGGTGCTGGGCGACGTGGCCGCGCGCCGCGGCGACCTGGCCGGCGCCATCCGCAGCTACGACGACGCCCTGGCCGGCAGCTCGCCGCGCTATGCGCCGCTGGTGCAGGCCTCTCTCGCCAATGCCCTCATCGACAGCGGCAAGCCCGAGGACCTGGCCCGTGCGCGCCAGCTGCTCGACAGCCTGCCGCCGCAGCGCGATGCGTCACTGGCCGCGCAGGTGGACCGCACCCGCGCCAACCTGCTGCTGGCCGAAGGCAAGCCCGCCGAGGCGCGCACGCTGTTCCAGCAACTGACCACGCGCCGCGCCGGCACCGATGCCGGCTACTTCCAGCTCTGGGCCTGGGACGGCGTGGCCCGCAGCGAACTCGCCCTGGGCCGCAAGGCCGAGGCCGCGCAGGCGCTGGACCGTGCCCTGGCCGGCGTGGACGGCGTGCGCGCGCGCTTCCGCAGCGACGAATTCAAGATGGGCGTGTTCTCCGACCTGCAGCAGCTCTTCGAGCGCGCGGTGGGCCTGTATGCCGACATGGGCGAGCCGCGCCGCGCCTTCGAGGTCAGCGAGCACAGCCGCTCGCGCGCCCTGCTCGACGCCGTGCGCGGCCGTGCCCAGCTGGCCGCGCAGGCCACCACCGTGGTCGACCTGGCCGACCTGCAGAGCACCCTGGCGCCCGACGAGCGCCTGGTGCAGTACCACGCGCTGCCCGACCGGCTGCAGGTGTGGGTGGTGAGCAGCACCGAGGTGCGCAGCCAGAGCCTGCCGATCCGCCGCGACGAGTTGGTGGAGCTGGTCGACACCTTCCGCAACTCGGTGGTGCGCGGCCGGCGCACCGCCATCGGCAACGCCGACAAGATGGGCGCCGCCCTCATCGGCCCGCTGGGCCTGCAGCCGGGACAGCGCATCGTGGTGGTGCCGCACGGGCCGCTGCACTACCTGCCCTTCCAGGCGCTGCGGGTCGACGGCCGCTACCTGATCGAGACCCACCCGGTGTCGGTCGCGCCCTCCATGAGCATCGCGGTGCAGCTGGCGCGCCGCACGCCGCGCGTGGACGGCCGGCTCACGGCCTTCGGCAATCCGCGCATCGAGGACAAGTACGACCTGCCCGGCTCGGTGGCCGAGGTCCAGCGGCTGGAGCAGCTCTTTCCGCACCACACCGTCTTCATGGGCGCGCAGGCCACCAAGACGCAGTTCCGCCAGGCGGCCGGCGGCGCGCCGCTGGTGCACGTGGCCGCGCATGCCGAGGCCGACCAGGTCGACCCGCTGTACTCGCGCATCCTGCTGGCCAACGAGAACGGCCGCCAGAACTTCCTGGAGGCGCACGAGATCCTGGAACTGCCCATGCAGGGCACCGCGCTGGTCACGCTCTCGGCCTGCGAATCGGGCCTGGGCCGCATCGCCTCGGGCGACGAGGTGCTGGGCTTCACCCGCTCCTTCCTGTCGGCCGGCAGCAGCAGCCTGATCGCCTCGCTGTGGCCGGTGTCGGACGACGCCACCGCCGTGCTCATGTCCACGCTCTACGGCGAACTCGCCAGGGGCCGCGACCTGCAGCAGGCCATGCAGGCCGGGCAGCTCGCGGTGCTGCGCGATCCCAGGATGGCCCATCCCTTCTTCTGGGCCCCGTTCAACCTGATCGGCAACTGGCGCCTGACCGTCCAATGAAGCCCGTCATGACCTCATCCTTCGCGATCCGTGCAACGGCACTGGCCGCTGCGTTGACGGCCATGGCGCCCGCGCTGGCGCAGCAGCAGCTGGTGCCCGTGCAGCCGCCGTGCAACAGCTGCGCCGCACCGTCGTCGCAGACGCCCCAGGCCCTGCCCGCGGCGCCGGCCGCGCCGGCGGTGGCCTTCCGCCTGAACGACCTGCGCCTCACTGGGGCCGAGGCCCTGTCGGCCGAGGAGCTCCGCGAGACCACCGCGCCCTACATCGGCCGCGACGTGACGCTGGCCGACCTGGAGCAGCTGGCCCAGGCCATCACCGACCGCTACCACGCCCGCGGCTACTTCCTGGCCCAGGCCGTGGTGCCGGTGCAGACGGTGCAGAACGGCGTGGTGGAAATCAGCATCGCCGAAGGCCGCATCGGCAAGGTCGACGTGCAGGTGGCGCCCGAGGCACCCACCAGCGAGGCGCGGGTGCGCGGCTTCCTGGCGGCGCTGCCGCCCGGCGCGGCGGTGAGCGCGCCGGCCTACGAACGCGCCATGCTGCTGCTGTCCGACCAGCCCGGCATCGCCGTCGGCTCCGGCCTGCAGGAGGGCAGCCAGCCCGGCACCACCGACCTGGCGGTGGAGGTGAACCCGGGCTCGCGCTTCTCCTTCAGCGCCGATGCCGACAACCACGGCACCAGGGAGTCGGGCCGCTATCGCGTGGGCGGTTCGCTGCGCTGGAACAGCCCGCTGGGCATCGGCGACAACCTGGACCTGCGGGCCATGGTGTCCAACAACGACGCGCTGCAGCTGGGCCGCATCGCCTACGAGCTGCCCCTGGGCACCAGCGGCCTGCGCCTGGGCGCCGGACTGGCGCGCATCAACTACCAGCTCGATGGCGAATTTGCCGTGCTGGGCGCGCAGGGCAAGGCCGACGTGGCCGATCTCTCGCTCTTCTACCCGGTGATCCGCCAGCGGCGGCAGAACCTCTTCCTGCGCCTGTCGGTGGACAGCAAGCGCCTGACCGACGAATACACCACCGTGGCCTTCGAGGGCCGCAAGCGGGTGAGCGGCACCGGCCTCGGCTGGACCTGGGAGCTGCGCGACGACTGGCTGGGCGGCGGCTACTGGGCCAGCTCCGGTACGGCCTACCGCGGCAGCCTGTCGATCCGCGAAGCGGGCCTGCTGGCGGCCGATCAGGCCCTGGGCGGGCCGCGCACCGAGGGCACCTTCTCCAAGCTCACCTTCCAGGCCTCGCGCCTGCAGTCGGTGCTGCCCGAGCATTCGCTCTACCTGGCCCTCGGCGGCCAGTGGGCGAGCAAGAACCTCGATGCCTCCGAGAAGCTGAGCCTGGGCGGCCCCCGCGCCGTGCGTGCCTACCCGTCGGGCGAGGTGCTGGTGGACCGCGGCCTGATCGGCACCGTGGAATGGCGCTGGTCGGCCACCTCGGAGCTCACGCCCTACGTCTTCTACGACGCGGCGCGGGGCCGGCCGCAGACGAACCCCGGCCTGTTCGACACCACACCCGCCAGCCGCAGCCTGCGCGGCGCGGGCATCGGCCTGCAGTGGGTGCGCGCGGGCAACTTCTCGATCAATGCCTCGCTGGCCTGGCGCGCCGGCACCCCGGCGGCCGTCACCGACGGTGGTGGCCGAAATCCGCGGCTGTACCTGCAGCTGCAGAAATCGTTCTGACCGGCCGCGGCAGCCGACGCTTTATACGAGAGGCCTCGCCATGAGCTCCCGACACATCTCTTCCTCCGCCGCGGTGCGCCACTGGCGCCTGCGGCCCCTGGCGCTGTCGCTGCTGTGCATGGGCGCCGGTTCGGCCATCGCGCAGCTGGCGCCGCTGACGCTGCCGGCCATCGCGCCCGGTGCCGGCGCGCTGCGCGGCGTGGCCATCACGGCGCAGAACCCGGCCGCCGGCACCATGACGCTGACGCAGAGCCAGGCGCGCGCCATCGCGCAGTGGACCAGCTTTTCCATCGGCGCGAACGCGGCCGTGAACATCGTGCAGCCCTCGGCCGCCTCGGTGCTGCTCAACCGCGTGACCGGCGGCAATCCGTCGGAGATCGCCGGCCAGCTCAGCGCCAACGGCCGGGTGTTCCTGGTCAATCCCTCGGGCGTGCTCTTCTCGGGCACCGCGCAGGTCAACGTCGGCGGCCTGGTCGCCACCACGCTGGACATTCCCGATGCCAGCTTCATGCCCGCCGGCCGCGAGAACACGCCCCTCGGCCCTGGCGAGGTGCTGATGTTCGAGCGCAATGACGCGACCGCCGCCACCGTGGTCAACCGCGGCCGCATCGTCGCCAGCGCGGGCGGCACGGTGCTGCTGATCGGCGCCGGCGTGAGCAACGACGCCGGTGGCACGATCAACGCGCCGAATGGCACGGCCGGCCTGGTGTCGGGCCGCAAGGTGTCGCTGGACTTCGCCGGCGACGGCCTGACCAACGTGGTCATCAATGCGGACGCGCTCGCCAGCGTGGCCTCCGCCGCCAATGCCGGCACGCTGCAGGCCGACGGCGGCCGGGCGCTGATGCTGGGCGCCTCCAGCCGTCCCGGCCAGCTGGTGGTCAGCAACAGCGGCGTGGTGCAGGCGCGCAGCGTGGAGGCGCGCAACGGCGAGATCGTGCTGGGCGCCGGCCGCGCCAACGTGCTGCAGGTGACGGGCGGCACCATCGATGCCAGCGGTACCGCGGGCGGACGCAGCGGCGGCCGCGTCATGCTCGCCGGCGGCCAGGTGGCGGTGGCCGATCCGCCGCTGACCGAGTCGCCCGTGCCCGTCGCGGCACCGGCCGTGCTGGTGGACATGCGCGGCGTCGCGGGCGGCGGCACCGTCACCGTGGCGGGCCCCGTCGTCAACATCGGGCCCACGGCCACGCTGGACGCCAGCGCCACGGGCGCCGGCAACGGCGGCAGCCTGGTCTTCAACGACGGCGCGGCCGTGACCCTGCCCGGCGAGACGGTGCCGTCGGCCACGGCCGGCCGCAGCAGCCTGCAGCTGGCCGGCACCCTGAATGCGCGCGGGGCCGGCAGCGGCGCAGGCGGCAGCATCGCCGCGAGCGCCACGGCCATGAACGTGTCGCCGGCCGGCCTCGATGCGGGGGGCGGCGCGAATGGCGGCGCCAATGGCCGGCTCACGCTGGCCGTCGGCGATGCCAATGCGCAGGTCACGTCCGCAGGCAATCTCTACGTGCCCGGCGCCGTGGGCCTCGACAGCAGCCAGGTCGGCGCCGGCGCGCTGGGCGGCGCGCTCGGCCGGGGCACCGACGTGACGGTCTCCACGGCCCAGCGCCGCGACGGCAGCGGCGTCGTCTTCCAGGCCAGCGACGTGGAGACGGGCACGGGCGCGGCCCGCATCACCAAGACCGGCGGCCCGGCCACCACCTTGCGCATCGACTCGGCCGGCAGCATCGACATGGGCGCGGGCAGCGCCATCACCGCCACCGGCAGTGCGCTGAACGTGGACTTCGACGCCGATGCCACCGGCGCGGCGCGGGCCACCGCCGCCAACGTGGCGACCTTCCCCGGCATGGGCGGCGATGCGGCCGCCGCCATCCGCCTCGACGGCGCACGCATCGACGCCAACGGCGGCAACGTCCGCTTCTTCGGCCAGGGCGATGCCACTGGCGGCCGCGCCGTGGGCGGCAACAACCCCAACGGCGCCTCGGCCAGCGACCGCTGGCGCGCGGGCGTCTACATCGGCAACAGCCAGGTGCTGACCAGCGGCAGCGGCCAGGTCGCGCTGGCGGGCCAGGGCCGCAGCTGGGCCGCCAGCGGCAACTACACCGCCAGCGAGGGTGTGCTGGTGACGGCCGGCAGCACCGTGCAGGCCGGCAGCGGCGGCCTGGCGGTCAACGGCACCAGCGGCGTGGCCGCGAGCGGCGTGCGGGTGGACGGCGCCTCGGCGCTGGGCTCGGCGGGCACGGCCACGCTGGCCGGCGTGGCCACCGGCAGCGCCGACGGCCAGCCGGGCGGCAGCGTCGGCGCCACGGCCGGCGTGCTGCTCAGCGGCGCGCGCGTGCAGGCGCAGGGCAACCTGCTGCTGCAGGGCACCGGCGCCAACCTCGACAGCCTGCGCACCAACACCGACTTCACCGCCTTCGTGGGCACGGCGCAGGCCTCGCAGGGCGTGCAGACGGTGTCCAGCCAGGTCGTGGCGGGCGCCGGTGCGCGGCTCGACGTGGCGGGCACGGCCGGCAGCGGCGGCTTCTCGGCGGTGCGCAACGGCACCTCGGGCGCCATCACGATCCAGGACGGCGCCACCGCACGCGCCATCGACATCGGCGGCGCCGTGGGCAGCGGCCTGCGCGCCGAAGGCGGCAGCGTGAGCCTGCAGGGCGGCACCGGCGACGTGCGGCTGTCCAGCGACACCACGACCGTCGCCCTGCCGGCCGGCACACCGCTGGCGGCGCTGGTGGACGTGTCGAGCGCCACGCGGGCCGGCGGCAGCATCGCCATCGCCGCCAACAACGTGCTGCTGCAGAACCCGCTGGGCACCGGCGTGCTGATGGACGCCAGCGGCGCGGGGCAGGGCGGGCGCATCACGGTGCAGGGCACCAACGCCGTGGCCATGGCCGCCAATGCGCAACTGCGGGCGGACAGCAACTCGGCCACCGGCAACGGCGGGCAGATCCGGCTGCTGGCCGGCCGCACGCTGCGCGCCTACGGTTCGCTGTCGGCCCAGGGCGGTGCTTCGGGCGGCAACGGCGGTGCCATCGAGACCTCGGGCAGCGCCTTCGACCTGACCGGCATCCGCGTCAACACCGGCGCCAACGCGGGCGCGGCCGGCACCTGGACGGTGGACCCGTACGACATCACCATCGTCAACGGCAATGCGGCGGGCACGCTGCCCACCAACCCCTACGAGGCGGTCGCCACCTCGACGATCCAGGACGGCGACATCAACAACGCCCTGCTGCGCGGCAACGTGAGCATCGGCACGGGCACCGGCGGTGCGGCCGACCAGGGCGACATCTTCATGGACGCGGCGCAGATCGTCTTCAACGGCACGGGCGCGCGCACCTTGACGCTCAATGCCAGCCGCAGCGTGCGGTCCAACGGCCAGGCCAGCATCGCGGCCTACGGCGTGGGCTCGTCGATCAATGTGGCCTTCAACGCGGCCGCCACGGCGGGCAGCGCCGCGGTGGGCGGCGGGCAGGTGAGCTTCGACGGCCAGATCTACACCAACGGCGGCAACATCGCGATGAACGGCGCCTGGACCAACGATTCCAACGCCGGCACCAGCGTGAGCCTGGGCAACACCGCGGTGCTCGACACGCGCCAGGGCAATGCGCGGGTCTCGCCGGGCACCTACAGCGGCGGCAGCGACGCGGGCGCGGGCGGCAACGTGCAGCTCACCGGCCGCAGCAATGCGGTGTCGACCGGCAACTTCATCACCGCGGCCGTCAACCTCGACGGCGCGCGCATCGCCACCGCCAGCGGCAGCGTGGACATCGTCGGCACCAGCAACCTGGGCACCGGCGTGCAGATCGCCTCGAACACCCCAACGGGCGGCATCCACACCACCAGCGGCGCGGTGCGCCTCACCGGCGTCGGCAGCTACGCAGCCAACAGCGGCAATGCGCCGGGCCATGGCGTGGTGATCGGCAACACCTTCGGCGGCACGGCCTCGCTGCCGATGGTGGAGACGGGCAGCGGCAGCATCGCCATCACCGGCCTGCGGCTGGGCGGCGGCGCGGCGGCCGGCGGCGACGGCGTGTGGCTGGGCAACCAGGCGCTGGTCACCAGCACCGGCGGCGGCGCGGTCACCGTCACCGGCGAATCGCGCAATGCCGGTGGCGCCGGCATCCGCATCGTCGACAGCGGCGGCGTCAGCGTGCCCTCGCCCGCCGGGCGCATCCAGTCCACCGGTCAGGTGGTGCTGCGCGCGGGTGCCGCGGGCACGGCCGATGCGCTGGTGCTGGGCACCGGCAGCCAGGTGAGCGCGGGCACCACGCTCAACCTGCGGCCCGGCAGCGTCACGCTGGCCGGCACGCCCGACACCTACACCGCCACCGGCGCCGAGCGCGGCGGCGACGCCATCGCCCTGGGCGGCACCAGCGCCGCGGGCTTCGCGATCTCCGGCGACGAATGGGCCCGCCTGGCCGCCCCGACCCGGGTGGTGGGCAGCACCGTGCAGTCGGGCGCCATCACCGTGGCGGGCGCGCTCGCGGCCACCGGCAACCTGACGCTGCAGGCCGATGGCGGCGGCAGCATCGCGCTGCAGGCGCCGCTCACGGTGAGCGGCACGCTGGGCCTGCTGGCCACGGGCGACATCGCGCAGACGGCGGCCGGCGGCATCACGGTGCCCACGCTGCTGGCGCGCGCCACGGCGGGCAGCGTGCTGCTCGACCAGGCGGTCAACGACGTGGCGGCCAGCACGCTGGGCGGCAGCGCCGCGGGCAACTTCCGCTACGTGGATGCCAACACGCTGCGCGTGGGCGCGGTCACCGCCAATGGCTTCGACGCCGCGGCCAACGCGCCGTCTGCGGTGACCACCGGCCCGCTGACCGCCGCCTCGGTGCTGGTGCGCACCCTCAGCGGCGACCTGCTGCTGGACACGCCGGTGGCCAGCACCGCCGGTACCGACCTGGTGGCCGGCAACACCTTCCAGAACGTGGGCAACCGCACCATCACCGGCCCGTGGCGCATTTGGGCCGCCACCTGGGTGGGCGAGACGCGCGGTGGCCTCGTGGGCGGCCCGACGCTGCCCAACCTGTACGGCTGCACCTATGCGGGCACCTGCGTGCCGGCCCTTCCCACCTCGGGCAACCGCTTCATCTACACCGCGCGTCTCGCCCACC
>NZ_LDSL01000153.1 GCF_001476815.1 Pseudacidovorax intermedius | reverse complement strand
GTGGACGTGTACGCGAGCGCGCTGACGCTCACGGCCGGCAATGGTGCCAACGGCATCGGTGCCAGCGGCAATGCGCTGGAGCTGGAAGTCAATAGCCTCAGCGCCAGCACCGCCGGCACCGGCGGGGTGTTCCTGGCCGAAGCCAGCGCCATCACCGTGGCCGGCGGTAGCGCCATCGGCGTCAACCGCGTCGGCGCGGGCGGCGGCATCACCGCCAACGGCGCGCAGACCGCGGCCCAGGCGGCGGGCCTGGCCAGCGGCGGCGCCCTGGTGCTCACCACCACGGCCGGCAGCCTGACCCTGAGCGCGGCCGCCACGGCCGGGGGCAACCTGCTGCTGCAGGCCGGCGGCAGCACGTCCGACCTGGACCTGCGCGCCGTGGTCTCCACCACCGGCAGCACCGCCGGCAGCCTCAGCCTGGCCGCAGGCCGCGACCTGCTGCAGGCCGCCGCCGTGAGCGTGGCCGGCGCCGGCTTCACGGTGGACGCCGTGGCCGGGCGCGACATCGTGCAGACGGCCACCACCGGCACCGTCAGCACCAGCAACGGCAACGTGGTGTTCAGCGCCGAGCGCGACCTGGCGCTCGAATCCATCGCCGCGGGCACCGCCCGGGTGAGCCTGACGGCGCGCACCGGCAGCATCGCCGACGTGGACGCGGGCAGCGCCACCGACGTGGTGGCCGGCAGCCTGCGCCTGACGGCCGGCAACGCCATCGGCGGCAACAGCGCCGCCGCGGCCCTGGAGACCTCGGTGGACCTGCTCAGCGCCCGTGCGGGCGACGGCGGCGTCTATCTGGTGGAGGGCAACGGCCTCACCGTCGGCAGCGTCTCTGTCGACGTCAACCGCGTCGCCGCCACCGGCGTGGCCAGCACGATCGCGGGCACGGCGCAGGAAGGCCTCACGGCCACCGGCGCCGGCGGCATCGCGCTGC
>NZ_LDSL01000152.1 GCF_001476815.1 Pseudacidovorax intermedius | reverse complement strand
CCACCGAGGCCTCGGTGGGCGTGAACCAGCCCGCGCGCATGCCGCCCAGGATGACCACCGGCAGCAGGATGGCGGGCAGCGCCTTCCAGGTCGTCAGCAGCACCTCGCGCAGCGGCGGCAGGCGGCCGTCGCCCTTGTAGTTGCGCTTTTTGGACACATGGAAGTTCACCACGCACATGGCCACCGCGATCAGGATGCCCGGCACGATGCCGGCCACGAAGAGCTGGCCCACCGACACTGTCTCGTCCTGCAGGGCGTAGATGATCATGATGATCGAGGGCGGGATGATCGGCCCCACGATCGCGGTGGAGGCGGTGAGCGCCGCCGCGTAGGCCCGGTCGTAGCCGGCCTTGTCCATCATGCGGATCATCATCGCGCCGGGACCGGCCGCGTCGGCCAGTGCCGAGCCCGAAATGCCCGAGAAGAAGGTCAGCGACACCACGTTCGTGTAGCCGAGCCCGCCGCGCTTGTGGCCCACGAACTGGCCGGCGAAGCGCAGCAGCACCTCGGTCAGCGAGCCGCCGCTCATCAGTTCGGCTGCCAGGATGAAGAAGGGCACCGCCATCAGCGGAAAGCTGTCGATGCCGGTGAAGGTCTCCTTCAGCAGCACCATCAGCGGATAGTTCTCGGCCAGCACCAGCGTGGTGGCCGTGGCCAGGCCCAGCGCGAAGGCCACCGGCACGCCGATGGCCAGGTACCCGCAGGCAGAAGCGATCAGCAGGAAGCTCGGGTCCATCATGGCCGTGCGTCCTTCACAGCGAGGCCGACGCGTTGGCGTCGAAATGCGCGTCGGACGCGAACTCGCGCCGCAGCACGTAGCCCTTGATCACGAACAGGAAGTGCACGATCAGCAGCACGCCGCCGATGGCCATGGCGCTGTAGATGTAGGCGAAGGGAATCTGCGTCACCGCCGTCATCTGGAACATGGTGCGCTGCATGTACAGCCAGCCGTACCAGACCATGAAGCCGAAGAAGGCCATCAGCAGCGCCGCCACGACGGCCCGCAGCGCGATGCCGCCGGCGCGGGGCAGGGCGTCCTGCAGGTTCTCCACCGCGATGTGGCCGCCGTAGCGCAGCACCGGCCCGGCCCCCAGGAAGGTCAGCCAGATCATCATGTGCCGCGACACCTCCTCGGCCCATTCGATGGACTCGCTGGTGGTGTAGCGCAGCACCACGTTGGTGAAGACGATGACCGACATGGCCGCCAGCAGCAGGATCAGCACCCAGCGGTTGACGGCGAGAAAGACGCGCTCGAAGGCTTGCATTGTTGGAAGAGGTCTGCAAGAAGAAGGAACGCCCGGCCGGGCCGAGCGCGAGGGAGAGAAGGAAGCGCCCCAATTCGCCTGCTGGACCCAGGCTCGGCCTGCGCCGCGCGCATCAGAGGGCCGCGGAGCAGGCCATGCGGGTAACACGCGCGGAACCGGCTTTGCCGGGCCGCTGCGTGTGCCCCCCTGCAAGGGGGTGGCCGGAGCGGACGCAGTCCGCGCAGGCTGGGGGTTTACCGAATCTCCTGGATCTTCTTCAGGTTGTCCGCGCCGAACTCCTTGGCGTAGCCGGCATAGGCGGGCTTGAGCGCCTCCTGGAACGCCACCTTGTCCACGTTCTTGGTCACCTTCATGCCCTGCGACTCCAGCATGGCGATGCCGTTGGCCTCGTCCTCGTTGACTTTTTTGCGCTGGGCCACGGCGGCCTTTTTCGCGGCCTCGACGAAGACCTTCTTGTCGCCATCGGACAGCTTGTTCCAGACCTTGGGCGACAGCAGCAGCAGGGCCGGCGAATACACGTGGCCGGTCAGCGACAGGTGCTTCTGCACCTGCGAGAACTTGGCCGCCAGGATCACGGGAATGGGATTCTCCTGCCCGTCCACCGTGCCCTGCTGCAGCGCGCCGAACAGCTCGGGGAAGGCCATGGGCGTGGGCAGGATGCCGAAGGTGCGGTAGCCGTCCATGTGCACCTTGTTCTCCATGGTGCGCATCTTCAGGCCCTTGGCGTCCTCGGGCTTGACGATGTCGCGCTTGGAATTGGTCATGTGGCGAAAGCCGTTCTCCGTCCAGGCCAGCGCGACGATGCCCTTGCTCGGGAACTTGGCCAGGATGTCCTGGCCCGTGGGCCCGTCCATCACCTTGCGCGCATGGTCGTAGTCGCGGAAGAGGAAGGGCACGTCCACGATCTTGACCTCGGGCACGAAGTTGCCGACCGGGCCGGTGGAGGTGTTGACCAGGTCCTGCGTGCCCAGCTGGATCGCCTCGATCTGCTCACGCTCGCCACCCAGCGCCGAGTTGGGGAAATGCTGGCACTTGTAGCGGCCCTGGGTGCCCTTCTCGACCTCGTCGCAGAACACCTTGGAACCCACGCCGTAGTGCGACTCGGGCGAGGTGGCATAGCCGATCTTGAGCGTGGTGGTCTGGGCGAGGGCGCCCGTGCCGCAGGCCAGCGCAAGGGCGGCAGCGGCGATGTGGCCGAGTTTCATGGTGTCTCCGACGTGATGTTGTGGTGCGGGGCTGCGGGTCGTGTGCTGCTGCAGAAAGGCGAGCGCGCAGGCGCGCCTGACTATGCCCTGACCGCATGCTGCGCTGCGTCAGTGCTTTCACGGACGCAGCGCGCGGTCATGCGGGCGACAGCCCGCGCCGCCGGGGCTGACCAAGGGCTGACGCAATCCGCACGCCGGGCGAGGGCCGCGCCCATACTGGCCGAGGGGCCGCCCAGCAGGCGCGGGGCCGCGCATTCGACGACAACAGGAGACAACGCATGGACGACATCGCACGGCGCACCGTGTCCAAGCTGAGCTGGCGGCTGCTGCCGCTGCTCATGGTCAGCTACTTCATCGCCTACCTGGACCGGGTCAACCTGGGCTTCGCGGGCGCCTCCATGTCCAGGGACCTGGGCTTCACCAGCACCGTGTTCGGCAATGCCGCCGGCATCTTCTTCGTCGCCTACTTCCTGCTCGAGGTGCCCAGCAACCTGGCGCTGGAGCGCTTCGGCGCGCGGCGCTGGATCGCCCGCATCATGCTCAGCTGGGGGCTGCTGTCGGCCATCCAGGCCGGCGTGGGCGGCGCCACCAGCTTCAACCTCGTGCGCTTCCTGCTGGGCGCGGCCGAGGCGGGCTTCTTTCCCGGCGTCATCTTCTACCTGACGCTGTGGTTTCCGGCCGCCTACCGGGCCCGCATTGTGGGCTGGTTCATGTTCGCGGTGCCCATTTCCACGGTGATCGGCTCGCCCATCTCCGGCTACATCCTGAACATGGAAGGCACGATGGGCCTGCACGGCTGGCAGTGGCTGTTCATCCTGGAGGCGCTGCCGGCGCTGGTGCTGGCCGGCGTGGTGCTGCTGTACCTGCCCGACGGTCCGGCCGAGGCGAGGTGGCTGACGAACGAGGAGCGGCAGTGGCTCACCACCACGCTGGCCGCCGAGCGCCGCAACCGCGAGGCGCTGCATGCCATCTCCTGGACCCAGTCGCTGCGCAACTGGCGCGTCATCGCCATGGGCTTCATCTACATGGGCATCACGGTGCCGCTGTACGGCCTGGGCTTCTTCCTGCCGCAGATCATCAAGGGCTTCGGCGGCCTGGGCAATGTGGAGGTGGGCTTCGTCAACGCCTTTCCCTACCTGGTGGGCGCCATCGCCATGCTGTTCTGGTCGCGCGCCTCGGACGCGCGGCGCGAGCGCAAGGCCTTCCTGCTGATCCCGCTGGCCTGCATCTTCGTCGGGCTGGTGGCTGCGGCCAACATCGCGGCGCCGGTGCCCAAGATGGCGGCCGTGACGCTGGCCGCCTTCGGCATCTTCAGCGCGCTGCCGGTGTTCTGGACCTTTCCCACGGCCATTCTGAGCGGCGTGGCCGCGGCGGCGGGCATCGCCTGGATCAACGCCATCGGCAACCTCGGCGGCTACATCGGCCCGACGATCTTCGGCCTGCTGCGCGACCGCATGGGCAACGACGTGTTCGCCGTGATGTTCCTCGCGCTGCTGTCGGTGCTGGCCCTCGTGCTGGTGCTGGCGATCGGCCACGACGCGCGGGCCGAGCAGGCGGCGACGCCGGCAGTCGCGCATTGAGAAGGGCAGCGCGCGGTTCTTATCGACCCAATAAGAAAGGGCGCCGCCGGCGCCCTTCGTGCTTCACATCCCCGTGTAGTTCGGCCCGCCGCCACCCTCCGGCGTGACCCACACGATGTTCTGCGTCGGGTCCTTGATGTCGCAGGTCTTGCAGTGCACGCAGTTCTGCGCGTTGATCTGCAGCCGCTCCTTGCCGCCGCCCGCCGCCTCGTCGGGCACGAACTCGTACACCCCCGCCGGGCAGTAGCGGCTTTCGGGGCCGGCGTACTCGGGCAGGTTGATGCGCGTGGGCACCGTCGGGTCCTTCAGCGTCAGGTGCGCCGGCTGGTTCTCTTCGTGGTTGGTGTTGCTGATGAACACCGAGCTCAGCCGGTCGAAGGTGAGCTTGCCGTCGGGCTTGGGGTAGGCGATCTTCCTGCACTCGGCCGCCGGCTTCAGGCGCGCGTGGTCGGCCTCGGTGCGGTGGATCGTCCAGGGGATGTGGCCGCGCAGCACGAACTGCTCGATGCCGGTCATCACCGTGCCCACCGTCAGGCCCTTCTTGAACCACTGCTTGAAGTTGCGCGCCTTGTACAGCTCGGTGTGCAGCCAGCTCTTCTCGAAGGCCTCGGGGTAGGACGACAGTTCGTCGAACTGGCGGCCCGCCTGCACCGCCTCGAAGGCGGCGTCGGCCGCCAGCATGCCGGTCTTGATGGCGGCATGGCTGCCCTTGATGCGGCTGGCATTGAGGTAGCCGGCCTCGCAGCCGATCAGCGCACCGCCCGGGAACACCGTCTTGGGCAGCGACAGCAGGCCGCCGGCCGTGATGGCCCGCGCACCGTACGAGATGCGCTTGGCAGGCTTCAGGCCCTGGTCCTGGCCTTCCAGGTACCAGCGGATGTTGGGGTGCGTCTTGAAGCGCTGGAATTCCTCGAAGGGGCTCAGGTGCGGGTTCTGGTAGTCCAGGCCCACCACGTAGCCGATGATCAGCTGGTTGTTCTCGGCGTGGTAGACGAAGGAGCCGCCGTAGGTGTCGTTGGGCAATGGCCAGCCGGCCGTGTGGATCGCCAGGCCCGGCTCGTGGCGGGCGGGGTCGATCTCCCACAGCTCCTTGATGCCGATGCCGTAGCTCTGCGGATCGCGCCCGTCGTCGAGCTTGAAGCGGGTGATGAGCTGGCGGCCCAGGTGGCCGCGGGCGCCTTCGGCGAAGAGGGTGTACTTGGCATGCAGTTCCATGCCGAGCTGGAAGTTCTCGGTCGGCTCGCCGTCCTTGCCGATGCCCAGGTTGCCGGTGGCCACGCCCTTGACGGAACCATCGTCGTTGTAGAGCACCTCGGCGGCCGGGAAGCCGGGGAAGATCTCCACGCCCAGTTCCTCGGCCTGCGTGGCCAGCCAGCGCACGACGTTGCCCAGGCTGACGATGTAGTTGCCGTCGTTGTGGAAGTTGGGCGGCAGCATGAAGTTGGGCACGCGCGTGGCGCCCGTCTCGCTCATGAGCAGGAAGGTGTCGGCCGTGACGGGCTGGTTCAGCGGTGCGCCCTTGGCCTGCCAGTCGGGGATCAGCTCGGTGAGCGCGCGCGGGTCCATGATGGCGCCCGACAGGATGTGGGCGCCGGGCTCCGAGCCCTTCTCCAGCACCACGACCGAGATTTCCTTGTCGTTGAGCGCGGCCAGCTGCTTGAGGCGGATGGCGGCCGAGAGGCCGGCCGGGCCGCCGCCGACGACCACGACGTCGTACTCGATGGCTTCGCGCGGGCCGAACTGGGCGAGGATCTCTTCTTGTGTCATCGGATGGGGCGGAGAGTGGATTCGAAGGAGGCGCGGCCGCAGGGCTGGCGCGCCTGTGAAGCATTGCGCATTCTAGGGGCCGGCCTCCAGTCGCATGGGTGACTGCGGGGCAGGGCGACACCACTGCCGCGGGCCCCGGGCGCGGGCCTACGATGCGTCGCCATGCGCATCGAGATTCCCGAACACAAGAAGCTGGTGTACGAGACGGCCATCCCCATCCGCTGGGGCGACATGGACGCCATGGGCCACCTCAACAACGGCAGCTACTTCCGCTACATGGAGACGGCCCGCATCGACTGGATGCGCTCGATCGGCTTCCAGCCCGACCCGAAGGGCGAGGGCATGGTGATCGTCAATGCCTTCTGCAACTTTTACCGCCAGATCGAGTACCCCGGCGACGTGCTGCTGCGCATGTACGTGAGCGACCCCGCACGCACCACCTTCGAGAGCTGGGCCACCATGGCCCGCGCCGAGGCGCCCGACCTCATCTGCGCGGCCGGTGGCGCGACGACGATCTGGGTGGACTTCCCGGCGCAGCAGGCACGGCCCCTGCCGGACTGGTTGCGGGCGCTGGTGTCGGGCTGAGCCTCAGCTACCCAGCACCAGCCGCGCCTCGAAGCCGCAGCCGCGGCCCGGCGGCGGCGAGATCAGCGACAGCGCTGCGCCCTGCTGTTGTGCGATGGTGGACACGATGGACAGCCCCAGCCCGTAGCCGGTGCGGTCGTCGGTCTGCCGCACGTGGCGCTCGCGCAGGGCCTTGAGTTGCTCGGGCGGCACGCCCGGCCCCGCATCGCGCACGACGAGCGTGGCCGGCGCGGCCACTTCCAGGTCCACGACGCCTTCGCGCGCATAGCGCAGCGCGTTCTCGATCAGGTTGCGCAGCGCGATGGCGAGGGCGTCCACGTCGCCCTGGGCCGGCGCCAGCGCCTCCTCGGGCAGGTGCAGCACCAGGCGCTGGGCGGCGCGGGCGTCCTGCCAGAACTCCTCGGCCACGGTGCCGGCCAGCTTGACCAGGTCCACCGGCCGGCGCGCCAGCGCGGCGGCGGATTCGGCGCGCGACAGCTGCAGCAGCTTCTCGGCGCGGTGGCTCAGCTGGCGCAGCGCTTCCAGGGCGGCCTCCACGTCGCTGCGCGCCAGGCCGTGGTCGAGCGCGGTCTGCAGGCGCAGGCGGGCGGCGGCCAGCGGCGTGCGCAGCTCGTGGGCGGCATTGGCGGCCAGGGCGCGTTCCACGTCCAGCGCATGGGCCAGGCGCTCCAGCAGGCGGTTGACGTCGTCGCTCACCGAGCGCAGTTCCTTGGGCAGCCCGGCCAGCTCGATGGGCCGCAGGTCGGTGCTGCCGCGCTGGGCGATCTCCTGGGCCAGCGTCTGCAGTGGCCGCAGCTCGGCCCGCGCGATGCGCCACAGCACCAGCCCCAGCAGCGGCAGCGCGGTGGCCAGCGGCACCATCAGGCCGAAGAGTGTGCGGTCCACCGCCTCGCGCCGCTCGGCGATGGGGTCGGCCACCTGCAGGTAGAGGTCGCGCGTGGGATGGCGCACGGTGTAGATGCGCCAGTCCGGCGTCACGGCGAAGCCGGGCGCGAGCGGCACGTCGAAGTAGTCGGGCCGGGCGTTGGACGAGCGCAGCAGCGGCCGCGTGCCGCCGTCCACCATCTGGTAGACCACCTCGTCCTGGATGAACAGCGGCGGCGGCGCCACCAGCGCCTGCGCCGGCACGTGGCCTTCCGACAGGCTGTCGTACTGCTCCACTGCGATGTCGAACATGCGGTGCGACACCTCGACCAGTTCGTTGTCGAAGTTGAAGCTGATTTCCCGGTCCACGTACCAGACCACGGCCAGCACGCACAGCAGCCAGATGGCGCCCACGGACAGGATCAGCGTGCGCGTGAGCCGGCCGGCGAGCGAGTTGTGCGCGGCGGCGATGCGCGCGGCGGTGCCGGCCGCGTCGGCCGCGGTCTCCGGGCGGTCGGCGGGCGGGGCGCCGACGCCGGCGGAGGCGGCCTCAGGCGGCACCGTCGGCCTCCGGCTCGGGTGCGTCGTTGCCGGGGGCCAGCCGGTAGCCCAGGCCACGCAGGGTCTGGATGTGCGAGCGGCCCAGCTTGCGCCGCAGCCGGCTGACGAAGACCTCCAGCGTGTTGCTGTCGGTGTCGTCGTCGAAGCCGTAGAGCGCATCGAGCAGCGCCTCGCGGCTGTGGATGCGCTCGGGCCGGCTCGCCATCACGCGCAGCAGCGCCCATTCCTTCTGCGTCAGCGTGACCGGCGTGCCCTGCACGCGGACCTGGTCGTTGCCCAGGTCGATCTCCAGCGCACCCAGGCGCACGGTGGCCGATTCCACGCTGCTGCGCCGGCGCTCCACGGCGCGCAGGCGCGCCAGCAGCTCGGCGGGGTCGTAGGGCTTGGTGAGGTAGTCGTCGGCACCCGCGTCGAGGCCGCGGATGCGGTCGCTGACCTGGTCGCGCGCGGTGAGAACGATGACGATGGGCCGCTCGGGCAGCGTGCGCAGGCCGGGCATCAGCTGCAGGCCGTCGCCGTCGGTCAGGTGCAGGTCCAGCAGCACGGCCGCGTAGCGCGCACCGGCCAGGGCGGCGCGGGCGCCCTCCAGGCTGGGCACGGCATCGACGATGAAGGCCTTGGCCCGCAGGTAGCTGCACACGGCATCGGACAGGTGCAGGTCGTCCTCGACGAGAAGAATGCGCATGGGTGGAGTCTAGGGGGTGGGCCGGTGGCGTCGCCTGCGGCCGCCGGCAAGTCAGCTGGGCGAAGGCTTCAGGTTTCATTCACGGCCCCTGCCTAGCATCGCGGGCGTCATCATGCCGTCAAAGTCTTCTGCTTCGCCCGTCGCGCTGGCCACGTTTTTGGCCTTCGCGCTCCTGGTGGCCTGGGATGCCGGCGGTGCGGACCTGCGCCTGGCGCAGTTGGTCGGCACGCCGATGGGTTTTCCGCTGCGCCACGACGCGCTGCTGACCACGGTCTTCCACAGCGACGGCAAGACGCTCGCCTGGCTGCTGGCGGCCGGCCTGCTTCTCGCCGTGAAGTGGCCCGTCGGCCCGTGGCGGCGCCTGCGCATGGCCGAGCGCTGGCAGCTGCCGCTGTCGATGCTGGCGGCCGTGGGCGCCGTGACGCTCATCAAGCGCTACAGCCTCACCAGCTGTCCCTGGGACCTGCAGGCCTTCGGCGGCGTGGCGGCCCAGGTGTCGCACTGGCGGCTGGGTGTGGCGGACGGCGGCCCGGGCCACTGCTTTCCCGCCGGCCATGCCTCGGCGGCCTTCGGCTTCGTCGGCGGCTGGTTCGTCTGGCGCCGCCATGTTCCCCGGCTGGCCGCGGCCTGGCTGGCGGCGGCGCTGGCGGGCGGGCTGGTCTTCGGCCTGGCGCAGCAGCTGCGCGGGGCGCATTTCCTCAGCCACACCCTCTGGAGCGCCTGGGTCTGCTGGAGCACCGGCTGGGCGGTCGACGCCCTGATGCACCGCACCCGGCGCCAGCCCGCACCCGTCGTCGCTGCCCATGCGGTGCAGCGCCCGACCTGAACCGATCCGACCCATGCGTCCCACCACCTCCTTCGGCCGGCCGATCGTGCTGCCCTCCCATCCGCTCGCGCCCACGCCCACCGGCAGCGGCCTGCTGGCGCCGCGGTCGCCGCAGCAGATCGTCCTGATCCTCACGGCCTATCTGCTGGCCGCCACCAACTGGCCGCTGTGGACCGAGCTGGCCCGCCTGGGCGGCGCGCCCAGCCTCTACCTGCCGGACGTGGCCGGCATGGCCTGGCTGCTGGCGGCAGGGCTGGTGGCGCTGCTGTCGCTCACTGCCTGGTCGCGCCATGCCAAGCCGCTGTGGTTCGGCCTGGTGCTGCTGGCGGCCGTGGTGCAGCACTACATGGCGACCTACCGCATGGTGATGGACCCGTCCATGGCCCTCAACGTGCTGCAGACCGACCCGGGCGAGGCGCGCGACCTGTTCAGCCTGCGCATGCTGGTGGATGTGCTCGTGGTGGCCTTGCCCGCGGCCTGGTGGCTCTGGATGGTGCCGGTGCGGCCGCAGCGTCCGCTGCAGGCCCTGTGGCGCAATGCGCTGCTGTTCGTGCTGGCCGTGGCGGCGGCCGTGGGTGGCGGCATGGCCATGTCGCGCCAGCTGGCACCGCTCATGCGCAACCAGCCGCACCTGCGATACATGATGAATCCGCTGGCCAGCGTCTATTCATTCGGCATGGCGGCCTCGCGGCCGATGCTGCACCGCAGCCGGCAACTGGTGCCGATCAGCGGCGGCGCGGCGCTGGGCGCCAGCTATGCCGGCCAGGCCCGGCCGCGCCTGCTGCTGCTGGTGGTGGGCGAGACGGCCCGGGCCGACCATTTCGGCCTCAACGGCTATGCGCGCGACACCACGCCGCAGCTCAAGGCGCGCGGCGTGGTGAGCTTTCGCGACATGCACTCCTGCGGCACCAACACCGCGGCCTCGGTGCCCTGCATGTTCTCGCACCTGGGCAAGCACGCGTACGAGGGCCGTTCGCAGGACTACGAGAACCTGCTCGACGTGCTGCAGGCGGCCGGCCTGGCCGTGCTGTGGGTCGACAACCAGTCGGGCTGCAAGGGCGTGTGCGACCGCGTGCCGCATGCCGCCGCCAACGACGCCGCGCAGGTGGCGGCCCATCCCCGACTGTGCAGCGAGGACGAATGCCTGGACGAGGTGATGCTAGACGGCTTGGACGCCCGCATCGCGGCGCTGCCGCCCGAGCGCGTGGCGCGGGGCGTGGTGCTGGTCATGCACGAGTTGGGCAGCCATGGCCCGGCCTACTACAAGCGCTCGCCGGCCGATGCCAAGCCCTACCAGCCCGAGTGCCGCACCGTGACGCTGGCCGACTGCGCGCACAGCGAACTGCTCAATGCCTACGACAACTCCATCGCCTACACCGACCGCTTCCTGGGCCAGACCATCGACTGGCTCAAGGCCCGGCATGAGCGCTTCGACACCGGCCTGGTGTACCTGAGCGACCACGGCGAGTCGCTGGGCGAATACGGCTTGTTCCTGCACGGCGTGCCCTATGCCTTTGCGCCGGAAGTGCAGAAGCACGTGCCCTTCGTCGCCTGGCTGGATGGCGGTCTGGGCGGGCGCACCGGCGTGCAGGACGCCTGTCTGCGCGCCCACGTGGACATGCCGCTCACGCACGACAACCTGTACCACACGGTGATGGGGCTGGTGGACGTGAAGAGCCCCACCTACCAGCCGGCGCTGGATGCCTTCGCCGGTTGCCGGGAAGCGCGCGGCGCGCACCCGGCCACCTCGGCAGGCTAGGACCGTTACCGACGCACGCTCAGTGGCGGGCCGGCGCAACTGTGCCGCCGTCCATCGCCCGGTGGCAGGCCAGCAGCAGCTCGAAGGCCTGGCGGGCGGCCTGCACGGCCGCCTCCGTGCGGGCCGGCTGGTCCGCGAGTTCCGTCTTCAGCTGGGCGACGAAGGCCTTCCATCGTGCGCCGGTGGCGCCGCCGGCGCCCTGCAGGTAACCCAGCCGCAGCGGCGCCATGGCCTGGGCGAGCCGCTTGTAGAGCACCTGGCCACCAAGCCTGGAACCCTGCAGCACATAGGCCAGCCCCCAGTCGGCACCGTCCGCCTGCAGCGCCGGCTGCGCCGCCGCGGGCATGGCGACGACGGGCGCGCGCCGGCCCGTCACCCGCTCGCACTCGGCCAGTTCCGCATCGAGGGCCACGGCTTCCTCGTCCAGCAGCGCCAGCCGGGCGCCGCCGTCCCGCAGCAGGCCCACCCAGGTCCGCAGCAGGGCCAGGTGCTGCTGGTAATCGCGTGGCCCGGCGCGGTCGCGCGCGAGCGGCAGGCCCGCATCCAGTTCGGCATGGAGCTGGGCCGTGGCGGCGCGCAGGCGTGCCAGCGGATCGGTGCCGGCGTCGGGCGAAGAGGTGGGGGCGGTGGCGTGTTCGGTCATGCGGGCGGCGAGCAGGGGGCACCGATCATAGGCAGCGCCGCCGAAGCCGGGCCGCCGTACGGTCTTGCCGGCTGCCCGGCACCGTGCGACCGTGCGGCCTCAGCCGCCCTTGGCCGCCTTGTCGCGCGGCACCCGGCCCATCAGGAAGAATTCCGGATTCGGCTGCATGCCGCTGAAGCTGGCCAGCCGGTTCGACAGCCCGAAGAAGGCGGTGATGGCGGCGATGTCCCAGATGTCCTCGTCGTCGAAGCCGTGGGCGTGCAGCGCCTGGAAGTCGGCCTCCTCGACCTCGTGCGACCGCTCGCAGACCTTCATGGCGAAGGCCAGCATCGCGCGCTGGCGCCCGGTGACGTCGGCCTTGCGCCAGTTGACGGCCACCTGG
Organism: Pseudacidovorax intermedius; assembly: GCF_001476815.1. Classification (GTDB taxonomy): domain Bacteria; phylum Pseudomonadota; class Gammaproteobacteria; order Burkholderiales; family Burkholderiaceae_C; genus Xenophilus; species Xenophilus intermedius_A. Next base: position 2,715 of record NZ_LDSL01000152.1, on the reverse strand, counting down.
TCGGCCACCAGCGGCTTCTTCTCGTAGATGCGCAGCAGCGCGCCATGGGCCACCACGCAGTAGAGGCACTGGTTGGCCGCGCTGGTGGCGGTCACGATCATCTCGCGGTCGCCCTTGCTCAGGCTGCTGCGCCGGCCCACGCTCTCGGGCTCCATCAGCGCATCGTGGTAGGCGAAGAAGGCCCGCCATTCGGCGGGCCGTCGGGCCAGGGCCAGAAAGACGTTGGGCACGAAGCCGGCCTTTTCCTGCACCGCAAGGATGCGGGCCCGGATGTCCTCGGGCACCTGGTCGAGTTCGGCGAGCGGATAGCGGTGGCTCATGGCGTGATGTCTCCTGTCGTTGTGCGGTGCCGGAACGGTCGTTGCCATCATAGGCAGCACGGGCGTTGGCGGTGCGCAGGCCGCATTTGGCTATCGGTGCGATGAGCAGCTTCAACTTCACGCCGTGGATGCGAATGCCTAGCATTCATGTCCATGAACACCGCCACCACCCCCCGTCGCATCCTCGGTCTGATCATCAACGCCGGCGGCCTGGCCGTCGGGCTGGCCCAGGGCCTGAGCCTGCTGCGTTGAAGCGCAGCACCGGGCTGTTCAGCCCAGGCGCGCCGATGCCGGCGCGTCGCCCAGCACGGCGAGTTCGCTCTCGTCCTTGAGCTCCACGCCGGTGAGCCCCCGGCGCAGGGCCTCGCGCACCAGCCAGGCCAGCTTGAAGGCGGCAGCGTCGTAGCCCAGGCCTTCGGGCCGCACATTGGAGATGCAGTTGCGCTGCGCATCGTGCAGACCGCGGCGCGGCGCATGCGTGAGGTAGATGCCCAGGCTGTCCGGGCTGGAGAGCCCGGGCCGCTCGCCGATCAGGATGGCGGCCAGCCGCGCGCCCAGCGCCTCGCCCACCTCGTCCGCCAGCGCCACGCGGGCCTGGGTGGCGATGACGACGGGCGCCAGCGCCAGGCCGGCCGGCAGCTGGGCACGCAGCGCGGCGAGCAGCGGCCGCGCATGCCGCTCGATGGCCAGCGAGGACAAGCCGTCGCCCACCACCAGGCAGAGGTCGCAGGCGGGCGGCGCAGCGCCGCGCAGCGCGTCGGCATCGGCCGGGTCCAGGCGGCGGCCCAGGTCGGGCCGGCGCAGGTAGGTCGCGCGGTCGGGCGCCTGGCTCTTCACATGCCGCACCGGCCAGCCGTCCTGCGCGAGTGCCGCGGCCAGCGCCTGCGAATCCAGCGCGGCATGGATCGCGTCGCGCGCCATGGCATGCGCCCAGCCGAAGCGCAGCGTCTCGTCCGTGGGCATGCCGCTGCCCGCGCGGCCCAGGGCCAGCCGGGCCGGCGTCGCGGCGCGCCAGGCCTGCCAGCCGTCGTGGATGAGGGGGGAGGGCGTGGCGTCGCTCATGCCCGCGCTCCGGCGATCCGCAGCCGCTCCATGCCCTGCAGCAGCGCGGGGCTGCCGCCACGGCGCAGCCGGCCGTCCTCGCCCGTGATGCCCATGCGCTGCAGCCAGGCCTCGAATTCGGGCGCGCGCTTCAGGCCCAGGGTGTCGCGCAGGAAGAGGGCGTCGTGGAAGGAGGTGCTCTGGTAGTTCAGCATCACGTCGTCGGCACCCGGCACGCCGATCAGGAAGGTGAGGCCGGCGGTGGCCAGCAGCACCAGCAGCGTGTCCATGTCATCCTGGTCGGCCTCGGCATGGTTGGTGTAACAGACGTCGCAGCCGATGGGCAGGCCCATCAGCTTGCCGCAGAAATGGTCTTCCAGGCCGGCGCGGATGATCTGCTTGCCGTCGAACAGGTATTCCGGCCCGATGAAGCCCACCACCGTGTTGACCAGCAGCGGCCGGTAGCGGCGGGCCAGCGCATAGGCGCGCGCCTCGCAGGTCTGCTGGTCCACGCCGTGGTGCGCGTTGGCCGACAGGGCGCTGCCCTGGCCGGTCTCGAAATACATGACGTTGTCGCCCAGCGTGCCGCGGCCGAGGGCGCGGGCGGCGTCGCAGGCCTCGTCCAGCAGCGCGGGCGTGACGCCGAAGGACAGGTTGGCCTGCTCGGTGCCGGCGATGGACTGGAACACGAGGTCCACCGGCGTGCCCCGCGCCATCAGTTCCAGGGTGTTGGTGACGTGGGTCAGCACGCAGCTCTGGGTGGGAATGCCGAACTGGCCGATCACGTCCGCCAGCATGTGCTGCAGCCGCTCCAGCACCGGCAGGCTGTCGGACACCGGGTTGACGCCGATGACCGCATCGCCGGCGCCGTAGAGCAGGCCGTCCAGCATGGAGGCGGCGATGCCTTTCAGGTCGTCGGTCGGATGGTTGGGCTGCAGCCGCACGGCCAGGTGGCCGGGCAGGCCGATGGTGTTGCGGAACCGGCTGGTCACCCGGCACTTGCGGGCGACGGCGATCAGGTCCTGGTTGCGCATCAGCTTGGAGACGGCGGCCACCATCTCGGGCGTCAGGCCGGGCGCCAGCGCGCTCAGCACGGCGGTGTCGGCCGCGTCGGAGAGCAGCCAGTTGCGGAAGTCGCCGACCGTGAGATGGACCACCGGTGCGAAAGCCGCGGCATCGTGGCCGTCGACGATCAGGCGGGTGATGTTGTCGGTCTCGTAGGGAATCAGCGCCTCGGTCAGGAACTGGCGCAGCGGCGTGTCCGCCAGCACGTGGCGGGCCGCCATGCGCTGCTGGGCCGTGGCGGCGCCGATGCCGGCCAGGTAGTCGCCCGAGCGCGCCGGGCTGGCGCAGG
>NZ_LDSL01000151.1 GCF_001476815.1 Pseudacidovorax intermedius | reverse complement strand
GCAGGCGGCCGAGCATGGCGACGTCGTAGGCCAGCAGGTCGTCCGCCGCCGGGTCGGCCGCCCCGCCCTGGGCCAGCCAGGCCAGGCGCCGGGCGCGGGCGCGGTGCGGCCACTGCGCGAGCGGCCGGCCGTCCAGCCGCACCGATCCGGCCGTGGGCGCCAGCAGCCCGGCCATGAGCCGCAGCAGCGTGGACTTGCCGGCACCATTGGGGCCGACGACGCTGGTCCAGCGGCCGGCGCGCAGCGCCAAATCGATGCCGTGCAGCACGGGCGTGCGGCCCAGGCTGGCGTCCACGCACTGGAGCGCCAGCACGGGCGACGGATCGGCAGCCGCTGCACCGGGCCATGGCGCCGCGCCCGTCATGCCGCGCCGCTCCGCGTGCGCCGGTGCATCAGCACCAGCAGGTAGCTGCCGCCCAGCACCGCCGTCAGCACGCCCACCGGCAGTTCCTGCGGCGCGATCAGCCAGCGGGCCAGCAGGTCGGCCGCCATCAGCAGCAGCCCGCCCATGAAGGCCGACAGCATCAGCAGCCAGCCGTGGGTGGTCTTGACCATGGAGCGCACCAGGTGCGGCGCCGCCAGGCCGACGAAGGCGATCAGCCCGGTCTGCGCCACGGCGGCGCCGGTGGCCAGCGACAGCACGGCCACCAGCGCCACGCGCATGGCGGGCAGCGGCAGGCCCAGGCTGGCGGCGGTGGCCTCGCCCAGGGCCAGGCCGTCGAGCACCGGCGCCAGCAGCCGCGCGGCGAACAGGCACACGGCCAGCGCCACGGCCATGACGCCGCAGGCCGTCCAGCCCACCAGCGCGGTGTTGCCCAGCATGAAGACCACCAGGGCCTGCAGCACGTCGGCTTCGGCCAGGGTGAGCAGGTCCTTGGCGGCGCCCAGCACCATGCCGACGATGACGCCGGCCAGCAGCAGCCGCAGCGTCTGCTGGGCGCCGCGCGCCAGCGTCAGGGTCAGCAGCACGGCGGCGACGGCGCCGGCGAAGGCGGCCCCGGTCAGGCCCAGGCGCACGCCCCAGGCCGCCGCCGCGGGCGGGCCGCCGATGGCCGTGAGCGCCAGCGCCACGCCCAGGCCGGCTCCGGAGGCGCTGCCGAGCAGCCAGGGGTCGGCCAGCGGATTGCGGAACAGGCCCTGCGCCACCGCACCGGCCAGCCCGAGCAGCCCGCCCGCCAGCCACGCGCCCACGGTGCGCGGCAGGCGGATGTCTCGCACGATCTGCCAGGCCACCGGGTCGTGGGCCAGCTGCCACAGCCGCTCGGCGCCGGTGCTGCCGACGGCCGCGCCCAGCAGACCCAGCAGCAGCGCGGCCGCGAGCAGGGCCAGCATCAGCAAGGGGGCGCGGCGGGTGTTCGGCATGGACGGATGGCGCAGGGAATCAGTCCGCCAGCGGCCGGCCGGCCAGGCAGTCGGCCATCAACCGCGCGGCCTCGCCCAGGCGCGGGCCGGGGCGCACCAGCACGTCGGACTGCGCGGCGCTGAAGCGGCAGATGCGGCCGTCGCGCACGGCGCGGATGCCGGCCCAGCCGGGCCGCTGCTCCAGGCCGACGGCGCTGCGGGCGCCGACCATGATCAGGTCCGGGTCGGCCCGCACCACGAACTCGGGGTTGAGCTTGGGAAAGGGCCCCATCGCCGCCGGCACGATGTTGCGCGCGCCCAGGCGGGTCAGCGTCTCGCCCATGAAGGAGCTCTCGCCGGCCGCGTAGGGGCCGTTGTTGACCTCGAAATACACGCGCTGACCGCGCCGGGCTTCGGGCACCGAGCGGGCGGCGGCGTCCAGGTCGGCCTGCAACCGCTTCCAGAGCACGGGCGCGCCCTCCACGCCCAGCAGCGTGCCGACCTTCACCATGACGCGTTCGACGTCGGCCTGGGTCTTGGGCTCGAGGACGGCCACCGTCAGGCCCAGGGCCTGCAGCCGCTCCACCACGCGCGAGGACTTGGCGGCCAGCACCAGGTCGGGCCGCAGCGCGACCACGGCCTCGACGTTGGGATCGATGCCGCCGCCCACCTGGGGCAGCTTGCGCACCGGATCGGGCCAGTTGGAATAGCGGTCCACGCCGACCAGGCGCTCGCAGGCGCCGAGCACGCAGACCGTTTCGGTCAGCGAAGGCAGCAGCGCCACGATGCGCTGCGGCGGCTGGGCCAGGCGCACGGTGGCGCCGCGCTCGTCCACCACCTCGACGGGGGCGGCGTACAGGGCCGGCAGCGCGGCGGCCAGCAGCAGGGCGGTCACGGCCCGCCTGAAGGCGCTGCAGGCTTGCAGGATGCGCCGGAACTTCATGCGGTCTCCTTCACGGTCAGGGGCAGGCCGGCCACCATCAGCGTCACGCGGCCGCAGGCGGCGGCGACGTGCTGGTTGAGCTGGCCCAGGGCGTCGACGAAGGCGCGGGTCTCCTCGCCGAGCGGGATCACGCCCAGGCCGATCTCGTTGCCGACCAGCACCACCGGCCCCGGCGCCCGCTCCAGCGCCGCCACCAGCAGCAGCGACTGGGTGCGCCAGTCGGGCAGCGGGGCGCGCTGCGGGTCCAGCTCGGGCGGCATCAGCAGGTTGGTGAGCCACAGCGTGAGGCAGTCGACCACCAGAAGCGTGTCCGGCTGGCTCAGGGCGCCGAGCAGCTCGGGCAGGCGCAACGGCTCTTCCACCGTCTCCAGGCCGGGCACGCGCTCGGCGCGCTCCTGGCGGTGGCGTTCGATGCGCCGGGCCATTTCGCCGTCCCAGGCCTGGGCGGTGGCCAGCAGCACGGCGCGCCGGTCGGGCGCCGCGGCCAGCCAGCGGCCGGCGGCGGCTTCGGCGCGGCGGGACTTGCCGCTCTTCTGGCCGCCGAGGATGAATTCGTGGACGGGCATCGTGCTCATGCCGCCGATGTTCGCAGGGGCGCGCCGTCGAAGAGGCGCGCCGCGGCGGCGGGCTCGGACGGGAACCAGGCGTGGAAGTAGCTCGCGCGTACCGGGCCCTGCCCGTACAGCGCTTCGCCGGCATCCGGCTGCGGCGCGGCACCGGGCCGGGCGCTGCGGGCCGCGGCCGGCAAGGCCGTCTCGCAGCGCGAGTAATGGAAGGTGTGGCCGCGCAGCGTGCCGTCCTCCACCGCCAGCCATTGCGGCCCCAGGCCCGCCAGGCGCGCCTGCATCACGGTGCGGCCGGGCAGCAGGCCCCACAGGCGATGGGCGGTGCCGGCCTTGTCCACCAGTTCGTCGAACAACGCCATCATGCCGCCGCACTCGGCCCAGATGGCACGGCCCGCGGCGGCATGGGCCTGCAGCGCGTCGCGCAGGTCGGTGCGTTCGGCCAGGCGGGCGGCATGCAGCTCGGGATAGCCGCCGGGCAGCCACAGCGCATCGCAGGCCGGCAGCGCATCGCCCGCCAGGGGCGAGAAGAAGGCGAGCCGCGCACCCAGGGCCCGCAGCAGGTCGAGGTTGGCCTCGTAGACGAAGCAGAAGGCCGCATCGCGCGCCACGGCGATGGTGCGGCCCGCCAGCAGCGGCGGCAGCGGCGCGGCCGGCGGGGGCGCTGTGAATTCCACCTGCGGCAGCGCGGCGGGCGCGCGCTGGCCCAGAGGCGTGGCGGCCAGGGCATCGGCTGCCGCGTCGAGGCGGGCCAGCGCATCGCGGAGTTCGGCGCTGGGCACCAGGCCGAGGTGGCGTTCGGGCAGGCCAAAGTCCGCGCTGCGCGGCAGTGCACCCAGCCAGTGGCCCGGATCGCGCAGCGCGCCGCGCAGCATGCCGGCATGGCGCTCGCTCGCCACGCGATTGGCCAGCACGCCGGCCCAGGGCAGGCCGTCCTGGTAGTGCTGCAGGCCGTGCGCCAGCGCGCCGAAGGTGCCAGCCATGGCGCCTGCATCGATCACCGCCACCACCGGCAGGCCGAGACGGCGCGCCAGATCGGCGGCGCTGGTTTCGCCGTCGAACAGGCCCATGGCGCCTTCGACGACGATCAGGTCGGCCTCGCCGGCGGCGGCATGCAGGCGCGCGCGCACGTCCGCCTCGCCGTTGATCCACAGGTCCAGCCCGTGCACCGGCGCGCCGGTGGCCAGGGCCAGCCACTGCGGATCGAGGAAGTCCGGCCCGCACTTGAAGGCCCGCACGCGGCGGCCCTGCCGCGCATGCAGGCGGGCCAGGGCCGCGGCCACGGTGGTCTTGCCCTGGCCCGAGGCCGGGGCCGACACCAGCACGGCCGCGCAGGTGCGCGCCACCGCCGCGTGCGGCGGCTCTGGCGTGGCTGCGGCGTTCAGCGCGGCGTCCACTTCAGGCCGACGTAGGCCGTGCGGCCCGCGGTGGCGTAGTTGTTGGCGAGCACGTAGTTCTTGTCGGTCGCGTTGTCCAGCCGCGCCAGCAGGCGCAGGTCGGGCCGCAGCTGCACGCTGGCGTACAGGTTGAGCAGGCCGTAGCCGGCCAGCGGCACCTTGTTGGCGGTGTCGTCGAAGCGGCGCGAGGACAGCTGCACCTCGGCGCCCACGGTCCAGATGCCCTGCGTCCAGTCGCCGGCCAGGTTGGCATAGCGTTTGGCGCGGCGCGGCAGCTGCAGGCCGGTGTCGGAATCCTTCGGGTCCTGCACGTCGAGGGAACCGCGCAGCGTGAAGTGCTCGCCGAAGCGGTGGTCGGCCGCCAGCGTGGCGCCCTGGTAGACGGCGCGGCCGATGCTGGCGTAGCAGCCGAACGGCTGGCCGCAGGCGGTGTTGGTGCCGGTGAAGACGATCAGGTTGCGCACCCGGTTCTCGAACACCACCAGGCTGGCGTTGGTGCGGCCGTCGCCGTAACGCAGGCCGACCTCGGCATTGCGGCCGGTCTCGGGCTTGAGGCTGGCGTCGCCGTACTCGCTGAAGCGCTGGTAGAGCGTGGGCGCGCGGAAGGCGGTGCCGGCCGAGACGGTGGCGCGCCAGTTCTTCACGAACTCGTAGCCGTAGGAGGCGCTGCCGGTGGTCTTGCCGCCGAATTCGCTGTCGTCGTCGTGGCGCAGGTTCAACTGCACGGTGTGCGCGCCCTGGTGGTAGCCGTAGCCCAGGGCCACGGCGTCCTGCGCGCGGTCGCGCCGCAGCGTCCTGCGCCAGTCGGTGAGCGAGGGGTTGGTCAGCTCGTCCTCGCGGCGCTCCAGCGCAGCCGTGACGCGGTGCGCGCCGTACGTCAAGTCGTTCTGCAGCAAGTAGCCGCGCAGCTGCGTCTCGGTGATGTAGGTGGTGGTGGGCCGGCCGGCATAGCCCGCCGCCACGCGGGCCGAGGTGGTTTCGTAGCGCGAGCTGCTGTCGGTGACCTGCAGCAGCGTCTTCCAGTGCTCGGTCCACTGCGCCGTCCAGCCCAGGCCGGCGGTGCGCAGGTGGTAGAGGCTGCGGTCGTCGGTGGCCGTGGCGGGTCGGTAGCTGCTGCCGGAGGTGGCGTCGTAGCCGGCATTGGTGTTGTTCTCCAGCACCGTGGCTTCCACCCGGTGCTGCGCATTGATCTGGTAGCCCAGGCGCGCGTTGGCCGAGGTCGAACGGTAGAGGTCGGCGTCGGGATTGTGGTTGACGTTGGGCGTGCGCACGTCGAAGCCGCGGCTCTCGGCATAGGCCGTGCCCACCGAATAGTCGAAGCCGCCGGCCGCGCCGGAGAAGCCGGCCTGCGCATCGTGCGTGGCGCGGCTGCCCGCGCCGACGCTGGCGTAAGGTGCGAAGCCGCCCTCGCCCTTGCGGGTGAAGAGCTGCACCACGCCGCCGATGGCGTCGGAGCCGTACACGGCCGCGGCCGGGCCGCGCAGCACCTCGATGCGCTCGATCTGCGAGAGCGGCAGCGCCTCCCAGGTGGCGCCGCCGGTGGACTGCGAGTCGATGCGCACGCCGTCCAGGTAGACGGCGGTGAAGCGGGTTTCCGCGCCGCGCAGGAACACGCCGGTGGTGTTGCCGATGCCGCCGTTGCGCACGATCTGCACGCCCGGCAGGCGCGCCAGCAGGTCGGCCACGCCGGTGGCGCCGCTGTTCTCGATGGTCTGACGGTCGATCACCGACACGTCGGACACCAGCTGCGACAGCGGCGTCTCGACACGGGTGGCGGTGACCACGGTTTCCTGGAGGGTGGGGGTCTGGGCGATGGCGCCCAGGGGCGCGGCCAGGGCGAGGGCCAACGCGGCGGACAGGGGCGAGGGACGGCAGGTGCGCGGCAAGGCGCGCGCAGACAAAACGCGGACGGTCATGGAATGTGGAAGCCGGGGCTTCGTGAAGCATGTCCCTGGCCGGCCTCCCCGCCGGCGATGGGACGTCATGGCTGCGCGAATCGCTTCTCCACGATGCGGCAGCCGCCTGTGTTGGCCGGTATCCGGGCTGGCAGCGCGCGCCGGCCGCCTTCCCAGGCACCGCGTTTCGACGGCACCCAGTGGCTTGCGTGGACGGCGTGGCGCACGTGGAGGTCCACGTGCGCCGGCTGCTTCACCGTTGCGGGGGCAGCGCAGGCTGGCCAGGCTGCGGACCGGTGGCCGCACGATCCCGCGCCGCGAGGCGAGAAAAGTGGCGGTGGTCCGCAGCCGAAGCGCACACCCGAGGCATGCGCCGGCTCCTGCTTCCCGTTGAACTGCGACGCGCGAACCGCGCCGCGAGCACCAACAACGGCGCGCATTGTAGGCAGACGCCGCAAGCTGCCCGCCTACAATCGCCGACCATGTCTGCACCGAGCCCCATCGATCAGATCGCCGACCGCGTGGAGCGCCTGCTCGTGCGCCACGAGGAAGTGCGGCGCACCAATGCGCTGCTGCAGCAGCAGGTCGAGGCGCTCACCCGCGAACGCGACGCGCTGCGTGCACGGCTCTCCACCGCCCGCACGCGCATCGATGCCATGCTCGAACGGCTGCCCGCCGACTCCGGCACCTCCTCTTCCATCACGCCGACGCCATGAATCAGATCGAGGTCCGGATCATGGGGCAGAGCTACCTGCTCGCCAGCCCCGACGACGGCGAAGCCGCCCTGCGCGAGGCCGTCGCGCGCGTCGACGAGGCCATGTGCCGCATCCGCGATGCCGGCCGCGTCAAGGCCCGCGAGCGCATCGCCGTGCTGGCCGCGCTCAACCTGGCCTACGATCTGATCCAGCGCGAAGCCGCACCGACGCCCGCGGCCGCAGCACCGGCAGCCACGACCGGCAGCGAAGGGGACGACGAACGCGCCGAGCGCCTGGTGCAGCGGCTCGACCAGGCACTGGCGGGCGACGGCCTGCTGCTCTGACGCGGCGTCCGCGTCGGGCCTTGGCGGGCCGCGCGGCGAAGGGCTGCGAATGCCCTACTCCAAGCCTTCTCCGCACGCAAGCAGCCAAGGCGCAGGCCGCCGCGCCAGGCCTGCCGCAGACGCTGCGCGAACACGCGCCGCACTGCACTTTCCAGGCACTTCTTCGGCCGCACTGCAAGTGCGCCGGCACAAGGCCAACATGCGGCACGGGACTCTGCCGCAGGCCGATTTCGCGGGCATAGAATGAACTCGTCTGCGGTGCCGCCGGGCTTTATATTTCCTTGAACCAATGCTCTATGGAGCCCGGGCTTGGTACATCGCTTGGCAAGCGTGATCATCTCGCGTCAGATGAACCCAATGCCATGCTGCCCTCGCCCACCTGAACCCTGCGTTCAGGATGACGGTCCGGTCGCATTCGCAGACACCTAATTCTTCAACGGCCCCTGCGCGGGGCCGTTGTCATGTCCGGGCCCTTCGCAGTGCGCGGCGCGGCCGGGCATGACGCACAACAACGACCCGGAGGCCTTCTTCCCATGAGCATCGAACCCCTGCTGATCGTCGAACTCGGCCTGCTCGGCCTGGGCGCCGGCTTCCTGGCCGGCCTGCTGGGCATCGGCGGCGGCATGGTGATGGTGCCCTTCCTCACCTACATCATGAGCACGCGCGGCGCGCCGGCCGACCTGTCGGTGAAGATGGCCATCGCCACCTCGATGGCGACCATCATGTTCACCTCCATCAGCAGCGTGCGCGCCCACCACAAGCGGGGCGCGGTGCGCTGGGACATCGTGCGCCGGCTGGCGCCCGGCATCGTCATCGGCAGCCTGGTCGGCAGCCTGGGCGTGTTCGCGCTGCTCAAGGGCTCGGTGCTGGCCATCTTCTTCGCGCTGTTCGTGGGCTTCTCGGCCACGCAGATGTTCCTGGACAAGAAGCCGGCCCCCACGCGCCAGATGCCCGGCACCGGCGGCCAGCTGGCGGCGGGCGGCGTCATCGGCTTCCTGTCGGGGCTGGTGGGTGCGGGCGGCGGCTTCATCAGCGTGCCCTTCATGACCTGGTGCAACGTGCCCATCCATGCGGCCGTGGCCACCAGCGCGGCGCTGGGCTTCCCCATCGCGGTGGCCAACGTCGTCGGCTACGTCATCAGCGGCTGGTCGGTGCAGGGCCTGCCGGCCGGCGCCTTCGGCTACATCTGGCTGCCCGCACTGGGCGTGGTGGCGGTGTGCAGCGTGCTGATGGCCCCGCTGGGCGCCCGCGCGGCGCACGCGCTGCCGGTCAAGAAGCTCAAGCGCGTGTTCGCCAGCGTGCTCTACCTGCTGGCCGCCTACATGCTCTGGAAGGGCCTGACGGCCTGATTCCAGGCTGGCCGCCGCACGGCTCGTACCAGGACTTCGGCCCGTCGCGCGCGCCCGTTTAGGGTTACGTCTTCGGCCCAGTCACCTTGAAGTTCGGTGACCGAATGTGGATGCTCGTATCCACGGCGATGGCCTGAATTCTGAAACCTGGACTCACTAGAGGGATGGAAGTGAACAGGTACACGGAAAAGGAGACCGTCAATACAGTCCACTCGCCAGTGCTGCGATGGCCAGGCCATGAGCCAGCGACGCGGCAGGCAGGCCGGCACGCCGGTACACGAGTCCGGCGATCAGCCCTTCGATCAATGTAAAAACCAGCACTGGTAAGCCTACGCGCGTGACGATCGTCGCCAGCCACGCATGACACAGGCTGAACAGCACTGCCGCCACGACCGCCGCGCGCATCGGTGTCATGTGCTCCGCCAAACGCTGCTGAAGCATGGCCCGAAACAGCAATTCTTCATAAGCGTTGCCCAAAAGTGCGAAAACGGTGATCGGCCCAAGCAGGGCCGCATCAGGCTTCGGAAGGGATGGCAACCTAAGTGCCATCTTCAGCGCTGCAGCCGCCACGGTGATGGTCGCCGCGCCAAGCCCACCCCACACCACCGACGCCACAGGACGCACTCCCCGCCACCACTCCACCCGCTCGAGCGAGGCGACGCCCACTAGCAACGCGACCGACATGCCCGCCAACGCAAACAGCACGGGCACTGGCGCGGTCAGCCGCATAGAACCCGCATCAATTTGCCAGAAGCCCGCGGGGCTCATCGCATCCCGCGCGAAGATGAAGAATAGGACGTGCACCGCAAGCCGCGCGCGACCCAGCACGCGCGGAATGGCCATCAGCAGAACCAACGCGAGCATGCCCGCTGGCAGAATCAAAAAAAGGTAGTCGAAGAGCGACAAAGGCGATGAGGCCATCGGAGCAACATATGTCTTCGCAAACCGCCACATCTTTAGTGGTCGCTGTGATCTAAGCAAGAGAGTGGCGCGCTTCAGCGCGAGTGTGGCGGCCCGAGCGGACGCCGACTTTGTCACTGTCGAGGTTCTTCAGGTTAATGACTTCCGTGACGGGAGGCAGCGGCGGTAAATTAGTGACTGACTACCATCGTCATGGGTACAACATGGCGGCAAATCAAGACGGGATTACCGCGCGCTTACCATTCAGGCGCACCAGCGCGCGATGTCCATCCGCAGGTCCATCCACAGTGCCTGGGCCGCCACCGCCGCCAGCAGGGCACCGGCGATGCGGCTGCCCAGTTCGCGCCGCAGGCCATCCAGCCGTTGCCGCAAGCGCTGCCAGAGCCAGGGCGCGGCCAGCAGGCCCGGGGCGCTGCCCAGGGCGAAGAGCGCCATCACGCCCGCGCCCTCCGCCGGATTGGACGCCAGGGCCGCCAGCATCAGCGCGGAATACAGCAGGCCGCAGGGCATCAGCGCCCAGGCCGCGCCCAGCAGCAGCCGGCGCGGCGCACTGGCCGCCCAGGGCTGAAGCCGGCGCGTGGCCGCAAGCCCCAGGCGCGCGGCCCACAGCGGCTGCCGGCCGGCCAGCATCAGCACCAGCCCCCAGCCCAGGATGGCCGCCTGCAGCAGCATCCAGAAGGGCCGCAGCGCCTGCACCTGGCTGCCCAGCAGGGCCAGCCCACCGAAGACGGCCGACACCCCCGCTCCGGCCGCCGCATAGCCCGCGGTGCGGCCGAGCTGGAAGGCCAGCGGCGACGCCCAGGCGTGGGCGCGCGGACGCATCCAGCTGACGACCGCCGCGCCGCCCTGCCCGCCCGGCGGCGCACTTTCCGGCGATGCCATCCCCAGCAGCCCGCCGCAGGCCGCGCCGCACATGGCCACGCAGTGCGGCGTGCCGGCCAGGCCCATCAGCAGGGCCGAGAGAACGAGGCTACCGGTCATCGGCCCACCATTCGTTGCGTGCCGCCTCGGTCACCGAAAGCGCAACAGCGACAACGACGCCGTGCATCTCAAATGATTTTCGAAAAGCGCGTCCGCAAGCGGTCGGCTTGCAGATAGCGGTCGAACACCATCGCGATGGCGCGCACCACGTACCAGCCGGCGGGCGTGACCTCGAGTTCGTGCGCGTCCAGCCGCACCAGCCCCTGCGCGGCCAGCGGCTGCAGGGCCTGCAGTTCGGCCGCGAAGTAGCGCGGAAAGTCGATCAGGTTGGCCGCGCCCATGGTCTCGAAGTCGATGCGGCCCTGGCACATCACGGCCATGATGGCACTGCGGCGGACCACGTCGTCGCGGCCCAGCGCCAGGCCGCGCACCACGGGCAGCCGGCCCTGGCGCAGCCGGTCGCGGTAGTCGTCCAGCGTCTTGGCGTTCTGGCTGTAGCTCGCGCCCACGCGGCCGATGGCCGACACGCCCAGCGCCACGATGTCGCAGTCCGGCTGCGTGCTGTAGCCCTGGAAGTTGCGGTGCAGCCGGCCCTGGCGCCGCGCCACGGCGAGCGGGTCCTCGGGCAGCGCGAAATGGTCCATGCCGATGTAGGCATAGCCGGCCTCGCCCAGGCGCTCGATGGCCCGCGCCAGCATGTCGATCTTGGTGGCGGCGTCGGGCAGTTCCTCCGCCACGATGCGCCGCTGCGGCTTGAAGCGCTCGGGCAGGTGCGCATAGGCGTAGAGCGCGATGCGGTCGGGCCGCAGCGCCACCACCTGCGCCAGCGTGCGCTCGAAGGAGGCGCGGCTCTGCCGCGGCAGGCCGTAGATCAGGTCGGCATTGATGGAGGAAAAGCCCAGCCGGCGCGCCGCCTCGGTCAGCGCGAACACCTGCGCCGCGGGCTGGATGCGGTGCACGGCCTTCTGCACCTGCGCGTCGAAATCCTGCACGCCCAGGCTCAGGCGGTTGAAGCCCAACGCCGCCAGGCGGGCCAGGCGGGCTTCGTCCACGGTGCGGGGATCGACCTCGATGGCGCATTCGGCGCCGGGCAGGAAGTCGAAGGCCTCGCGCAACGCGGCCATGAGCATGCCCAGCTCCTCGTCGCTGAAGAAGGTGGGCGTGCCGCCGCCCAGGTGCAGCTGGCTCACCGGGGCGCCGCGGCCCAGCAGGTCCACCTGCAGGCGCAGCTCGGTCAGCAGGTCCTGCAGGTATTCGGCCGCGCGCGCATGGTGGCGGGTGACGATCTTGTTGCAGGCGCAGTAGTAGCACAGCGACTCGCAGAAAGGGATGTGCACGTAGATCGACAGCGGCAGCGCGCGAGGGCCCGCCGCGTCGCGCCGCTGCCGCAGGGCCTGGGCATGCTCCTCGGCGCCGAAGGCCTCGACGAAGCGGTCGGCCGTCGGGTAGGAGGTGTAGCGCGGGCCGGGCACGTCGAAGCGGCGCAGCAGCGAGGCGGACAGCAGCGCGGGCGGCGCCGGAGCAGCAGAAGCAGGAATCGGCAGGGAGCTCATCGCGGCAGGGGCGCCATGGGCGCCTGGGTTGTAGGCTCGGGGAACGCCCTTCACGACTGGCCATGGCACGCGCAGTCGCGGGGCGCATCCCTAATGTGCGGCGGATGCCGAGGCATGCGCTTGATCCACATCAAGCGGAAACTTGATCGCTGTCGGAAAATCCGGCGTCAGGGAGACTTCAGGACAGAGGCGCACGGCACAGACCGGACTCCGCCCACCATCCGCCCGAGAAGCCGGCCACCATGACACCCGAATCCATCAAAGTCGCCTGTTCCAACTGCAACCTGCGCGAGCTGTGCATGCCCGTGGGCCTGTCGCACGACGAACTGGTGCGCCTGGACTCCCTGGTGGCCACGCGCCGCAAGGTGCGCCGCAAGGAGATGCTGTTCCACAACGGCGAGACCTTCACCTCGCTCTACGCCATCCGCACCGGCGTGTTCAAGACGCGGGTGAGTTCCGAGGACGGCCGCGACCAGGTGACGGGCTTCCAGATGGCCGGCGAGATCATCGGGCTGGACGGCATCGTCAACGACCGCCACACCTGCGACGCGGTGGCGCTGGAGGATTCCGAGGTCTGCGTGATGCCCTACGAGCGCATCGAGGAGCTGTCGCGCGAGGTGTCGGCGCTGCAGCGCCACGTGCACCAGATCATGAGCCGCGAGATCGTTCGCGAGCACGGCGTGATGCTGCTGCTGGGCAGCATGCGCGCCGAGGAGCGGCTGGCGGCCTTCCTGCTGAACCTGGTGCAGCGGCTGCATGCGCGCGGCTTCTCGGCCTCGGAGCTGGTGCTGCGCATGACGCGCGAGGAGATCGGCAGCTACCTGGGCCTCAAGCTGGAGACGGTGAGCCGCACGCTGTCCAAGTTCGTCGACGACGGCATCGTGGAGGTAAACCAGCGGCATGTGCGCATCCTCGATTCGGAGGCGCTGCGGCGCATGGTGAACCCGACGGTGTGCACCTGAAGGCCGTGCGGGCGGGGGCAGGCCCCTGGGCGTCGCCAAGGTGCGGTTCGCCCATACCCGTTCGGGCCGAGCCTGTCGAAGCCGGGGCATGCGCGTGCGTCAGCCCTCCTCCTTCACTTCCCATGACCCGGCCGGCCCCGGCTGTTCATTGACCTGCGCCGGCGTGCGCATCAGCAGGGCCGTGGTGGCGCTGCACACCACGGCAACGATCCAGAAGCCGAAGAAGCCCAGGGCGTAGACCGCCTGGCGCGGCAGGGCCAGCGCATGGCCGGCCAGATGCAGGTCGGCGGGATCGACCAGGGCGAAGACCAGAAACTCGAGCAGGCAGGCCGCCAGGAAGGCGGGCCAGGCGATGGCCATCAGCGTCTGGCCCGCCACTGCCGAGGGTGCGCGCGCCGAAGGCCGTTCCGCCAGCCGTTGCGCCAGCCTCGCCGACGCCGCGCGGGCCGGCCGGGCGCGCGGTCGCCGCTTCATCGCGCCGCACGCGGCATGGGCAGGTCCTGCGCCGGCGTGGTCACATGGTTGCGCGCCTGCTGGGCCGGCGCCAGGGCGCGCTGCGCGGCCAAAGTGCGGTTGATCTCGATGCCCTGGCGGTAGTAGTCGGCCTCCACCACCGGATCGGGCAGGCGGATGGCCAGCCACAGCGTGGCGAAGCCGGCCACCACCACCACCGCCGGGCCGCCCACCACCAGCCACATCAGCGGGTGCCGCCACCAGGGGCCGCTGGGCACCTCGGCGGGCGGCACCGTGGCAACCGCAGTCGTCGGATCGTTCATCGGGTCCTCGTCTTTCTCTCGTGATGCCGGGTGGGCGTCGACGTGTCTCAGCGCGGCACCAGGAAGGCGGCCTTCTCGACGACCTGGGCACTGCCGCCCTCCTGCGCCACGGTGATGTGCACGCCGTGCGAGCCGGGGGCCACGCTGCCGTAGGGAATGCTCAGGCGCACCGCCACCCAGCGCGATTCGGCGGGGCCGACCTCGACCGGCGTGTCCGGCGAGACGGCGATGCCGTCCAGCCCCTCGGCGCTCAGCCGGTAGCGCTGCGGCTGCTCGCTGGCATTCATGATCTGCAGGCGGTAGACGTTCTCCAGCCGCCCGCCCTCGGCGATGCGTGCCAGCGCAGCGCGGTCGCGCACCACGTCCACCTTGAGCGGCGTGCGCACCACCAGGCTCGCCAGCATGCCGGCCGACAGCAGCAGCAGTACGCCGGCATACACCAGCACCCGCGGCCGCAGCACGCGCCGCCACAGCTGCGCGCGCCGCCAGCCCTGCGCCATGCCGTTGGCGGTGTCGTAGCGGATCAGGCCCGTGGGGTAGTCCATCTTCTGCATCACCGTGCGGCAGGCGTCCACGCACTGGCCGCAGCCGATGCATTCGTACTGCAGGCCCTGGCGGATGTCGATGCCCGTCGGGCACACCTGCACGCACAGGCCACAGTCGATGCAGTCGCCCAGGCCGCGGGCCCTGGCGTCCACGCTGCGCCCGCGCGGCGCCCGCGGCTCGCCGCGGCCGGGGTCGTAGCTGACGATCAGCGTGTCGCGGTCGAACATCGCGCTCTGGAAGCGGGCGTAAGGGCACATGTACTTGCACACCTGCTCGCGCATGAAGCCGGCATTGCCGTAGGTGGCGAAGCCGTAGAAGAAGACCCAGAACACTTCCCACGAGCCCATCCGCGTCTGCAGGAAGGCGAGTCCCAGTTCGCGGATGGGCGTGAAGTAGCCGACGAAGCTGAAGCCGGTCCACAGCGCGATGCCGATCCACACGATGTGCTTGTAGACCTTCTTGACGCCCTTCTCCAGCGACATCGCCTCGCCGTCGAGCCGCATGCGCGCGGCGCGGCTGCCTTCGATCTTCTGCTCCACCCACAGGAAGATCTCCGAGTACACCGTCTGCGGGCAGGCATAGCCGCACCACAGCCGGCCCGCCACCGCCGTGAAGAGGAACAGCGCCAGCGCCGACAGCACCAGCAGCCCCGACAGGTAGATCAGGTCCTGCGGATAGAGCACCAGGCCGAAGAGGTAGAAGCGCCGCGCGGCCAGGTCGAACAGCACCGCCTGGCGCTGGCCCCAGCCCAGCCAGGGCAGGCCGTAGAACACCAGCTGGGTGGCGAACACCAGCGCCCAGCGCCAGCGCGAGAACACGCCGGACACCGGGCGCGGATAGATCTTGCGGCTGGCGGCATAGAGCGACACCGTGGCCGCACCCTGCGGCTCGGCCGCGATCGGGATGACGCGCTGCGGAGCCGGCAGCGCGCCGTGGCGGGAGGATGCGGACGTGGCGGTCATGGCATTCGGCAGTGGCGGCGGCGCCGCTGCGTCGGGCGATGGGCGGCGCGCCTCACGGCTTGGCCGATGCGGTGGTCGCTGGCACGTTCGACAGGCCCCACACATAGGCCGCCAGCACGCGGATCTGCGCCTCGGTCAGGCGGTCCTGCTGCGCGGGCATGACGTTCTGCTTGCCGTTGTTGATCATGGCCACGATGGCGGCCTCGCCATAGCCATGCAGCCAGATGTTGTCGTTCAGGCGCGGCGCGCCCAGGGCCTGGTTGCCGCTGCCGTCGGCGCCATGGCAGGCGGCGCAGACCGCGAACCTGGGCTTGCCCAGGCCCGCGCGCACCGAATCGTGCGGGCTGCCCGACAGGCTCAGCACGTAGTTGGCGACGTTCTTCACGTCGTCCGCGCTGCCCACGGCGGCGGCCATGGGCGGCATGGTGCCCACGCGGCCCAGGGTGATGGTCTCGATGATCTTCTCGGGCGTGCCGCCGTGCAGCCAGTCCTTGTCGGTCAGGTTGGGAAAGCCCTTGCTGCCGCGCGCGTCCGAGCCGTGGCACTGGGCGCAGTTGTTCATGAAGAGCCGCTCGCCGATGGCGTGCGCGGCCGGGTCGCCCGCGACCTGTTCCACCGGCGCCTGCGCGAAGCGCGCATACACCGGGGCCAGCTCGGCATTCGCCTTCTGCACCTCGGCCTGGTATGCGCCGGCGGCGCTCCAGCCCAGCCGGCCCTGCGTGCCGCCCAGGCCCGGGAAGAACACCAGGTAGCCCACCGCGAACACGATGGTGATGACGAACAGGCCCACCCACCACAGCGGCAGCGGGTTGTTGGCCTCGCGCAGGTCGCCGTCCCACACGTGGCCGGTGGTGTTGTCCGCATCGGCCACCACGCGCTTGCGGCCCGTGAGCCACAGCAGGATGGCGCAGCCCAGGATGCTCAGCACCGTGGCGGCGATGACGTAGTTCGACCAGAAGTCGCTGATGAAGTCGCTCATCGGGGGTCCCTCGTTCGTTGGATGCGCGCTTCAGTCCTGCTCGAAGGGCAGGCGCGCGGCCTCTTCGAAGCCGGCGCGGTTGCGGCCGGCGAAGGCCCAGGCCACGATGCCCAGGAAGAGCAGGAAGCACACGACGGTGGCGGCGGAGCGCAGAAAGGTGAGGTCCATGGCGGGGCTACTCCGGGTGCGTCACTTGAGCGAACGGCCCAGCGACTGCAGGTAAGCGATGGTGGCGTCCATTTCGGTCCTGCCCTCCACGGCAGCCTGGGCGCCGGCGATGTCCTCGTCGGTGTAGGGCACGCCCACCTTGCGCAGCGCGCGCATGTGGGCCGGCAGGGCGGCGGCATCGACGGGGCTCTTCTCCAGCCAGGTGTAGGCCGGCATGTTGGACTCGGGCACCACGTCGCGCGGGTTGTTCAGGTGGATGCGGTGCCACTCGTCGCTGTACTTGCCGCCCACGCGCTGCAGGTCGGGGCCGGTGCGCTTGCTGCCCCACTGGAAGGGATGGTCGTAGACGAACTCGCCGGCCACCGAATAGTGGCCGTAGCGCAGCGTCTCGGCGCGGAAGGGCCGGATCATCTGCGAGTGGCAGTTGTAGCAACCCTCGCGCAGGTAGATGTCGCGGCCGGCCAGCTGCAGCGCGGTGTAGGGCTTGAGCCCGGCGATGGGCTCCGTGGTGGACTTCTGGAAGAACAGCGGCACGATCTCCACCAGGCCGCCGACGGCGACGACCAGCAGGATGAGCACGATCATCAGGAAGTTGTGGGTCTCGACCTTCTCGTGCGAGAAGCCGGTGGCGGTGGAGGTGGAGGGGGTCGTCTGGCTCATGGTCGTGTGCTCCATCCGTTCAGGCGTGGGCCACTTGCGGGGCCGGAATGGTGGCGCGCACGGCGCGGCCCGAGATCACGGTCATCCATACGTTCCAGGCCATCACCAGCATGCCGCCCAGGTACAGCAGGCCGCCCAGCAGGCGCACCACGTAGAAGGGGAAGGTGGCCTTCACGCCTTCGACGAAGGTGTAGGTGAGCGTGCCGTCGGGGTTGATGGCGCGCCACATCAGGCCCTGCATGACGCCGGCGATCCACATGGCGGCGATGTAGAGCACGATGCCGATGGTGGCCGTCCAGAAATGCAGCTCGATGGCGCGCACGCTGTACATGGTGGTGCGGCCCCACATGCGCGGGATCAGGTAGTACAGCGAGCCCATGGAGATCAGCCCCACCCAGCCCAGCGCGCCGGCATGCACGTGGCCGATGGTCCAGTCGGTGTAGTGGCTCAGGGCATTGACCGTCTTGATGGACATCATCGGCCCCTCGAAGGTGGCCATGCCGTAGAAGGACAGGGCCACGATCAGGAAGCGCAGGATGGGGTCGGTGCGCAGCTTGTGCCAGGCGCCGGACAGCGTCATCACGCCGTTGATCATGCCGCCCCAGCTGGGCGCCAGCAGGATCAGAGAGAACACCATGCCCAGCGACTGGGTCCAGTCCGGCAGGGCGGTGTAGTGCAGGTGGTGTGGGCCCGCCCACATGTACGTGAAGATCAGCGCCCAGAAGTGCACGATCGACAGCCGGTAGCTGTAGACCGGCCGCTCGGCCTGCTTGGGGATGTAGTAGTACATCATCCCCAGGAAGCCGGCGGTGAGGAAGAAGCCCACCGCGTTGTGGCCGTACCACCACTGCACCATCGCGTCCTGCACGCCGGCATAGGCCGAGTAGCTCTTCATCCAGCCCGCGGGCACCTCGGCGCTGTTGACCACGTGCAGCAGCGCCACCGCGATGATGAAGGCGCCGTAGAACCAGTTGGCCACGTAGATGTGCCGCACCTTGCGCGTGCCCACGGTGCCGAAGAACACGATGGCGTACGACACCCACACCAGCGTGATGAGGATGTCGATGGGCCATTCGAGCTCGGCGTATTCCTTGCCCGTGGTGTAGCCCAGCGGCAGCGTGATCGCCGCGGCCACGATCACCAGCTGCCAGCCCCAGAAGGTGAAGGCCGCCAGGCCCGGCGCGAACAGCCGCGTCTGGCAGGTGCGCTGCACCACGTGGTAGCTGGTGGCGAAGAGCGCGCAGCCGCCGAAGGCGAAGATGACGGCATTGGTGTGCAGCGGCCGCAGCCGGCCGTAGCTCAGCCAGGGGATGCCGAGGTTGAGTTCGGGCCAGGTCAGCTGCGCGGCGATGACCACGCCGACGAGCATGCCGACCACGCCCCAGACCACGGCCATCAGCGAGAACTGGCGCACGACCGTGTCGTTGTACTGCGCTGCGGGTGAGTGGGAGGACTGCATCGTGGGATCCGGGTTGAGGACTTGCAGGCAGTGTCCGACCCCACTCCTCATTGGCGATTGACGAAGATCAATCGCCCTGCAGAATGCGCGCGCCTTCCTGCTCCACGTCGTCGAACTGCCCGCGCTCCACGGCCCACCACAGGCCCGCGATGATGAGCAGCACCAGCAGCACCGACAGCGGCACCAGCACGAAGAGGATGTCCATGGTCTTTGTCCTCAGCCTCGTGCCGCCAGGGCGGCGACGGACGCACCATCGCCGCGGGACGCCACTGCCGCCTGGCTTCGCGCGGCAGGGCCGCGCGCGAGCCGCGCGCTGTTGAGCACCACCACCAGCGAGCTGGCCGCCATGCCCAGTCCCGCCAGCCAGGCCGGCAGCCAGCCCGCCACGGCCAGCGGCACGCAGACCGCGTTGTAGGCCGCGGACCAGGCCAGGTTCTGCCGCACGACGCGCAGCGTGCGCCGCGCCTGGGCCACCGTGTCGGGCACGGCCCGCAGCGAATCGGCCAGCACCACGAAGTCGGCGCGCGCCTGCGTCAGCGGCACTGCATGGCCGAAGGCGAAGGAGGCATCGGCCTGCGCGATGACCGGCCCGTCGTTGAGGCCGTCGCCCGCCATGGCCACCACCCTGCCCTGCGCCTGCAGCGTGCGCATGGCGTGGAGCTTGTCCTCGGGGCTGCAGGCGCCGCGGGCGTGGGCGATGCCGGCCTGTGCGGCCAGGCGCTGCGCCGCCGCCTCGCGGTCGCCGGACAGCAGTTGCGCGTCGAGCCCCTGGGCCCGCAACTGCGCGATGGCGGCCGGTGCCTCGCCCCGCAGGTCCTCGGCCAGCACGAAGCTGGCGGCCCAGCCCTCGTCGTCGCTCAGGTGCACCTGCAGCGCATCCGTGTGCAGGGCCGCGACGCCGCAGAAGCCGGCCTGGCCCAGCCGCACGCGGCGGCCTGGCGCACGGCCGATGCGTGGCTGCAGATGGCCTTCCAGGCCCTGGCCGGCGCGCTCGTGCACGTCCGTGGCCTGCCAGCCGGGCGGCACGCGGTGCTGCGCCTGCCAGGCCTGCCGCAGCGCCTGCGCGGCGGGGTGCAGCGAACCGTCGGCCAGGGCGACGGCCATCGCGAGCGCATCGCCGGGCGGCAGGCCGCGCCGGCTGTACACCCGGTCCAGCCGCGGCAGGCTGCGGGTGAGCGTGCCGGTCTTGTCGAACACCACCGTGTCGGCCCTGGCCAGCGCCTCCAGCGCCTGCATGTTCGCCACCAGCACGCCGCGCCGCGCGAGCGCGCCGGCACTGGCCAGCATGGCGGCGGGCGTGGCCAGCGAGAGTGCGCAGGGACAGGTGACGATGAGCACCGACACCGCCACCATCAGCGCATGGCCGCGGTCCACCGGCCACCACCACGCCGCCGCCCCGGCGGCCGCCAGCAGCACGGCGAGCAGGAAGGGCCGCGCGATGCGGTCGGCCATGGCGGCCAGGCGCGGCCGCTGCAGGGCGGCGTTGTCCATCAGAGCCACGATCTGCGCGAAGCGCGTGCCGGCGCCCACCTGCGCGACGCGCACCAGCACCGGCGCCGCCAGGTTGTGGCTGCCCGCATGCACGGCCGCGCCGGGTGGTTTGGGCACGGGGCGCGACTCGCCCGTCAGCAGCGCCTCGTCGGCCAGCGTGTCGCCCTCGATCACCTCGCCATCGGCCGCGAAGGCCTCGCCCGGCCGCACGCGCAGCACGTCGCCGGCGCGCAGGCGACGCAGCGGCACGCGGGCAAAGCCGCCGTCGTCGTTGCGCCGCTCGGCGGTCTCGGGCAACTGACCGGCCAGCGCGTCGAGCGCACCGGCAGTGCGGTCGCGCAGGCGCGACTCCAGCCAGCGGCCGGTGAGCAGGAAGAAGACGAACATGGTGAGCGAGTCGAAATACACCTCGCGGCCCAGCGGCCCCGAGGGATCGAAGGTGCCGGCCGTGCTCACCACGAAGGCCAGGGCCATGCCCAGCGCCACGGGCACGTCCATGCCGATGCGGCCGTGGCGCAGGTCGCGCCAGGCGCTGCCGAAGAAGGGGCCGCAGGCGAAGGCCATGACCGGCAGGGTGAGCACCCAGCTGGCCCAGCGCAGCAGCAGCGCGATGTCGGGCGTCATGTCGCCCGCGCCGGCCACGTAGGCGGGCACGGCGTACATCATGACCTGCATCATGCACAGGCCCGCCACCAGCCAGCGGAAGAGCGCGCGCCGCGCCGCCTTCTGCCGCACCAGGCGCAGCGAGGCATCGGCCGCGGGCGCGAAACGGTAGCCGGCCCCGGCCGCGGCGGTGAACCAGCGCGAGGGCGGCGCCTGCCCGGGCGACCACACCACGCGCGCGCGGCGGCTCGCGACCTGCACCTGCACGCGGCGCACACCGGGGAGGCGCAAGAGGGCGTCCTCGATGGTGAAGGCGCAGGCCGCGCAATGGATGCCCGCCACCGCCACCTGCGACTCCCAGTCGCCGGAGGGCAGCCGGCGGCCGAAGGCGGGCCATTCGGCGGGATCGTCGAGGGCGGCGCGGGCCTGCACGTCGGCCTCGGTGGGCGCGCCGGCGGCGCCGATAGGAAGGGCAGCTTGCATGCCCGGATGCTGCGCGCAGCCGCCGCGCGGCGCCTTGACCGGCATCAAGCCCGCGGATGTGCGCCGGTCCTACGCTGGCTGCATCGTCACTCGGAGCCAGCTGCCATGTACACGCGCATCCTCATTCCCACCGACAGCTCGCCGCTGTCGCAAAAGGCCCTCCAGCATGCGATCGCCCTCGCCCGCAGTTGCGGTGCCGAGCTGGTGGTGTTCACCGCCGTGCCGCGCTACCCCGTGAGCTACCTCGAAGGCGCCGCCGTGTTTGAGGCGCAGGACATCGCCCGCATCGAGCAGCAGTGGATGGACGCCGCCCGCGAGCGGCTGAACGCGGCGGTGGCCGAGGCGAAGGCCGGGGGCGTGAAGGCGCGTGCCGCGGTGATCCGGTCCGACCTGGTGGCCGAGTCGATCATCGCCGCCGCGCGCAAGCACAAGGCCGACCTCATCGTCATGGCCTCGCACGGCCGCAAGGGCCTCAAGCGCCTGCTGCTGGGCAGCGAGACGCAGCACGTGCTGACCCATTCCACATGGCCCGTGCTGGTATTGCGCTGACTCCGCCGCATTGCCACCACACTGGACCGCGCATGCATTTGCGCATGTCTTCAACCAGAAAAGGAGCAAGAGCAATGAAGATTGTCGTCGCCGTGGATGGCAGCGAGTTCACACGCAAGGCGTTGGACTACATCGCCGCCCAGCGAAGCATGTTTGTCGATGGCCACGAGCTGCTGCTGGTGCACGTGTGCCCCGGCCTGCCGCCGCATGCCAGCCGCCACATCGCGAAGGACACCCTGGCCGAGTACTACAACGAAGAAGGCGCCAAGGTGATCGAGCCGGTGAAGCAGCAATTGCAGGGCCTCGGCATCGCCAATGCCGCGGTGCAGACCCGCCACGGCCAGGCCGCCGAGGAGATCGTGCGCGCCGCCAAGGAAGCCGGCGCAGGTCTGGTGGTGATGGGCACCCGCGGCCAGGGCGCCCTGGGCCGTGCGCTGATGGGCTCGGTGGCCACCAAGGTCATCGCCGAAAGCGACCTGCCGGTGCTGCTGGTCCAGTAAACCTGCGCCACCCCCCCATGCCGCTTCGCGGCCCCCCCGCTCTTGCGCCTTCGGCTTGGCGGGGGGGCGCACCCAGAGGCCTGGCAAAGCCAGTTCCTCGGGTGCTCCCGCATGGCCTGCGCCGCGGCCCTTCGATCAATCGGGCTGCGCCGGTTCCATGCTTGGCGGGCCGCTTGCCGAATCAGGTGAACAGGGCCTTGTGCTGATCGCGCAGAAGCGCCTTCTGCACTTTTCCCATCTGGTTGCGGGGCAGTTCGTCGACCACGAAGCAGCGCTTGGGAATCTTGAAGTTGGCGAGCTTGGACTTGAGCTCGGCCACGATGGCATCGCCGTCCGGCGCCGCGCCCGGCTTGCCCACCACCACGGCCACGCCCACCTCGCCGAAGTCCGGATGGGGCACGCCCACCACGGCGCTTTCGGCCACGCCGGGCATCTCGTTGATGTAGCCCTCGATCTCGGCCGGGTAGACGTTGTAGCCGCCGCTGATGATCAGGTCCTTGCTGCGGCCGACGATGGTGACGTAACCCATGGTGTCGACCTTGCCCACGTCGCCGGTCTTGAAGAAGCCGTCGGGGGTGAACTCTTCCCTGGTCTTCTCGGGCATGCGCCAGTAGCCGGCGAAGACGTTGGGACCGCTGACCTCGATGTTGCCGATCTCGTCGCGTTCGCAGTCGCGCGGCGGTTTGCCGTCCTCGTAGGCGCGCACCCGCAGCTTGACGCCCGGCAGCGGAAAGCCCACCGTGCCGCCCCGCCGCGCGCCCTGCACCGAGGTGTAGGGATTGGAGGTGAGCATGATGGTCTCGCTCATGCCGTAGCGCTCCAGGATGGTGTGGCCGGTGCGCTTCTGCCAGTCGTTGAAGGTCTCGATCAGCAGCGGTGCCGAGCCGCTGATGAACAGGCGCATGTTGTCGCAGGCCGCCAGGCCCAGCGAGGGCTCGGCCAGCATGCGCACGTAGAGTGTGGGCACGCCCATGAAGACCGTGGCCTCGGGCAGCTTGGCGATCACGCGCTTCGGGTCGAACTTGCCGAACCAGAGCATCTTGCTGCCGTTGAGCAGCGCGCCGTGGATGGCCACGAACAGGCCGTGCACGTGGAAGATGGGCAGCGCATGCAGCAGCACGTCGCCGTGCGTCCAGCCCCAGTAGGCCTTCAGCACCTCGGCATTGCTGCGCAGGTTGCGGTGCGACAGCATCGCGCCCTTGCTGCGGCCGGTGGTGCCGCTGGTGTAGAGGATGGCGGCCAGGTCGTCGTCGGCCTTGCGGGCGATCTCGTGCTCGGCGCTGCAGGTGGCGGCATGGCCCAGCAGGCTGCCGGTGCGGTCGTCGTCCAGCGTGAACACCCAGCGCGTGCCGGCCGCCCTGGCGATGGGCTCCACCCATTCGAGACTGGTGCTGGTGCACACCACGACCTCGGGCTCGGCGTTGCCGAGGAAGTATTCCATCTCGGCACGCTGGTAGGCGGTGTTCAGCGGCAGGAAGACGTAGCCGGCGCGCAGCGTGGCCAGGTACAGCAGCATGGCCTCCACCGACTTCTCGACCTGCACCGCGATGCGCGCGCCCGGCTGCAGCTGAAGGCTGTCCAGCAGGTTGGCGATCATGGCGCTGGCCCGCTCCAGGTCGCGCCAGGAGTAGGCCAAGCCACCGTCGGTCTCGACGGCGATCTCGTCCAGGTCATGCGGGAAGGCGGCGCGCAGCGCGGCAAAGAGGTTGGCGTTGGGCGTTGGGCTCATGAAGGGCGGAAGGCGAGGAGGCACGGCGCGGGGCCGGGGTGGAGGGACAGGGGCCGAGTATTCACAAAATCAGCCGAAGCGGGGCGGCCTTTTGGCCAGGAAGGCGTCGATGCCCTCGCGATGCTCGCCCGAGTCGGCATAGTCGTAGGCGCCGGCCAACAGACTGTGAAGTTCTCCGGCGGCCAGCGCGCGAAGCGTGGCCTTGTTGAGCCGAGCGGCCTGCGGCGCCAGCTCGGCGATGCGGCGGGCATGGCGCCAGGCGGCGTCGGCCACTTCGGCGTCGGGCAGCACGGCGAGCAGGAAGCCGGCCGCCAACAGCCGGGGCGCGTCGTGCACGCCGGCGGCCAGCAGCATGTCGCGCGCCAGGGTGTCGCCGATCTGGCTGCGCACCAGGACCGCCTCGCGCGGCGCCATGGGAAAGCCCAGCCTGGCGATGGGCGCGCCGAAGCGGGCGCCGGCGCCGGCCAGGCGGATGTCGCAGCAGGCGGCGATTTCCAGGCCGGCACCCATGCAGGCACCCTCGATCTGCGCCACCAGCGGCACCGGGCAGGCCAGCAGGGCCGCCAGGGCGCCCCAGACCTCTTCCTCGTGGAAGGTGCGCAGGCTGCCGGCGTCGTAGCGGAAGGCCGGGTATTCCGAGATGTCGCCGCCGGCACAGAAGGCGCCGCCCTCGCCGCGCACGATGGCGCAGCGCAGGCTGGGGTCGGCCGCCAGGCCCTCGGCGGCGGTACGCAGGCTGCGCCACATGCCCCGGGTCATGGCATTGAGCCGGCCCGGATGGCGCAGGGTGAGGACGGCGATGGCGCCCTCGCGCGAGACCTCGATCGCGTCGTTCTTGTCGCTCATGCCCCGCAATCTATTCGAGTTTGGCGCCGGAGGCCTTGACGACCGCCGCCCAGCGCCGGACTTCGGCGGACACGAACTGCCCGTAGGCCGCGCCGGTGACGTTGGGAATCTCCGAGCCGTTGGCGGCCCAGATGGTCTTGAGCTCGTCGGCGGCCAGGGTGCGGCGCATGTCCTCGGTGATGCGCGCCGCCAGTTCGGGCGGCGTGCCCCTGGGCGCCCACAGGCCGTACCAGGTGGTGACGGTGTAGTCGGGCAGGCCCGATTCGCTGGCGCTGGGCACGTCCGGGAAGGCAGCGTTGCGCTGCGCGCCCGAGACCATCAGCGCCTTGATGCGCCCGGCCTTGATGTGCTGGGCCGAGGAGCCCAGGCCGTCGAAGCCGCAGTCCACGTTGCCGGCGATCAGGTCCTGCAGCATGGGGCCGGCGCCGCGGTAGGGAATGTGGGTGATGAAGGTGCCGGTCTGCAGCTTGAAGAGCTCGCCCGCCAGGTGGTGCGAGGTGCCGGCACCGGCCGAGGCGTAGTTGAGCTTGCCGGGGTTCTGCTTCGCATAGGCGATGAATTCCTTGACGCCCGGCTGGGTGACGCGACGCGGATTGACCACCACCACCTGCGGCACGTTGGCCAGCAGCATCAGGGGCACGAAGTCGCGTTCGATGTCGTAGTCCAGCCTGGGATAGATGGCCGGCGCGATCGCGTGGTGCACCGCGCCCATGAAGAGCGTGTGCCCGTCCGGCGCGCCCTTGGCCGCGATGCTGGCGCCCACGGTGCCGCCGGCGCCGCCGCGGTTGTCGATCACCAGCGTGTGGCCGGTCACCTTGCTGAACTGGGCCGCCAGCGGCCGGGCGAAGGCATCGGTGCCGCCGCCGGCCGGAAAGGGCACGACCAGCGTCACGGGCCGGCTGGGCCAGGACGTCTGGGCGCGCACGCCGGCGCAGGCGGCGGCCGCGCCCGCGGCGGCCAGGCGCAGCAGGCTGCGCCGAGGGATCGGTGGGGGGGTCATGGCGTGTCTCCGTCTCTTGTCGTGGAATGCGCCGGGGCCGGCGGCGCTTGTGGGAGGGATCGGCCCGGGGATCGGCAGGCGGCCCTGGGGTCCTAAAGCATCAGCCCCTCGATGTCGCCCGACACCGGCACCCTGCCGTCGGCCAGCAGGGCGCGGTGCTTGTCCAGGCGCTTGAGGTCGTAGAGGTAGTTGACCATCAGGCCCCAGGACTGCTTGAGGCCCTTGGGCGACAGGTCGGCCGCCCAGTTGAGCCGCTCGACCCGCGCGCCGTTGCCGAGGTGGAAGCGTGCCACCGGGTCGGCGGGCTTGCCATCCTGGCCGACCCTGCCCAGGTACTCGGCCGCCAGGTGCAGCAGCGCCTGGCGCAGCGGCGAGCGCTCGCCCAGCGCGGGCGCATCGTCCAGCGCCGCCAGCAACCGGTCGGCCGTGGGCGGCAGACTGCCCAGGTGGCGGCCCAGGGCCTGGGCCTGCCTGTCGGGCAGGCGCGGCAGCAGGCTGGCGGCCTGCTCGCCCAGCCAGTGGCGCAGGCCGGGCATGGGCGAGAGCGTGGCGAAGTGCTTGAGCTTGGGAAACTCCTCCCGCAGCGTCTCCACCACCCGCTTGATGAGCGAATCGCCGAAGCTCACGCCGCGCAGGCCCGTCTGCGTGTTGCTGATGGAATAGAAGATGGCGGTGCTGGCCTTGTGCGCCGGCGTGGCGGCGGCCGCCTCGTCCAGCAGGGGAGCGACGGCGTCGCTGATGGCGTCGGTCAGCGCCACCTCCACGAAGATCAGCGGCACGCCGGGCAGGCGCGGATGGAAGAAGCCGTAGCAGCGCCGGTCGGTGTCGTCCAGCCGGTTCTTCACGTCCGACCAGCCCTTGATGTCGTGCACCGCCTCGTACTGGATCAGCTTTTCGATCAGCGAGGCCGGCGAATCCCAGCTGATGCGCTGCAGCGTGAGGAAGGCGACGTCGAACCAGGTGGAAAAGAGCTGTTCCAGCTCGGCGTCGAGGGCGGCCAGGCGCCGGTCCTTGCGCACCACGGGCAGCAGGTCGGCCCGCAGCCCGACCAGGAAGCCCAGGCCGTCCTCCGGAATGGCGAAGCGCTGCAGCAGCCGGGCGCGCGGCGAGGCCGAGGCCCTGCGCAGCTTCGCCTCGGCCTGGGCCTGCTCGGGCGAGCCGGGCTCGGCCGCCTCGTACTGCTGGCGGGCGGCGCGCAGCCTGGCACCGTCGGGGGCGAAGCATTCGGCCATCAGCAGCCAGACGTCGCGGCGCTCCTCGGCGGCGAGGGCCTGGTAGCTCTCCATCACGGCATGGGCGCGGCGGCCGGCCTCGACCTCGCTGATGCGGCTGTCGACCACGCCCTGCAGCGCCTCCAGCAAGCGGCGCAGGCCGCGTGGCGGCAGGGCCTCGCCGTGGCGGCGCAGCGTGGCGTCCAGCCGTTCGGACAGGGTGCGGGGCGGCCGGCCGTCGCCCGTGGTGGGCGCCGGGGCATCGGCGGTGGGTGGCGGGAAGGCGGCAGCGGGCGCGGCCGAGGTGGAAGCGGGGCCAGCGACTGCGGCCCGCACCGGCGATTCGGGGGGAGTCTTGGACATGCGATTCACAAAATTTGGGGCGCCGGGCCAACGCTTGGGCGCCGGGCGGCGTTGTGCTCTGATGCGTGGGCCGCCGCGCCCCTGTTTGTACACCGTGACCGAGCTTTCCCCGACTTCCCCCGATACCGCGCGCCCGCACGCGCGCTCCGCCCCGACGGAGGCCGTCGCCCGCGGCTGGCAGCGCGCCAAGCCGTGGCTGATCGCACTCGCCGCCGTGCTGATGTGCCTGCTGCTGGCCGCCGCCCTGCACGGCCTGGCCGGCCAGGTGCGCTATGACGAGGTGATGCAGGCCATCGCCGCCACCCATGAGCTGGACATCCTGCTGGCCCTGATGGCCACGGCGGCCAGCTACCTCATCCTGACCGGCTACGACTTCTCCGCCCTGGCCTATGCGCGGGCGCGGGTGAACGGCGGCACGGTGCTGCTGACCTCGTTCACCGCCTATGCCCTGTCCAACACCATCGGCCTGGGGCCGCTGACCGGCGGCGCGGTGCGCACGCGGCTGTACACGGCGGCGGGCCTCAAGGCGCACCAGGTGGCGCAGGTGGTGGTGTTCAACGCGGCGGCCTTCGCGCTCGGCATCCTGGCCTTCGGCGCCGGGGCACTGCTGTGGGGCGCGCCGGACGTGGCCGAGCTCCTGCACCTGCCGGCGACCCTGCTGCAGGCCGGCGCGGCGGCGCTGCTGCTGGGCGTGGCGGTGTTCCTGCTGCTGTGCCGGCGCCAGCGCACGCTGCAGCTGGGCGGCCGCTGGCGCCTGCGGCTGCCGCCGGCCGGGCTGGCGGTGCAGCAGCTGGTGATCTCCGCCTTCGAGCTGATGGCCTCGGCGGCGGCCCTGTGGTTTTTGCTGCCCGGCGAGCGCATGGACCTGCCCGCCTTCACGGCCTTCTATGCCATCGCCATCGTGGCCGGCATCATCAGCCACGTGCCGGGCGGCGTGGGCGTGTTCGAGGCCGTCATGCTGGCCGCCACCCGCGAGCAGGTGCCGGCCGAAAGCATGCTGGCCGCGCTGGTGCTGTACCGCGGCATCTACTACGTGATCCCGCTGGTGGCGGCGACGGCGCTGGTGCTGGGCTGGGAGCTGAAGAGCGGCGTCGGCACGCCCATCGCCCGCGCCGCCACCCGCCTGAGCCCCCGCCTGCTGGCCGCGCTGACGCTGGTGGCCGGGCTGTGGCTCATCGCCTCGGGCGTGACGCCCTTCACCGAGGACGCGCGCGAGATGCTCGCCACGCTCAAGGTGCCGCTGCCGCTGGTGGAGGCTTCGCACTTCCTGGGCAGCGTGGCGGGCCTGGGCCTGCTCCTGGTGGCGCGCGGCCTGTTCCACCGGCTCGATGCCGCCTGGTGGGCGGCGCTGGTGCTGGCGCTGGTGTCGGCCGTGCTGGCGCTGCCCAAGGGCATCGCCCTGCACGAGGCCGGGCTGCTGGCCACGCTGGCGCTGCTGCTGGTGGCCTCGCGCAAGCAGTTCGACCGCCGCTCCTCCCTGCTGGCCATGCGGCTGGAGCCCGGCTGGCTGCTGGCCCTGGGCGCGGTGCTGGCCGGCTCGCTGTGGCTGCTGTTCTTCGCCTACCAGGAAGTGGCCTACAGCCATCGCCTGTGGTGGCAGTTCGAGCTGGACGCGCAGGCGCCGCGCTCGCTGCGGGCGCTGCTGGGCGTGGCGCTGGCGGCCATGGCCTTCGGCCTGTGGCAGCTGCTGCGCCCGCCCTCGGGCCAGGCGGCCGAGCCGTCCCGGGAAGAACTGGACCGCGCCGCCGCCATCGTGGCCGCCAATCCGCGCGCCGAAGCCTGCTTCGCCCTCACGGGCGACAAGCACCTGCTGTTCTCGCCCTCCGGCCGCAGCTTCCTCATGTACGGCAAGCAGAACCGCTCGTGGATCGCGTTGTACGGCCCCGTCGGCGACCGGGCGGAAATGGCCGACCTGGCCTGGCGCTTCGTCGAGCTGGCGCGGGAGCACGGCGGCCGGCCGGCCTTCTACCAGGTACGCCCGGCCAGCCTGCCGCTGTACCTGGACTGCGGCCTGCAGGCCTTCAAGCTGGGCGAGCATGCGCACATCGAACTGCCCGAGTTCAACCTCAAGGGCGCCAAGCGGGCCAACCTGCGCTCGGGCATGAACCGCGGCGAGCGCGAGGGCCTGGTGTTCGAGGTGCTGGAAGGCCCTGCGCTCGACGCCGCGCTGCCCGAACTGCGCGCCGTCTCGGACGCCTGGCTCGGCAAGCAGAAGACGCGCGAGAAGCGCTTCTCGGTCGGCCGCTTCGACGAGGACTACCTGCGCCGCCTGCCCGTGGCCGTGGCCCGGCGCGAGGGCCGGATCCTCGCCTTCGCCAACCTGCTGATCACCGCCCCGGCCGAGGAGGCCGCGGTGGACCTGATGCGCCACCTGCCCGATGCGCCGCCCGGCACCATGGACTTCCTGTTCGCCAAGGTGCTGCTGCACCTGAAGGACTGCGGCTTCCAGCGCTTCGCCCTGGGCATGGCGCCCATGGCCGGCATGGCCGAGCGCCGGCATGCGCCGCGCTGGCAGCGGCTCGGCCGGCTGCTCTACGAGCATGGCGAGCGCTTCTACAACTTCCGCGGTCTGCGCAGCTTCAAGGACAAGTTCGAGCCCGTGTGGGAGCCCCGCTACCTGGCCGCGCCCGGCGGCGTCGCGCCGCTGTTCGTGCTGCTGGACCTGGCGGCGCTGATCGGCGGCGGCGCCAAGGGCGTGATCGGCAAGTTCGAGGCGGGCAAGTGAACGGCGCTCGTCTCTCCCTCTCCCCTCGCGGGAGAGGGCCGGGGAGAGGGGGCGCCGGCATTCGCGCAAGCCTGCCAAACGTGGCGCGCGAGCACCCCCTCTCCCCCGACCCCTCTGCCGCGAGGGGAGAGGGGCTTTCGGTTCCTCGGCGCTGGTCCTTCGTCACCTGTCCCGTCATCCAAACGTTCCTTTCCGCATGACCGTCCGCTCCAAGCTCCTGCGCCGCGCCCTGTCTGGTGCTGCCGCCCTCGTCATGGCGGGCACGGCCCTGGCCCAGCCTGCCGCGCCCGTCGCGACGCCCTCCGCCACCGCCGCCCTGCCCCAGCCCGCCAAGCGCATCACCCGCGAGATCTTCAAGGACGTGCCGCTCTACCGCCCCGCCGGCGCGGTGCAGCAGTTCGTGGTGCTGCTCATGAACGCGGACGCGCCCTCCCCGCGCGAACTGCGTCTGGTGCAGGCCATGACCGCCCAGGGCGCCATGGTGCTGGCCGTGAACGGCCCGGGCTTCTACCGCAGCCTGGCGGCCGTCAGCCAGCAATGCGTGCACGGCCCCGGCGCGCTGGAGCACTTCGCCCGCTTCGTGCAGGCCGGCGAGAAGCTGCCCACCTACATCGAACCCATTCTGGTCGGCAGCGGCGGCACGGGTGCCCTGGCCTACGGCCTGCTCGCCCAGTCGCCCGCCGACACCTACACCGGCGCGCTGTCGCTGGACTTCTGCCCGCGCATCGCCCTGCCGCTGCCCCTGTGCGGCGACGAGAACCTCAAGAGCCGCCCCGTGGCCGGCAGCGCCACCGGCGGCAAGCCCGCCGACACCGCCTTCGATCTGCAGCCGGCGTCCCGCCTGGCCGGCGCCTGGACCGCCATGGGCGCCGACCCCCGCGGCCCCGCCTGCGCCGCCGGTGCCGCCTCGCCCGCCCAGTTCACCGCCCAGGTGCCCGGCGCCCGCTGGGTCGCGCCGGCCGCCGCCGCCTCGGCCGATGCGCCGCCGCCCGGCTTCGATGCCACCTTCGCCCAGATGGCCGCGCAGCGCGCCGGCCTGGCCCTGCCGCCCAGCCAGCTGTCGGACCTGCCCATCACCGAGGTGCCCGTGCAGGGGCCCGGCAAGCGCTTCGCCGTGCTGGTGTCGGGCGACGGCGGCTGGGCCAGCATCGACAAGCGCCTGGCCGCCGCCCTGGCCAAGGACGGCGTGCCGGTCGCCGGCCTCGATTCGCTGCGCTACTTCTGGACCCGCCGCACGCCCGAGGGCGTGGCCGCCGACCTGGACCGCGTGATCCGCTACTACGCCGCCCGCTGGGGCCGCAGCGAGGTGCTGCTGCTCGGCTATTCGCAGGGCGCCGACGTGCTGCCCTTCGCCTACAACCGCCTGCCGGAGCGCACCCGCGCCAGCGTCAAGCTCCTGGGCCTGCTCGGCCCCGGCGAGAAGGCCGCCTTCGAATTCCACGTCAGCAACTGGATCGGCAAGAGCGGCGACCAGCCCATCGCCCCGGAGGCCAGGCGCCTGCCGCCGGGCCTGATGCTGTGCGTCTACGGCACCGAGGAAAAGGCCGACTCGCTCTGCCCGAAGCTGGATGCGGCGCAGGTGAAGGTGCTGCCCATGCCGGGCGGGCACCACCTGGGCGAGAACTACGAGGACCTGGCGGCGAAGGTGCTGCAGGCGGCGCCGGCTGGGCGCTGACAGGGCCTAGACAAAATCAAACATGCCAAAGCACCGACGCCGCGCCGCCGGCTGACTTGGCGCCGACGGCGCCATGACCCTATGGCCCGGCCAGTTGCAGGAAGCCGAATTACAACGCCTTACCGTAAATTCGGACATGGCGAGCAGGAGCAAAACGGCTCGTTTCTTTTGAGGTTTTCGGAGAAAACTTTATCTTCATGGAGTAAGCGAATCGATCACGTCGATGACGGGCTTCATTTCTTGTTCATGCTTGACGAAAGCCTGCTGGTAATACTTTCGAGATTTTCCAGACTGCTGCCAATCCTGAACTATTTCATTGAGAACACGCAGCGATGTTTTCCAAGCCCGGCTGTATTCCATCACCTTTGCCGAGTCTTGATCCTTTTCTGTCATGGCGGCGCAGAGCTTTGTCTGCATGACGTTCATACCGCCGATCGCCGCACCCCACCATATCCACTCTTCGGATGAATTGAAAGCGATTTTGGCGGTGGTCATCAATTCTGCGTAATCTAGGGCCCTGCAGTTGAACGAGCGGAATTGCTCCTCAGTCGATAATTTACGTGACTCGACTAGCAACTCGGCGACATGCGTGCCTGCACGGCTACCCATTGCTTCATCTTCCGGCGAAGCGGCATAAGCTTGCGTCAAACACGAAAGAAGCAATGCAAAAGAGAAAGAGGTAGCGATTTTTTTGAACATTGTCGGAAACGCGCGTTTAGCAGGGGAATCAAGCAATTTGAGATCCATCGAAAAAGATTCCGCCTATTGACGATTGGGACATCGCGCCCGTCGAGTCGGAAGGTTGGTTAGACAAGTTGCAGCCGATCGCAATCTAGCCGTCGGCGGACTCGACCAACGGCCTTCGAAAGATTTCTTTCGAAATGGCCCTCAAACCGCACCGGCACGACGTCTGGTAAACCTGCTCGGCCGACGACGCGGTTGAAGAGCTACAAAAGTCACGGAATATGGTGCTTTCAGGGAGGAAAACGGCCGCAGCAATCAGTCATCAAGTCACGAAAAATCCGTTTCAACGCCTTTGCCGATGCCTAGTCGCGTGAAGCAGTTCTCATTGGGAAACAGAACTTTGGTCAACGCATCAAACCTGCGCCGCGAGGCGACCTGACGCTGTGGACGTTGTTTGCGCGTGCTGGATCCCCAGATCCCGTCCAAGTTCGTTGCGGTGGAACGATGGCCGCTCTGGTCGGTGTTCGTCGTTCAGAACCTTTGCCAGCTCTCTTCGCCGGTAAACACGAACCCTTGATTCCGCGACAGGTGGCCCACGCCGACCAAAGCCGGCCAGCTAAAACTGAAGTCGTGGATGTAGCTGGGGAGGATGCAGTAGCTGTAATCGCCCAGGCTCAGCACCACTGTCTTGCGTTGCAGCATGGCGGGCATCCAGCTGAATGCAACATGGAGCGACCGGTCGGATAGAGCGAAGTTGCAGCCCCAAGCGCGTCCTGGGAAGACTCGACCATCGACCAAGAGGCGGTGATATGAGTCTCCGTGCGGTGGCTCGCCGTCATAGGGTAGTTCTAGGACGTGTCGACCATCAGGGGTAGAGATGCGGCAGTCGGCCATTCGCGCAACAACGGATGTCCCGTCCGACTTGAATTTCAACTCGTCCATTGATCCTCCGCAGCCAGCCTCTTGTCCAGCATCCAATGCTGCCACAGCATTCACCCTCGGCCTACAAGCCGGGCAGCGCCCGCCCGGCTCCTCACGACAATGCCGCCCATGTCCACCCGCCCCGCCCGCAGTGCCGGCAGCGCGCGCCGCGCTGCCCAGCCGCGGCCCCTGCCCGTCGATGGCGGCCTGGGCCCGAGCTGCGTGGCGCTGCCGCCGGGCGGCTGGGCCACGGTGCTG
Organism: Pseudacidovorax intermedius; assembly: GCF_001476815.1. GTDB lineage: Bacteria > Pseudomonadota > Gammaproteobacteria > Burkholderiales > Burkholderiaceae_C > Xenophilus > Xenophilus intermedius_A. Next base: position 890 of record NZ_LDSL01000151.1, on the reverse strand, counting down.
GACTTCCTGGCCGAGCGCTTTCCGATGGTCGCACGCGGCGACTGGCTGGCCCGCATGGCCGCTGGCCGCGTGCTGGCCGGCGACGGCAGCCGCCTGGATGCCGCCACGCCCTACCGCCGTGACCTGCGCATCTGGTACTACCGCGAATGGGCCGAAGAGGCGCCGGTACCCTTCCAGGAGACGGTGCTGTTCCAGGACGAACAGCTGGTGGTCGCCGACAAGCCGCATTTCCTGCCCGTGATGCCCAGCGGCCGGCACGTGCGCGAGACGCTGCTGGTGCGCCTGAAACATCGCCTGGGCCTGGACACGCTGGTGCCCGTGCACCGCATCGACCGCGAGACAGCCGGGCTGGTGGTCTTCAGCGTGCAGCCGGCCACGCGCGGCGCCTACCAGCGGCTGTTCGCCGAACGCGCGGTGCGCAAGCACTACGAGGCCATCGTGCGCTGGCCGCCGCCCGCGCCGTTGCCGGCGGTCTACCGCAGCCGGCTGGAGAGCGTGTTCATGCGCAGCGAGACGGTGGACGGCGAGCCCAATGCAGAGACGGCCATCGCCGTGCGCGAGGTGCGTGGCGGCCACGCCCTGCTCGACCTGGCGCCCCACACCGGCCGCAAGCACCAGCTGCGCGCCCAACTCCACGCGCTGGGCGTGCCGATCGTGGGCGACGGCATCTATCCGCTGCTGCGGCCCGAAGGCGCGGACGACTTCGCCGAGCCGTTGCGGCTGCTGGCACGGGGCATCGGCTTCGACGATCCGGTGACGGGGGAGGCGCGCTGTTTCCGCAGCGGGCTGTCGCTGGCGTGGCCGGGTGGCAGCGAAGTTCCGGCTTCGGACTGACCGCGCCTCATCGGGCGCCCCCTCTCCCCCGACCCCTCTCCCACGAGGGGAGAGGG
>NZ_LDSL01000150.1 GCF_001476815.1 Pseudacidovorax intermedius | reverse complement strand
ACCGCGCCGCCTGGCCGCGCTGGCCGCCTGCCTGCTCGCCGGCACCTGCGCGGCCGCCGGCGCCGGCGACCGCGGCGCCGAGGGCACGCGCACCGTGATCGACCGGCCCGGCCCGGGCACCAACCGCATCGACGTCACCGGCAACAGCGCCACCCGTGTGCAGGTGCACTGCCAGGACGGCGCGGCGACCGGCGCGGCCAACGTCAACAGCGTGAACATCGACGGCCGCAGCCTGCAGGGCCGCACCGTCGTCGTCACCGGCCGCAACACGCGCGACGTGCAGGCCGGCGCCGACTGCGCGCGCGGCGGCACCGGCGCCGCGGCCAACATCAACAGCGTCAACATCCGATGAAGACACCGACCGCTTCCGCGTACCCCGCCCTGGCCGCCATCGCGCTGGCGGTGGGCCTGCTGGCCGCCTGCTCCGACAAGGGCAGCGAACCGGCGGCACCGGCCGCCCCCACGGCGCCCGCGCCAGCACCGATGGCGCCCGCACCGAACGCGCCGCCGTCGAATGCCGCGTCCGCACCCGCGCCCACGCCCGCCGCCGCGCCCACCAGCGCGCGAACCGTGCCGATGGCCGTGCAGGGCGTGGCCAGCGCCGGCCTCACCGTGCGCGTGAAGGGCGTGGAACTGGGCCCGGACGCCACCGTGCTGGACGTCAGCGCCTCCTTCGCCAGCCCGCTCACCAACTGGACGCAGATGGCCTCGGGCGACACCTACCTGCAGGACGACGCCGGCAACAAGCTGATGCTCAAGCGGCCCGAGGACAACCGCTACCTCAAGATCAAGACCGGCGACACGATGGAAGGCCGGCTGGTCTTCCTGGGCGCCGTGCCGGCCGATGCGCGCCAGGTCAAGCTCGTCATCAACGAAGGCAGCCCGCCCGACGACACCAACAGCCCCGGCCTGGCGGTGGTGCTGCCGCTCAAGCCTGGCGGATGAGGCCCACCGCCATCACCGCTGGCACCGCGGCTCGCGCGACCGGCGCCATGCTGCTGCTTCTGTGCGCCAGCGCCGCCTCGGCCCAGCCGGCGGGCTACACGGTGCACCGCACCACCCAGCCGCTGGCCGCGACGCCGACGCAGTGGCAGACGGCCGCCGATGCGCCGGCCAGCACGTGGCGTCCCGCGAACACATCGGGCACCTGGCAGAAGGCGCCGGCCGAATCCACTTTCCGCCCCGCCGCTGCGCCCGACAGCGCCTTGCGCCTGGCAGAGGTGCCGCCCGCGCGGCTGGCGCGCACGCGCGCGCTGCTCGGCGAACTGCAGGCCCGGCCCACGCCGCAGAAGGCCATCGTGGTGGACTTGCCGGCAGACGTGCTCTTCGATTTCGACAAGGCCGAGCTGCGGCCCGACGCCGAGCCCGCGCTGGCACGCGCCGCCGAACTCCTGCAGGGCTACCCCGAAGCGCCGGTCCGCGTGCGCGGCCACACCGATGCGCGCGGCAGCGATGCCTACAACGACGCGTTGTCGCTGCGCCGCGCGCAGCGCGTGGCCGAGCGGCTGGAAGCCGCCACCGGCGGGCGCAGGCTGGACACCGAAGGCCTGGGCCGGCGCGAGCCGGTGGCGCCCAACACCACGCCCGATGGCGCAGACGACCCGGCGGGCCGGCAGAAGAACCGCCGCGTCGAGATCGTCATCGTGCCGCGCGCGGCCGGCGGATGACCCGCCGCGAAGGAGGACCCATGGCGCTCATCGACTGCCCCGACTGCGGCCACCGCGTGTCGCCACGCGCACCGACCTGTCCGAACTGCGGCGCGCCGATTGCCGCGGCTGGCCGTGCGACCGACCAGCGGCTGGTGACGCCCGGCCTGCTCGGCCGGCTGGCCACCGTGCTAGGCGCTTGGCTGGTGTTTCCGTGGGTGGTGCGCCTGCTGGCCTTCCTGGCCGGCATCGCGCTGCTCGCCGTGATGTTCGCGACGGCGCGCTGAGCCGCGCCGCCGCGCGCACACCAGCCGGCTCAGGCAGCCAGCGGCTGTTGCTGCTGCACGTCCTCGGCGTTCGCCGGCTGCGCGTCCGCCACGACGGGCGCGGCATTGCCGTCGGCCGGGACCGGCGCCTGGTCCTGCTGCGACATGGCGGGCTCGGCAGGCAGTTCCTGCACCAGTGCCGAGTCGCCGGCCGGCGGCGGCTCCTGCACGGGGGCCGGCTCGCCGCCTTCCGCGCGCTGGGGCGCCGGCTGGCCGCGCTGCTCGGTCACCAGCTGGTGGATGAACTGCAGCTTGCCCACCGCGGCATGCGGCAGCACGAAGGGATAGAAGTCGGGCTGGCCCATGCTGCGCGACAGCTCGTTCAGCACGTTGGTCAGGCGCACCCAGCCGTTCAGGAATTCCAGGAAGCGGTCGGCGTCCGGATGCTCCGGCTGCCACAGGTCCTCGCGGGTGAACAGGTCGCTGGTCAGTTCCACGTTGACGGCGTTGACGCCGAAGCTCAGCGCCGTGTCCACGGTGTCGGCCATGTGCAGGTAGTGCGCCCAGGTCTCGGCCCAGTCCTCCCACGGATGGGTGCTGGCATAGCTGGTGACGTAGCGCAGCGCCCAGTCGGCGGGCGGGCCGTTCTCGTAGTGGCGCTGCAGCGCCTGGCCATAGTCCTGCGTCTCGTCACCGAACAGGGCGCGGAAGTCCTGCAACCAGGGCGTGGGCGCGACCAGCACGTCCCAGTAATAGTGGCCGATCTCGTGGCGGAAGTGGCCCACCAGCGTGCGGTAGGGCTCGCGCATTTCGGCGCGCGTCTTCTCGCGCTGGGCGTCGTCGCCCTCCTCGATGTTGAGCGTGATCACGCCATCCTGGTGGCCGGTGAGCACGCGCGGCGCGCCGGGCAGGTTGGAGAGGAAGTCGAAGGCCAGGCCATGGGCCGGGTCGGCCAGCCGCGTGCTGATCGGCAGGCCCAGCGCCAGCAGCTGCGACATCACGCGGCGCTTGGCCGCTTCCATCTTGAGCCACAGCTCGTCGTTCTCGGGCACCGACAGGTCGGGGATGGTGCGGGTGGCGCTGCAGGCCAGGCACAGGCCGGGCGCCAGGCCGTGGGTGTGGGACAGGCCCTTGTCGGCTTCCGGGTCTTCCGGCACCAGCCAGTTGCAGCCGGCGGCGGTGCTGAAGTTGGCGCACCGGCGGTAGCGCGGGCCCTGCGGCTCGCCGAACACGGTGAACAGTTCGGCATCGTCCTGCACCGGCGCCAGCGGCAGCATGCCGACGCGGGCGGTGACGAAACCCAGGGGCGTGCCGCAGGCCAGGCACTGGCTGTTGCGCAGGTACACGGGCCGGCCGCATTGGCAGACGTAGGCGCGGCTGACGGCAGGCGCGGCCAGTTCGTCGGCGAGCGAACCGCCTTCGTGCACCTGGTCGGCGGTGTGGGATGTGAGCATGGACGAGGCTCCCTTGGCTATCGGTGTGTGTGTGGTGGGTGGGGGCGTACCTAGCCGGCTGGACGGCGCCGTGCAGGCGCCGCTTCCGGAGTGGGCGGAATTGTTCGGGCGGCCCCGCAGCGGAATCGGCGGGCGAAGCCCCGTATGCTTGTAGGACCGGACGGCCGTGCCCGTTCCGCGGCGGCCCGCCCGACGGCAGCCAGCGCCCATGACCCACGACACCCCGCCTTCCCCCATGCCGCCTTCCACGGCGCCCGAGCCGCCGGCTGCCGCCCCCATGTCGCCGATGCGGCTGCGCTACGGCCCGCGCTACCGCTGGCTGTTGCTGCTGTCCGTCATGGTGGGCACCATGGCCTCGATCATGTCGTCCACCGTGGTGAACGTGGCCATTCCCGACCTCAGCCGGCACTTCGGCCTGGGGCAGGAGCGGGCGCAGTGGGTCAGCTCGGGCTTCATGGTGGCGATGACGGCCTCGATGCTCACCACGCCCTGGCTGCTGGCGCGCTTCGGCTACCGGCGCACCTACGTGGGAACCATGGTGCTGCTGCTGGCCGGCGGGCTGCTGGGCGGGCTGGCCGACCTGTTCCCGCTGGTGCTGGCCGCGCGCGTCATGGAAGGGCTGGCGGCCGGCGTGGTGCAGCCCATTCCCGCCATCATCATCCTGCGCGCCTTCGAACCGCACGAGCAGGGCCGCGCCAGCGGCTTCTTCGGCATGGGCGTGGTGCTGGCGCCGGCCGTGGGGCCCAGCATCGGCGGCGTGCTGGTGGACCTGGCGGGCTGGCGCTCGATCTTCTTCATGGTGGTGCCCTTCTGCCTGGCGGCCTTCTGGCTGGCCTGGAAGTTCGTGCCGTCCACCGCGCCCGGCGGCGCCCAGGCCGGCCGCAGCCATGCGCTGGACTGGCGCGGCCTGCTGATCGGCACCGCGGGCACGCTGTGCCTGCTCAACGGCCTGGTGGAGCTGCGCGGCGATGCGCCGAGCCAGGCTGCGCTGCTGCTGGTGCTGGCAGGTGCCGCGCTGGCCGCCTTCGTGTGGTGGGAGCGCCGCCTGGCCGCGCGCGGCGGCGAGCCGCTGATGGACATGCGCCTCTTCGGCCACCGCCAGTTCGCCATGGGCACGGTGGTGGCCTTCATCTACGGCACGGCGCTGTTCGGCTCCACCTACCTGCTGCCGGTGTTCATGCAGGTCGCGCTGCACCTGTCGGCCTCGCACGTGGGCACCATCATGCTGCCGGCGGGCATCGTGCTGGCCTTCACCATCGCCGGCGTGGGCCGGCTGGCCGACCGCCACCCGACCTGGCTGCTGGTGAGCACCGGCCTGCTGCTGCTGGCCGCCAGCTTCGCGCTGATGCCCACGCTGTCGCTGGCCGGGCCGCTGTGGCTGCTGACGCTGTACGCGGTGGTCGGGCGCATCGGGCTGGGCTTCATCCTGCCTTCGCTCAACATCGGCTCCATGCGGCCGCTGCCCAAGGCCATGATCCCGCAGGGCGCCAGCGCCATCAGCTTCCTGCGGCAGCTGGGCGGCTCGGCCGGCGTGAGCCTGTGCGCCGTGGTGCTGGAGTGGCGGCTGGCGGCGCATGGCGACTCGCTGGCGCAGCTGCAGAGCAGCCCGGCGCGGCTGGCGGCCTTCGACGAGGTGTTCCTGATCCTGGCCGGCCTGTGCGGCCTGGCGCTGCTGGCAGCCCTGCAGCTGCGGGAGCGGCAGCACCGCGGCGCGATCTGACGGCGGTGTGCGCGACAGCCGCGGCCCGGCGGCTCGGGTCTAATCGGGGCCGCTTTTTCCCCAACCCGGGCGACGGCGCCCGACAACAACGAAGGAGATCCCGCAGATGCTCAACCATGTGATGGTCGGTAGCCAGGACATCGAACGCGCCAAGCGCTTCTACGACGCCGTGCTCGGCGTGCTGGGCGCGCCCGAAGGCGCGCGCAACACCGGCCCCGGCGGCCACCAGCGCGTGTTCTGGCGCCACGACGGCAGCACCTTCGGCATCACCCAGCCGATCAACGGCGAGGCGCCCACCGTCTCCAACGGCGCGACCATCGGCTTCAAGTGCAACTCGCCCGAGCAGCTGCAGCAGTTCCACGACGTGGCCGTGGCCCATGGCGGCACCGCCATCGAGGACGCCCCCGGCCCCCGCGGCGACGGCGCCATGCACCTGGCCTACGTGCGCGACCCCGACGGCCACAAGCTGTGCGGGCTGTACCGGGCCGGCCGCAAGGCCTGAGCTTCTTTTCCAACGACCGCCCCGCCACCGCCATGTGCCAGCTCCTCGGAATGAACTGCAACGTGCCCACCGACGTGCAGTTCAGCTTCACCGGCTTCGCCCAGCGCGGCGGCCGCACCGACCACCATGCGGATGGCTGGGGCATCGCCTTCTTCGAGGACCGCGGGCTGCGCCACTTCGTGGACCACCTGCCGGCCTGCGAATCGCCGGTGGCGGAGCTGATCCGCCGCTATCCCATCAAGAGCCGCAACGTCATCGCCCACATCCGCAAGGCGACGCAGGGCGCGGTCAACCTGCAGAACTGCCACCCCTTCGTGCGCGAGCTGTGGGGCCGCTACTGGGTGTTCGCCCACAACGGGGACCTGAAGGACTTCCGCCCGCGGCTGCACGGCAACTTCCATCCCGTCGGGGGCACCGACAGCGAGCATGCCTTCTGCTGGCTGATGCAGGAGCTGGCCAAGTCGCATGCCGACGTGCCCAGCGTGGACGAGCTGACGCTCACGCTGCGCGAACTGGCGCCGCGCATCGCGCGGCACGGCACCTTCAACTTCATGCTGTCCAACGGGCAGGCGCTGTGGGCGCATGCGTCCACCAACCTCTGGTCCATCGAACGGCAGCATCCCTTCACGCTCGCCCAACTCGCCGACGAGGACCTGTCGATGGACTTCGCCCAGCACACCACGCCCGACGACCGCGTGGCCGTGGTCGTGACGGCGCCGCTGACCACGAATGAAACCTGGGTGCCGTTCGCGCCGGGGGAACTGCGCGTTTTCGAGAACGGCAGATCGAAGGGCTGATCGGCCAGGCTGCGTCCGACGCCGCGGCGCGTGGCCGTGAGCCCCTCTCCCCTGGCAGGAGAGGGGTTGGGGAGCGGGGGCCGCAGCGCCAAACGAAGGTCGCGCCTTGCGGCTGCCGCCACCCCCTCTCCCCGGCCCTCTCCCGCGAGGGGAGAGGGAGCGAGGCCCTGAATCGCACGGTGCCGTTGGTCAGCGTGCCCTCGCAATCGCCCACGGCAGAAGGCCCCGCGACATGACCGGGCTTGCAGATGCATCGACTCACTCACGATGCGTTAACTAATAATAACAATTCGCATTCGTCTCGAAAGCCCATTTCCATGACCCGACTCTTCACGCCGGGGCCGCTGGCCCTGGCCGCCGGCCTTGCCCTGCAGGCTTTGGCCGCCTCGGCCCAGACCGCCCCCGCCGCCACTGCGACCGCAACGGCGCCCGCCGGCACGCTCGCCACCGTCACCGTCGAAGCCAGCGCCGATGCCTCGGCCGAAGGCCTCACCAAGCCCTACGCCGGCGGCCAGATCGCCCGCGGCGGGCGCGTCGGCCTGCTGGGCAACGTCGACCTGATGGCCACGCCCTTCGCCACCACCGCCTACACGCAGGAACTGATCCAGAACCAGCAGGCGCGCAGCGTGGCCGACGTGCTGCAGAACGATCCCTCGGTGCGGGTGGCGCGCGGCTTCGGCAACTTCCAGGAGTCGTACTTCATGCGCGGCTTCATCGTGAACTCGGACGACATCGCCTACAACGGCCTGTACGGCCTGCTGCCGCGCCAGTACATCGCCTCGGAGCTGTTCGAGCGGGTGGAGGTCCTGCGCGGCGCCAGCGCCTTCCTCAACGGCGCCACGCCCTCGGGCGGCGGCATCGGCGGCAACATCAACCTGCTGCCCAAGCGCGCCGGCAACGAGCCGCTGACGCAGGTGACGGTGGGCGGCGCGAGCGGCTCGCAGGGCTATGCCGCGGCCGACATCGCCCGGCGCTTCGGTCCCGACCAGAGCATGGGCGTGCGCGTGAATGCGGCGCACCGCGACGGCGGCACGGGCATCGATGGCGAATCGGTCAGGCTGAGCGCGCTGTCGGTCGGGCTGGACTGGCGCGGCCGCGATGCCCGCGTGTCGGCCGACATCGGCCACCAGGAGCACATGCTCGAGGCGGCCCGGCCCAACGTGACGCTGGGCAGCGCCGTCACCGTGGTGCCGCGCGCGCCCGACGGCCGCAGCAACTATGCCCAGCCCTGGACCTATTCGATGGAGAGCGACACCTTCGGCTCCCTGCGCGGCGAATACGACATCACCCCCGGCATCACCGCCTGGGCCGCGGCCGGCGCCCGCCGCAGCGCCGAGAGCAATGCGCTCGCCAATCCGACGGTCAACAACGCCTTCACCGGCGCCAGCACGGCCACGCGCTTCGACAACACCCGCGAGGACGACGTGAAGACGGCCGAGCTGGGCCTGCGCGGCAAGCTGCGCACGGGCAGCGTGGGCCACGAATGGGTGCTGGGCTATTCCTGGTACGACCTGCAGAAGAAGAACGCCTATGCCATGGGCCTGGCGGCCGGCTCCTCGGTCGTCAGCAGCATCTACGCTCCGGTGCCCCGCATCGCGCCCGGCCTCAGCTACCTGGGCAACGACCTGACCAACCCCGCGCTCAACGGCACCACCACGCTCAAGAGCTGGGCGCTGGGCGACACGCTGTCCTTCCTGGACGACCGCCTGCGCGTGACGCTGGGCGCGCGCTACCAGACCATCGAGTCGACCAGCATCCCCTACGTGGTCGCCAATGCCGGCCGTTTCGTGCCCGGCACCACGGGCGTCAGCAGCTACGACCAGAGCCGCACCAGCCCGGTGGCCGGCGTGGTGTTCAGGCTGCGCGAGGACCTGTCGATCTACGCCAACTACATCGAAGGCCTGGCGCAGGGCGACACGGCGCCCACCCAGTCCGGCGGACAGCCGGTGCTCAACGGCGGGCAGCAGCTGGCGCCCTACGTCTCCAAACAGAAGGAGGTGGGCCTGAAGTACGACGGCGGCCGCATCGGTGCGACCGTGGCCGTCTTCAGCACAGAGAAGCCACGCGCCTACCTGGCCAACGGCTACTACGGCGTGCAGGGCGAGGACCGCCACCAGGGCGTGGAGCTCAACACCTTCGGCGAACTCACCCGCGGCCTGCGCGTGCTGGGCGGCGTGACCTGGCTGGACGCCGAGCAGAAGAACACCGGCAGCGCCACCACCGACGGCAAGCGCGTGATCGGCGTGGCGCGCGCGCAGGGCAGCCTGGGGCTGGACTGGGACGTGCCCGGCGTGCCGGGCCTGGCCCTCACCGGCCGCGTGGTGCGCAACGGCAGCAGCTATGCCGATGCCGCCAACACCCTGCGCGTGTCCGGCTGGACGCGGCTGGACGTGGGCGCGCGCTACCTGACCGAAGTGGCGGGCAAGCCCGTCACCTTCCGCGCGCGCATCGACAACGCCACCGACCGCCGCTATTGGGCATCCGTGGGCGGCTACCCGGGCTACGGCTACCTGGTGCAGGGCACGCCGCGCACCTTCAACCTGAGCGCGACGGTCGACTTCTGAACGGGCTCCGACGCGCGGCGGCTGCCGCGCGTCAGGGGCCGATCCACGTGGCCGGCCAGGCGCCGGAGCGCGTCATGCCGCGCAGCACGTCCACCACCAGCGCCTCGACCGCGGCGCAGGCCACGGTCTGCGGCCGGGCGGTGCCCAGCACGCGCACCACCCGCCGCCGCATCGCCGCGCTGTCGATGGCCACGGTGCGCAGCCGGCCCTCGGCCACCTCTTCCGCCACGCCACCGGCCGCCAGGATGGTGCTGCCGATGCCGGCCTCCACCGCCCGCTTCACGCTGCCCAGCGCCTCGATCTCGGCCACCACGTCCAGCTGCACGCCGGCCGGTGCGCAGGCCTCGTCGATCAGGCGGCGCAGGCCGTGCTCGCGGCCGGGCAGCACCAGCGGCCAGCGGGCCAGTGCCTGCAGGCTCAGCTTGCGCGGCACGCGGGCCTGGCTCGCGCCCGTCACCAGCACCAGCCGGTCGTCCAGCAGCGCCTGCTTGGCCAGGCCCGGCTCGGGCGCGTCGCCGTAGAGCAGGGCCAGGTCCAGCCGGCCCGACAGCAGCCATTCGCGCACGAAGCCGCTGTAGCCCTCCACCAGCTTGAGCCGCACCTTCGGCAGCCGCTCGCGGCAGGCGCTCAGGATGGGCAGCGTGGCCACCAGGGCGATGGTGGTGGGCAGGCCGATGGCGACGTCGCCCTGCGGCACGTCCAGCGATTCCCGCACCGCCAGGCGCGCCCGCTCGGCATCGGCCAGCACCACCTTCGCATGCTCCAGGAAGACGGAGCCGGCCGGCGTCAGCGCCATGCCGCGGCTGGAGCGCACGAAGAGCGGCGCGCCCAGTTCCGCCTCCAGCGCGGCGATCTGCTGACCCAGCGCCGGCTGCGCCAGATGCATGCGCGCCGAGGCCTTGAGCAGGCTGCCCGTTTCGCTGACGGCCACGAAGAGGCGCAGTTGCTTGAGTTCCATGGGGCGGGCTCCGGTTGGCAGGGCAAGAGGATGGGTTCGTCCGGCGGATGCACAAAGGCGCACATCCGTGGGCGGAAGGCGCAACGACGGTGCTCGGCGATGGGCCTCGCTATCCGGATTTTGTCTAGCTCCTAAGCCAAATCAGTATTTCACAGCTAGCGTCCCGCTCGCCAGAATCGGCCGCATCGCCAGCGCCCCGCACGCTGGCCGCCATCGGAGACACCGCATGCCCCAGGCCCTCGACATCGACCACCTGCGCCAATGGATCGGCCGCAGCGAGCAGCTGCACGACAGCGTCACCACCGCGCCGCTGCGGGCGCTCACCGCCACGCTGGACCGCGACGACGCGCCGCAGGAAACCGGCGCGGCCATCCCGCCGCTGTGGCACTGGCTGTACTTCCTGCCGGCCGCGCCGCAGTCCCAGCTGGGTCCCGACGGCCATCCCCAGCGCGGCGGCTTCCTGCCGCCGGTGCCGCTGCCGCGGCGCATGTGGGCGGGCAGCCAGCTGCACTTCCACCAGCCGCTGCGCGTGGGGCAGTCCATCGTGCGCACCTCGCGCATCGCCGACGTGCGGCTCAAGGAAGGGCGCACCGGCCCGCTGGTGTTCGTGAACGTGGACCACCGCATCGAGGCCGACGGCGCGCTCGCCATCGAGGAGCGGCACGACATCGTCTACCGCGACATGCCCGCGCCCGGCGAAGCCGCACCGCCGCCGGTGCTGGCCACCACCGACGCCACCTGGTCGCGCCGCATCGCGCCGGACGACGTGCTGCTCTTCCGCTACTCGGCGCTCACCTTCAACGGCCACCGCATCCACTACGACCGGCGCTACGTCACCGAGGTCGAGGGCTACCCCGGCCTGGTGGTGCACGGCCCGCTGATCGCGACGCTGCTGCTGGACCTGCTGCGCCGCCACCGGCCCGAGGCCACGGTGCGGCAGTTCGGCTTCCACGCGATGAAGCCCACCTTCGACACCGAATCCTTCGAGGTCTGCGGCGCGCCCGACGGCGACGGCACGGTGCGCCTGTGGGCCCGCGACCACCTGGGGCACCTGACGATGGACGCCACCGCCACGCTGGGCTGAGCCGCACCGCCCGGCGCCCCGAAACCCCACCCTGGAGCCCGTCTTGCCCCGTCCCCTGGATGGCGTGACCGTCGTCACGCTGGAACATGCGATCGCCGCCCCCTTCTGCACCCGCCAGCTGGCGGACCTGGGCGCGCGCGTCATCAAGATCGAACGCCCCGGCAGCGGCGACTTCGCCCGCGCCTACGACACGCGGGTGGACGGCCTCTCCTCCCACTTCGTGTGGACCAACCGCTCCAAGGAAAGCCTGACGCTGGACGTCAAGCACCCGGCCGCCGCCGACGTGCTCGCCCGGCTGCTGGAAGGCGCCGACGTGCTGGTGCAGAACCTGGCGCCGGGTGCCGCGGCGCGGCTGGGGCTGTCCTACGAGGCGCTGCGGGCGCGGCACCCGCGGCTGATCGTGTGCGACATCTCCGGCTACGGCGAGGACGGGCCCTACCGTGACCGCAAGGCCTACGACCTGCTGATCCAGAGCGAGTCCGGCTTCGTGTCGGTGACCGGCACGCCCGAGTCGCCGGCCAAGGCCGGCTGCTCCATCGCCGACATCGCCGCCGGCATGTATGCGTACACCAGCATCCTGGCGGCGCTGCTGCAGCGCCAGAGCACCGGCGAGGGCAGCCACATCGACGTCTCCATGCTCGAGAGCATGGTGGAGTGGATGGGCTTTCCGATGTACTACGCCTTCGACGGCGCGGCGCCGCCGCCGCGCGCCGGGGCCGCGCACGCCACCATCTTTCCCTACGGTCCCTTCCAGGCCGGCGACGGCCGCGCCGTGATGCTGGGCCTGCAGAACGAGCGCGAATGGGCCGTGTTCTGCCGCGTGGTGCTGCAGCAGCCCGAGCTGGCCACCGACCCGCGCTTCGACGCCAATCCCAAGCGGGTGGCCCAGCGCGACGCGCTGCGCGCGCTCATCGAGGCGGCCTTCGTGCCGCTCAGCGCCGAACAGGTGCGCCAGCGGCTGGACGAGGCGCAGATCGCCAATGCCAGCGTCAACGCCATGCAGGACGTGTGGGCCCATCCGCAGCTGAAGGCGCGCGAGCGCTGGACGCCGGTGGACACGCCCGCCGGCCCCGTGCCCGCGCTGCTGCCGCCGGGCCGCTCCAGCGCCTTTGCGCCGCGCATGGACGCGGTGCCCGCGCTGGGCCAGCACACCGACGCGCTGCTGCGCGAGCTGGGCTGCAGCCCCGACACCGTGGCCGCCCTGCGCGCCGACGGCGCCATCTGAACGGCCCCGCGAAGCCGTCGGCGCCCCGCATCGTTTTCTGCTGTCACAACCCACAAGGAGACAAACCATGACCTCGATCCGCCGGCGTTCCTTCGCCGTCACCGCCCTGGCCCTGGCCTGCGGCGCCCTGCCCCTCGCCGCGGCGGCCCAGGCCGCCTGGCCGAGCAAGTCGATCACGCTCGTCGTGCCCTTCTCGGCCGGCGGTCCCACCGACGTGGTGGCCCGCGTGCTGGGCGCGGCCATGACGAAGACGCTGGGCCAGCCCATCGTCATCGAGAACAAGACCGGCGCCGGCGGCACCATCGCCGCCGCGTACACGGCCCGCGCCACGCCCGATGGCTACACCTTCCTGATCCACCACAACGGCATGGCCACCGCGCCGGCGCTGTACCGCAAGCTGGCCTACAAGCCGCTGAACGACTTCGAGTACGTCACCCAGGTGGTCGACGTGCCCATGACGCTCGTCGGCCGCAAGGACCTGCCGGCCAAAGACTTCAAGGAGCTGCAGGCCTACCTGAAGGCCCAGGGCAACAAGGTCAACCTGGCCCACGCAGGCCTGGGCGCGGTGTCGCACCTGTGCGGCATGCTGCTGCGCCAGGCCACGGGCGTGGAGATGACCACCGTGCCCTTCCAGGGCACCGCGCCGGCGATGAATGCGCTGGTGGCCGGCCAGGTCGACCTGCTGTGCGACCAGACCACCTCGACCACGCCCTTCATCAAGGCGGGCTCGATCAAGCTCTACGGCGTGACCACGCCCACGCGCATCAAGGCCCTCCCCGAGGCGCCGACGCTGGACGAGCAGGGCCTCAAGGGCTTCCAGGTGGTGGTGTGGCACGGCATCTACGCGCCCAAGGGCACGCCCAAAGAGGCCATCGACCGGTTCGGCGCCGCCGTCCGCACCGCCCTCCAGGACCCGGCCGTCGCCACTCGCCTGGCCGAGCTGGGCGCCCAGCCGGCCAGCGAGGACAAGCTGTCGCCGGAAGGCCTGCGCCAGTGGCTGGCGCAGGAGACGCAGCGCTACGACCCCGTCATCAAGGCGGCTGCGCAGTTTGCGGACTGACCTTCTGCGGCCGTCGTCATGAAGCCTCCCTTTCCCCTCGCGCAGGCGCGCAGCTTTCTCTTCGTGCCGGGCAACCGGCCGGAGCGCTTCGAGAAGGCGGCGCGCAGCGGCGCCGATGCGGTCGTGCTCGACCTGGAGGACGCCGTGCCGACGGGCGACAAGGACGCGGCACGGCAGGCCGTGACGGAAGCGCTGCCGGGCCTGGCCGCCGTCGGCACGCCACTGGTGGTGCGCATCAACGCGCTGACGCACGAGTCCGGCCGCGCCGATCTGCGCGCACTGGCGGCCTTCGCGGCGCAGGGCATGTCCGTGGGCGTGATGCTGCCCAAGGCCGAAACCGTCGCGCAGGTGCAGGCGGTGCTGGCGACCATGGGCCCATCGGTGCCGGTGCTTCCGCTGATCGAGAGCGCCGCCGGCTGGCAGGCCCTGTCCGCCATCGCAACGGCGCCGGGCGTGCTGCGGCTGGTGGTGGGCCACATCGACTTCATGGCCGACACGGGGCTGCAATGCGGTGAGGACGAGGCGGAACTCGCGCCGCTGCGCTTCGCGGTGGCCATGGCGACGCGGCTGAATGCGCTGGCCCCGGCGGTCGACGGCGTGACGGTCGCGATCCACGACGACGCGCGGCTGCGGCTGGACACGCAGCGCGCGCTGCGTTTCGGCTTCGGCGCCAAGCTGTGCATCCATCCGCGCCAGGTGACCGTCGTGCACGAGGCCCTGGCGCCGAGCGCCGAAGAAGCCGACTGGGCCCGCCGCGTGCTGGCCGCCGATGCGCAGGCCGGCGGTGCGGCCGTGCAGGTGGATGGCCGCATGGTCGACCTGCCGGTGGTGCTGCAGGCGCGGCGGCTGCTGGCGCGGGTAAGAGATACGGCGAACTGAGCGGGCCGGCTCGCATCGGCTCACCGCTTGCCGCTTGCCGCTTGCCGCTTGCCGCTTGCCGCTTGCCGCTTGCCGCTTGCCGCTTGCCGCTTGCCGCTTGCCACTTGCCGCTCAGCGGTTCTTCGCTCCCTCTCCCCTCGCGGGAGAGGGCTGGGGAGAGGGGGCTGCAGCGCCTGCGCCCGCCAAGCGATGCCGTCGCGCGCGATGGCCCCCTCTCCCCAACCCCTCTCCCGCGAGGGGAGAGGGGCTCTCCATGATCAGGGCCGCGCGCCGGCCGCGGCTTGCCGCATCAACCCAGCAGCCAGCCCACGCGCTGCTGCTGTTCAACGCGCCACAGCCGCTCGACCGCCGCGGCGACCGCATCCGCGGGCAATGCCGGGCTGCCATGGGCCGCCAGCCGCAGGGCCTTGGCCGTGATCTCGGCGCGCGACAGCGTGTTGCCCGGGTCGCCCTTGGGCTCGTCGACCCGGCCATGCAGCTCGCGGCCGTCGGTGGTGCGCAGCGTGACCTTGCCGATCCAGCGGCGCGGGTAGGCGGCATCGACCTCGGCGTCCAGCACCATCGTCACGCGCTCACGCAGCGCCACCGTCTCGGGCGCCAGGAACTCGGCGTCGAACTCGGCCAGGCCTGCATGGCCGAAGCGCGCCACCAGCGCCAGCACGGTGCCCATGGAGAACTTGCTCTGGTGCACGGTGACGGGCGACACCACGGGCCCCAGCACGTCCAGCGCCCCCTGGTGCACGTGGCAGGTGACCTGCGCGATGTCCTGCGCCTGCAGGCCATGCGTCTGCATCAGCTGCAGGAGCGCATCGGCCGCAGGATGGGTGTGGCGGCAGGAGGCATGCCATTTGAACGAGGTCTCGGCCGTGGCCCAGCGCGTGCCCAGGCCGTCGACCAGCCGCGACGGATCGGCGTCGGTGGACATGCCGGCCGCCAGGCCGCGCGCGCCGGTGAAGATGTCCGCGGCGCCGGTGAAGCCGTCCTGCGCCAGATGGGCCGCCATCAACCCCGCCGCGGCGGCATGGGCGGTGTGCAGCTGCTTGCTGTCCGCGCCGGTGGCGAGGAACTCCCACAGCCCCGCCGACTGCGTGCCGGCCGAGCCGAAGGCATGCTGCATCTGCACCGGCGAGAGGCGCAGCAGGCGCCCCACGGCCGCTGCAGCGGCCAGCGTGCCGGCCGTGGCGGTGGTGTGGAACACGCGGTAGTGGCTGCGGCCCAGGAACTCGCCCACGCGGATGCCCACCTCGTAGCCCGCGACGCAGGCCGCCAGGAAGTCGCTGCCGCTCGCCCCGCGCTGCTGCGCCACGGCCAGCGCGGGCGCGAACACCACGGCCGCCGGATGGAACACCGAGCCGTTGTGCACGTCGTCCTGCTCGGCCACGTGCGAGGCCGCCGCATTGGCCAGCGTGGCGACGAGCGGCGCGCTGCCCCGCGCGTGGCCGATGACTTCGCAAGGACCGGCGTCGGGCCCCTGCGCCAGCGCAAAGCCGGCGATGCTGCGCACCGGCCGTGCGCCCTGGCCGGCCAGCACCGAGCCGAACCAGTCCACGAGCAGGTCCTCGGTGCGGCGGCGCACCGGCTCGGGCACGGCCTGCCAGTCGAGCGTGGCGGCGAAATCGGCGAGCGGATGGACGGCGGCGGGGGTGTCGTTCTTCATGGCAGGACGTGTGGGAGGTGGAAGCGGCGCAGCAACAACGATCAGATGGCCGCGGAGCAGGCCATGCCAGTGCACCCGCGGAACCGGCTTGGCCGGGCCGGGGGGTGCGCCCCTTGAGGGGGATTGGACTTCCACACGCAGTGAGGAAGTCCAAACGGGGTGGGTTTCATCCGCGCTGCTTCTTTTCCAGGGCCAGCCGGCGCGTCAGCAGTTCTCGGTAGCGCGCCAGCGCCTGCGGGTCGCGCCCGGCGGCGGCGATGGCCTCGGTCTCCTGCGCCTTGAGGTGCTCGATCAGCATGCGGTCCAGCAGGTCGCGCAGCTCGGCGTCCCATTCGGCCTCGGTGGCGCTGCCGGGCGGGCCGGCCATCAGGCGCACCGCCAGGTCCTCGAAAGGCTGGCCGGCCATGTCGGCGCGCAGCTGCGGCCATTCGAGCGGGCCGTATTCGTGCAGGCAGCGCTCCAGCCAGGCGAAGAGCGGGCCGTGCGGCGCCGGCAGGCCGCACAGCAGCGCATGCTCCTCGCCGGACAGGTGTTCCCAGGCGGCCAGGCGTTCGAGCATCAGCCGGGCGGCATGGTCGGCCCGGCTCGCCGGCTTGGGCCGCGGGCCGGCGGGCGGCCGCGGCGCGGCAGCGCCGAAGGGACGCTTCCACTTGCCCTGGCCCTTCGCGCCGCCACGGGCGGCGGGTGGCGTGTAGGGCGCGTGGCCGCCGCCATCGTCCCAGCCGGGCGGCGGCTCATCGGCGTAGTCCCGCGCATCGGCGCCGTCGCGGGCATCGCGGAAGTCGCCACGCGGCGCGCCGGGCGCGGGCGCCGGCGCCTGCCCGGCCCACAGCGCCTGCAGGCCGGCCGGTTCCAGATGGGCGGCCTGGGCGATCTCGGCCAGCAACTGCTGGCGCAGGGCGCCGTCGGGGAGCGCCTGCCACAGCGGACGGGCCTGGCTGGCCATGCGCGCGCGGCCTTCGGCGCTGCCCAGCTCGCAGCCCTCGCGCGCGGCTTCCAGCAGGAAGCGGCTGAGCGGCACGGCCTGCGCCACGGCCTGGCCGAAGGCGTCGGTGCCGTTGGCACGGATGAAGCTGTCCGGGTCGTGCTCGGCCGGCAGGAAGAGGAACTTGACGCTGCGCACGTCGGTGGCATGGGGCAGGGCGGCCTCCAGTGCTTTGCGCGCGGCACGCCGGCCGGCCGCGTCGCCGTCGAAGCTGAAGACCACCGCGTCGGTGAAGCGGAACAGCTTGTGCACGTGCTCGTCGGTGCAGGCCGTGCCGAGCGTGGCCACGGCATTGGCGAAGCCCAGCTGCGCCAGCGCCACCACGTCCATGTAGCCTTCGGTGACCAGCGCATAGCCCTGCTCGCGCAGCGCGGTGCGGGCCTCGAACAGGCCGTACAGCTCGCGGCCCTTGCTGAACACCGGCGTCTCGGGCGAATTCAGGTATTTGGGTTTCTCGTCGCCCAGCACCCGGCCGCCGAAGCCGATGCATTCGCCCTTGACGTTGCGGATCGGGAACATGATCCGGTCGCGGAAGCGGTCGTAGCGCTTGCCCTCGCCGCCCTCGTCGCTGGCGATGACCAGGCCGCTGTCGACCAGCAGCGCATCCGCATAGTCGGGGAACACGCCGGCCAGCGTGCGCCAGCCTTCCGGCGCGTAGCCCAGGCCGAAACGCTTGGCGATGGCGCCGGAGACGCCGCGGCCCTTGAGGTAGTCCACGGCACGCGGCGATTCGCGCAGGCGCTGGCGGTACGCGTCGCCGGCCTTCTCCAGCACGTCGGTGAGCGTGGCCTGCCGCTCGCGCCGGGCGGCGGCCTGGGCCTTCTGCTCGGGCGAGAGCGGGTCGTCGTCGGGCACCTCCAGGCCGTACTGGCCGGCCAGGTCCTGCACCGCGTCGCGGAAGCCCACGCCCGTGTGCTCCATCAGGAAACGGATGGCGTCGCCATGCGCCCCGCAGCCGAAGCAGTGGTAGAACTGCTTGGTCGGGCTGACCGAGAAGGAGGGCGACTTCTCGCCGTGGAAGGGGCACAGCCCCATGAAGTTGGCGCCGCCCTTCTTGAGCTGCACATGCCGCCCGACGATCTCGACGATGTCGGTGCGGGCGAGCAGCTCGTGGATGAAGGATTCGGGGATGGCCATGCGGGAAGAACCAACGAAAAAGGGGCGCCTCCGTCCGGATGGCGCCCCCTCGGGCGAGGCGGAAGTATCGGCGAAAAGCCGTCCGCCCGATGGCGGCGGGGTCAGCGCGGCGCCAGGCGGATGGCGCCGTCCAGGCGGATCACTTCGCCGTTGAGCATGTCGTTCTCGATGATGTGCTTCGCCAGCCGGGCATAGTCGGCCGGCGTGCCCAGGCGGGAGGGGAAAGGCACGCTGGCGGCCAGGGCATCCTGCACTTCCTGCGGCATGCCGAAGAGCATGGGCGTGCCGAAGATGCCCGGGGCGATGGTCATGTTGCGGATGCCGTTGCGCGCCAGGTCGCGCGCGATGGGCAGCGTCATGCCGACCACCCCGCCCTTGCTCGCGCTGTACGCGGCCTGGCCGATCTGGCCGTCGTAGGCGGCGACGCTCGCGGTGGAGATCAGCACGCCGCGCTCGCCGGTCGCTTCGGGCTCGTTCTTCGCCATGGCGTCGGCGGCGAGGCGGATCATGTTGAAGCTGCCGAGCAGGTTCACGCGCAGCGTCTTCTCGAAGACGGCCAGGGCATGGGGCCCGTTCTTGCCCACGGTCTTCTCGGCGGGCGCGATGCCGGCGCAGTTGACCAGGCCCACCAGCTTGCCCAGTTCGAGGGCGGCGGCGACGACGGCCTGGCCGTCGGCCTCCTGGCTCACGTCGCAGCGCACGAAGCGGCCGCCGATCTCGGCGGCGACGGCCTGGCCCTTGTCGGCCTGCATGTCGGCGATCACCACCTTGGCGCCTTCGCCGGCCAGCATGCGGGCCGTGCCTTCGCCCAGGCCCGAGGCGCCGCCGGTGACGATGAAAACGCGGTCCTTGATCTGCATGGTTGCTGTCTCCTTGTTGGGCAAAGCCGTCATGATAGGGCGGCGGTCGCGCCGGCCGCCGCCGGGCAGGACTGGTCACGCAGACGAAAAAAAGCCCCGCCGAGGCGGGGCCTGAATTGGATCCCGTGAGGACCCAAGGAGACAACTTGCGGAGATCAGCGCTTGGCGGCGGCGGTCTTCGTCGCGGTCTTGGCGGCGTTGACGGCCTGGGCCGAGACGGCGTTGAAGTTGGCTTCGGCCACGTCGGAGGCCTGCTTCACGGCCTTCTGGACCGATTCGAAGGCGTTGTTGGCGGCGGCGACGGCGCTCTTCATCATGGCGACGGCGGTTTCGGAACCGGCCGGGGCGTTCTTGGCGGCGCTGTCGATCAGGCCGGCCATGGTCTGCTGGGCTTCCACGGCCTTGGCTTCGAAGGCCTTGCTGAACTCGGCGCTGGTGCCCTGGGCGATTTCGTACAGGTGGCGGCTGTAGGCGGCGGTCTTCTCGGCCATCGGCTGCATCATGCTGGCCTGCAGGGCCAGCAGTTCCTGCGCGTCCTTGGCGCCCAGCACGGCGTGGGCGGTGCCGGCGGCTTCGCTCAGGGCGGCCTTGGAGGCGGTCACGTTCAGCTCGATGAGCTTTTCCATGCCTTCGAAGGCCTTGGTCGTCAGACCGAACAGCGTGTCGATGTTGGCCTTTTGGACGGCGATGATCTGGTCGGCGGTGAGTGCCATGGAAAAGCTCCTTGATGATGATGATGGTTGAAGTGGGGCTGCGGCGTTTTGCTGCGCTGCAACATGGGATGAAGTATGGCACCGCCCACGGCCGACCTCAAGACGGTTTTGTTGCATTGCAGCATTTTTAGGGGGCTGCACCTAGCAGGCTCTAGAACTGATCAGGTTGCCATCGGCGAGCCAGCGCCGGTGCGACGGCCGGCCTTCGGCCTTATGGCCAAGCGTGTGCGGGACAGACCGCCGCCGCCTGGAGCGTCAGAATCGCCCGCCATGAGCAGCGCCCGCCCCACGCCCAACCCGCGCGACCACTACCGCGCCTTTCGTCCCATCACCACCCGCTGGATGGACAACGACATCTATGGTCACGTCAACAACGTCGTCTACTACAGTTGGTTCGACACGGCGGTCAACGCGCTGCTGATCGAGCGCGGCGCGCTCGACATCCACCACGGGGGCACCATCGGCTTCGTCGTCGAGACCCAGTGCAACTACTTCGCCCCGCTGGCCTTTCCCCAGACCATCGAAGCCGGCGTGCGGGTAGCCCACGTGGGCAGCAGCAGCGTGCGCTATGAGGTCGGCCTGTTCGCGGCCGAGGCGCCGACGGCCGCGGCACAGGGGCATTTCGTGCACGTCTACGTGGACCGGGCCACGCAGAGGCCGGTGGCGTTGCCCGCTGCACTGCTGGCGGTGCTGGACGCGCTGCGCTGAAACCGCCTGCCCAAAAGGCAAAGGCGGCCCTGCAGGCCGCCCATGAAAAAAGCGGCACCCGAGGGTGCCGCCAAAGCGCTTCCGTCAAACGCGAGGAGACAAATTACTTCTTGGCGACCATGGCCTTGATGTCGGCCTTGGCCTTTTCGTGGTCGGCCTTGGCTTGCGACTGGCAGGCATTCTTGGCATCGCCGCTCATGTCGTCGCACTTTTCCTTGGCGACGTCGTAGGCAGCGGTTGCCTTGGCCTCGGCAACCTTCTTGGCGTGGCTGTTGCTGGGCTTGTACGACTGCTCCAGCTCGGCCTTGGCCACGTTTTCCTTGCCCTTGGCTTCCTTCTCGCACACGTCCTTGGCGTTGTCCTTCAGTGTGTCGCATTGCGCCTTGTCGGACTTGTACTGGGCTTCAATCTTGGTCTTTTCAGCCTTGTACTCGTCGTTGGTCATGGCGCTGGCCTGGGCGCCAATCAGGCAGCCGGTGGCGAGGGCGATCATCAGTGCGGTCTTCTTCATGGTGCAGTACTCCTTGGGATTGCTCGGGTGTTGGAATGTGTTGAATGACGGGGGAGGGATGGAGATCAGTACTTTTCCATCCACAGCGCGGCCGGCGTGCGGCCTTCTGCGCTTTCCCATGCGGCGACCTGCTTCTCGGCTTCGTCGCGGCTGACGCCGTGGCGTTCCTGGATCTTGCCCAGCAGCTGGTCGCGCTTGCCGGCCACGACGTCGAAGTCGTCGTCGGTCAGCTTGCCCCATTGCTCCTTGACCTTGCCCTTGAGCTGCTTCCAGTTGCCTTCGATGATGTCCTTGTTCATGGGATCTCCTTTGGTTGCTTGCGGCGCACGTTGGGTGCCGCCGTGCTAAGCACTGTGGTCAGGTCGCCTGCGACAGACGGTAGGACGCGCAAAGGACGCCTCGTAGGCGCAAGCCCACCGCCGCCGTGATAATCCATGCCGCCGTCACCGGCCCGTCCAGCGCGCCGCTGTGCGGGGAGACAACCGCGCCGCCGCGGGCGCAGAAGCCGCCTTCCATGATCATCCAGAGCCTTCTCGACACCGACCTGTACAAGTTCACGATGATGCAGGTGGTGCTGCACCACTTTCCTGGCGCCAAGGTCGAGTACCGCTTCAAGTGCCGCAACCCCGGCGTCAACCTCGCCCGCTTCGCCAGCGAGATCCGCGAGGAGGTGCGGGCACTGTGCAGCCTGCAGTTCAAGGAGGCCGAACTCGCCTACCTGCGCTCCATGCGCTTCATCAAGAGCGACTTCGTCGACTTCCTGGGCCTGTTCAAGCTCAACGAGAAGTACATCGAGATCGTGCCCAACGCGGCCACCGGCGAGCTGGACATCCACATCAAGGGCCCCTGGCTGCACACCATCCTGTTCGAGATCCCGGTGCTGGCCATCGTCAACGAGGTCTACTTCCGCAACACCCAGCCGCAGCCCGACCTGGCCGAGGGCCGGCAGCGGCTCACCGCCAAGATCGGCCAGCTGAAGGAAGCCGGCCTGGAGGACCTCAAGATCGCCGACTACGGCACCCGCCGGCGCTTCTCCAAGACCTGGCACGAGGAGGTGCTGCGCACGCTGACGGCCGAACTGGGCGCCGTGGTGCCGCAGCCGCGTGCGGCCGAGCGCCTGCCGCAGTTCGCCGGGACCAGCAACGTGCTGTTCGCCATGAAGCTGGGCCTGATCCCGCTGGGCACCATGGCGCACGAATACCTGCAGGCCTGCCAGGCCCTGGGCCCGCGGCTGCGCGACAGCCAGATCTACGGCTTCGAGATGTGGGCGCGCGAATACCGCGGCGACCTGGGCATCGCGCTGTCCGACGTGTACGGCATGAGCGCCTTCCTGCGCGACTTCGACCTGTACTTCTGCAAGCTCTTCGACGGCTCGCGCCACGACAGCGGCGACCCCTTCGAATGGGGCGAGCGCATGATCGCCCACTACGTGGCCAACCGGGTCGATCCGCACACCAAGACGCTGATCTTCAGCGACGGCCTGACGGTGCCGCGCACCATCGAGCTGTACCGCCAGTTCCGCGGCCGCTGCCAGCTGGCCTTCGGCATCGGCACCAACCTGACCAACGACCTGGGCTACGAGCCGCTGCAGATCGTGATCAAGATGATCCGCTGCAATGGCCAGCCCGTCGCCAAGCTGTCGGACACGCCCGGCAAGGGCATGTGCGACGACGAGAAGTACCTCGCCTACCTGCGCCAGGTGTTCGAGATTCCCCAGCCCGCCACACCCTGAGCCACCTTCATACGCCGTGACTTCGACGCTTCGCCGGTTGCGCCCTTCGCGGGCATTCATGGGGGCTGCGCTGGCAGCCCCCGCGCTTTCCCAGGCCGCCACCTTCGATGGGGCCGCGCTGTCGCCGCTGTGGGGCCTGCCGTTCGCGGGCATCCTGCTGTCCATCGCGCTCATGCCGCTGCTGGCGCCGGCCTTCTGGCACCACCACTTCGGCAAGGTGGCAGCCGCCTGGGCGCTGGCCTTCCTGCTGCCCTTCGCGGCCGTGTTCGGTCCGGCGCTGGCGGGCGCGCAGGTGGTGCATGCGCTGCTGGCGGAGTACATCCCCTTCATCGTGCTGCTGACGGCCCTGTTCACCGTCGCGGGCGGCATTCACATCCGCGGCAACCTGCATGGCTCGCCGGCGCTCAACACCGGCCTGCTGGCCATCGGCGGCCTGCTGGCCAGCATCATGGGCACCACGGGCGCGTCGATGCTGCTGATCCGTCCGCTCATCCGCGCCAACGACAACCGCCGGCACAAGGCGCACGTGGTGGTGTTCTTCATCTTCATCGTGTCCAACGTCGGCGGCTCGCTCACGCCGCTGGGCGATCCGCCGCTGTTCCTCGGCTTCCTCAAGGGCGTGGACTTCTTCTGGACCACCTGGCACCTGCTGCCCGACACGGCCTTCGTCCTGCTGTGCCTGCTGGCCATCTTCTTCGTGCTCGACCGCTTCTACTACCGCCGCGAGGGCGTGCTGCCGGTGGACCCCACGCCCGACACGCGCGGCCTGCGTTTCGACGGCCAGGTCAACTTCGCGCTGCTGGCGGTGGTGCTGGGCCTGGTGCTGATGAGCGGCCTGTGGAAGAGCACGGTGGCGTTCGACGTGGCCGGCACGCCCGTGGGCCTGCCGGGCCTGGTGCGCGATGCGGGACTGATCGGCGTGACGCTGCTGTCGCTGGCGCTCACCAGGCGCGAGGTGCATGCGGCCAACCAGTTCGGCTGGGGGCCGATGCTGGAGGTCGCCAAGCTCTTCGCCGGCATCTTCCTGACCATCGTTCCGGTGATCGCCATGCTGCGCGCCGGCACCGAGGGCCCCTTCGGTGCCGTGGTGGCGGCCGTGACCCGGCCCGACGGCCAGCCGGAACCCGCGATGTACTTCTGGGCCACGGGCCTCCTCAGCTCTTTCCTGGACAACGCGCCGACCTACCTGGTTTTCTTCAACACCGCCGGCGGCGACCCGGCCACCCTCATGACCACCCATGCCGCGACGCTCGCCGCCATCTCGGCCGGCGCCGTGTTCATGGGCGCCAACAGCTACATCGGCAATGCGCCCAACCTCATGGTCAAGGCCATCGCCGAGGACCGCGGAGTGCGCATGCCCAGCTTCTTCGGCTACATGGCGTGGTCGGGGGCGGTGCTGCTGCCGCTGTTCGTGCTCGTCACCTTTCTCTTCTTCCGCTGAACGCCGGCGCGGCCGCGCCTCGCGGTCCCACCCGCGTCGGCAGCCTTTCCGAACGGATTCCTCCATGAGCAAGCCCCAGGTCCTCGTCGCCCGCGCCGTCTTTCCCGAGGCCGTGGCCCGCCTCTCCGAGCATTTCGAGGTCGAGACCAACGACAGCGACGAACTCTGGCCCAAGGCCGAACTGATCCGCCGCCTGCAGGGCAAGGTGGGCGTGTTCACCACCGGCAGCGAGCGCATCGATGCCGAGCTGCTCGACGCCTGCCCGCAGCTGCGCATCTGCGCCAACATGGCCGTGGGCTTCAACAACTTCGACGTCGACGCCATGACGGCCCGCGGCGTGCTGGGCACCAATGCGCCCGACGTGCTGACCGAAACCACGGCCGACTTCGGCTTCGCGCTGCTGATGGCGACGGCCCGCCGCATCACCGAGAGCGAGCTTTTCCTGCGCGCCGGCCAGTGGACGAAGTGGTCCTTCGACATGTTCGCCGGTGCCGAGGTGCACGGCAGCACGCTGGGCATCCTGGGCATGGGCCGCATCGGCCAGGGCATCGCCCGCCGCGGCGCGCACGGCTTCGGCATGAAGGTGGTCTACCACAACCGTTCGCGCCTCTCGCCCGAGCTGGAGGCCGACTGCAAGGCCCGCTACGTGGCCAAGGATGAGCTGCTGCGCACCGCCGACCACCTGGTGCTGGTGCTGCCCTACACGCCGGCCAATCACCACAGCATCGGCGCCGACGAGCTGGCGCAGATGAAGCCCACCGCCACGCTGGTCAACATCGCCCGCGGCGGCATCGTGGACGACGCGGCGCTGGCCCAGGCGCTAAAGGAGCGGCGCATCGCCGCCGCCGGGCTCGACGTGTTCGAGGGCGAGCCCAGGGTGCATCCGGACCTGCTCAGCGTGCCCAACGTCGTGCTCACGCCCCACATCGCCAGCGCCACCATCGCCACGCGCCGCGCCATGGCCGACCTGGCCGTGGACAACCTGATTGCCTTCCTCACCACCGGGCAGCCCCGCACGCCGGTCAACCCGCAGGTGCTGGGCCGGATGCGCGGCCAATGACGGAATCGATGACGCTGCAGGGCTGGCTGCTGCTCGGCCTGGGACTGCTCAACCTCGTCCTGCTCGCCGTGCTGCTGCTGCGCCGGCCTGCCGAGCCCGACACCGGTGCGCTGGCCGCGACCATCCAGGCGCAGATGGAGCGCAGCGAGCGCACCCTCCGCCAGGAGATCGCCGACAGCGCCCGCGCCGGCCGGCAGGAAGCCGCCGCCGCCCTGGCCACCTTCCAGCAGACCCTGCTGAAACAGGGCGCCGCCGCCAGCGGCAGCCAGAACGCGCGGCTCGATGCCTTCGCGCAGCAGATCGGCACGCTGCGCCAGTCGCTGGCCGAGACGCTCAGCAGCCAGCTGCATGGCCTGTCCGAATCCAACGCCCGCCGCATTGCCGAGGTGCGCGCCACCATGGAGCAGCAGCTGGCGCAGCTGCAGGCCAGCAACAGCGCCAAGCTGGAGGAGATGCGCCAGACGGTCGACGAGAAGCTCCAGAGCACGCTCGAAGCCCGCCTGGGCGAGAGCTTCCGGCAGGTGGCCGAGCGGCTGGAGCAGGTCTACAAGGGCCTGGGCGAGATGCAGACGCTGGCGCAGGGCGTGGGCGACCTCAAGCACCTGCTCACCAACGTCAAGACCCGCGGCATGTTCGGCGAGGCCCAACTGGCCGCGCTGCTGGAGCAGGTGCTGGCGCCGGAGCAGTATGCGGCGCAGGTGGCCACGCACCCCGAGTCGCGCCAGGTGGTGGACTTCGCCATCCGCCTGCCGGGCCGAAGCAGCGACGGCACGCCGGTGTGGCTGCCCATCGACGCCAAGTTTCCCAACGAGGACTACGAGCGCCTGCTTGACGCCCAGCAGCGCGCCGACGCGCTGGCGGTGGAAGTGGCGGCCAAGGGGCTGGAGACGCGCATCCGCCTGGAGGCCCGCGGCATCCAGGAGAAGTACGTGTGCCCGCCGCACACCACCGACTTCGCCATCCTCTTCCTGCCCACCGAGGGCCTGTACGCCGAGGTGCTGCGCCGCCCCGGCCTCATGGAAGCGCTGCAGCGCGACCACCGCGTGACGCTCGCCGGCCCGACCACGTTGCTGGCCATGCTCAATTCGCTGCAGATGGGCTTCCGCACCCTGGCGCTGGAAAAGCGCAGCAGCGAGGTCTGGCAGGTGCTGGGCGCGGTCAAGACCGAGTTCATGAAATTCGGCGAGGTGATCGACAAGGTCAAGCGCCAGACCCAGACCGTGCTCAACACGCTGGACCAGACGCAGACCCGCACCAACGTGCTGACCCGCACGCTGCGCAGCGTCGAGGCCCTGCCCGAGGCCCAGGCCCGGCAGCTGCTGCCCACGGCCGCCGAGGCCGCCGCCGACCCGGCCGAGGTGGACGAAGGCGGCGCGCGGTGAGGGGCGCCGAGCTCGCGCGGCTGATCGGCGCCCAGGTCTGCCTGCATGCCACCATGGCCGGCATCCGGCTGGCGGCGCCGCTGCTGATGCTGCAGCAGGGCCACGGCGCCGCCTCGGTGGGCGTGCTGATCTCGCTGTTCGCGCTGACGCAGGTCTTCCTGGCGCTGCCCGCCGGCCGCTACGTGGACCGGCACGGCCTCAAGCGGCCGATGGCCATGGCGGTGGCGGCCGCCTTCGTGGGTGCGCTGCTGCCGCTGATCTGGCCGGTGTTCCCGGCCATGTGCATCTCGGCCCTGCTGACCGGCGGCGCCACCGGCGCCACCGTCATCGCACTGCAGCGGCATGTGGGCCGCGCGGCGCAGGGCACGGCGCAGCTGCGCCAGGTGTTCAGCTGGCTGGCCATTGCGCCCGCGGGCGCCAACTTCGTCGGGCCCTTCGTGGCCGGGCTGCTGATCGACCATGCCGGCCGCGTGCCGGCGGATGACCGGGCCTACGCCATCTGCTTCGGGGTGCTGGCCGCGCTGCCGCTGGTGTGCTGGCTGCTGGTGCGGCCCACGCGCGAGACGCCGAGCGACGCGCCCGCCGCGCAGGTGCCCGGTGCCGGCGCCTGGGACCTGCTGCGCGAGCCCATGTTCCGCCGCCTGCTCTTCGTCAACTGGATGCAGTCCTGCAGCTGGGACGTGCATGCCTTCGTGCTGCCGCTGCTGGGCCACGAGCGGGGCTTGGGTGCCTCGGTCATCGGCACGCTGCTGGGCGCCTTCGCGGTGGCGGCGGCGGCGGTGCGCATGATGCTGCCGCTGATCGCCGCGCGCACCACCGAGCGGCAGGTGATCCTGGTCTCCAACCTGATGGTGCTGGCGGTGTTCGCGCTCTATCCGCTGCTGCGCGACCCCTGGGCCATGGGCGCCTGCTCCGTGCTGCTGGGCTTCGCGCTGGGCGCCGTGCAGCCGATGGTGATGAGCATGCTGCACCAGATCACGCCGCACCACCGCCAGGGCGAGGCGCTGGGCCTGCGGCTGATGACCATCAATGCCTCCAGCGTGGTGATGCCGCTGCTGTTCGGCTCGCTGGGCATGCTGATCGGGGTGGCCGGCGTGTTCTGGGTGGTGGGCGCCGTCATGGCCGTGGGCACGCCGGCGGTGCGCGGGCTGAAGGCGACGGAAGAGCACCACGGCTGAGCGTCTGCCGGGGGAGGGCGGACGGCCCGCGTGCCGTATTAGCTGGCTTCTATACAACTCTCCGAGCCACCGAGACTGGGCAA
>NZ_LDSL01000015.1 GCF_001476815.1 Pseudacidovorax intermedius | reverse complement strand
TGTGTATAAGGGACAGAGCGCGGCTACCTGCACGAATGGCCGGGCGTCCTCTTGCGCGGGCGTGTCGCGCATCGTGATGGACGCCCCGCCCGCGCAGGAGGACGCCCGGCCCTTCGTGCAGGTGGCCGCGCTGATGCGCGAGGCCGGCCTGCGCGTGCCCGAGGTGCTGGCCTGGGACGAGGCCCACGGCTTCCTGCTGCTGGACGACCTGGGCCGCCACACGCTGCTGGAGGTGATCGACCACGAACGGCCCCTGGCCAGCCTGCCGCACTACGAGCAGGCCATCGACGCGCTGGTCCGGTGGCAGGTGGCCTCGCGCCCCGGCGTGCTGCCGGCCTACGACGAGGCGCTGCTGCGCCGCGAACTGGCCCTCTTTCCCGACTGGTACCTGGCCCGCCACCGTGGCGTGACGCTGGAAGGCGCGGACCTGCAGACCTTCCAGCAGGCCTGCGACCTGATCGTGCGCAGCAACCTGGCGGCGCCGGCGGTGTACGTGCACCGGGACTTCATGCCGCGCAACCTGATGGTCGGGGACGATCCGACGCAGCTTGGCGTGCTGGACTTCCAGGACGCGGTGTACGGCCCCATCACCTACGACATCGCCTGCCTGATGCGCGACGCCTTCCTGAGCTGGGAGGAGGATTTCGTGCTCGACGTGACGGTGCGCTACTGGCAGGCCGCTCGCAAGGCCGGGCTGCCGGTCGGCGAGGACTTCGGCGAGTTCTACCGCGCCGTCGAATGGATGGGCCTGCAGCGCCACCTGAAGGTGGCCGGCATCTTCGCGCGCCTGACGCTGCGTGACGGCAAGCCGAAGTACCTGGCGGATGCGCCGCGCTTCATCGGCTACATCCGCGCCACCGCCGGTCGCTACCGCGAACTGACGCCGCTGCTGCGGCTAGTCGACCGCATCGAGGGCACCGAGGCACCGACGGGCTTCATGTACGGCCGGCCCTGAGCGACAGCGGGACGGGGGGCCGGGCCGTTGCGCGGCCAGGGCGGCCCGCCGCGCCGAGGCCGGGCAGCGGCGCGCGGCGCCGTCAGGCCGGCCCGGGTGCGTGCACCGAGGGATCGGTGTGGATCAGGTCCAGCGGATGGCGCTGGCCGGCCAGGTAGTCCTCCACGCACTGCAGCAGCAGCGGGCTGCGGTGGCGCGCCACGCTGGCGCGGATCTCCTGCGGCGTCATCCACAACGTGCGGACGATGCCCTCGTCCAGCGCCCGCGCCGGATCGTGCGCGCCCACCTCGCCGGCGAAGGCGAAGCGCAGGTAGGTGATGTCGGTGTCGCCCTCGTCGCCGGGCGTGCGGCGCTCGAA
Source organism: Pseudacidovorax intermedius (assembly GCF_001476815.1). GTDB lineage: Bacteria > Pseudomonadota > Gammaproteobacteria > Burkholderiales > Burkholderiaceae_C > Xenophilus > Xenophilus intermedius_A. Next base: position 16,588 of record NZ_LDSL01000015.1, on the reverse strand, counting down.
GCGGGCCATGTAGATGCCGACGATGGCGGTGGGCGTGAAGGCGTGGGCGGTTTCCTCGAGCGCCTCGCGGGCGCAGCCCTCGGCGGGCGTCTCGCCGGCCTCCAGGTGGCCGGCCGGCGTGTTCAGCCGCAGGCCGCCGTCGGTGTGCTCTTCCACCAGCAGGAAGCGGCCATCCTTCTCGATGACCGCGGCCACGGTCACATTGGGTCTCCAGCGCATGGGGCGTCCTTCAGGGTCGGTGCCGCCGGCTGCGGCCCGGCGCCGCGCCGACGAAGCGGCGGCGCGTGCGCAAAGCGGGCGACTGTAGCGCGTCCGGGCAGCCCGTGGCGTGCATGCCGATGCGCGGGTGCTACCCGCCCGGCGGGCCACGGCTCAGACGGGCGCGCCGGTGCCTGCACCGCTCGGTGTGAGCGCGGTGGGCCCGTCCACCACCTCCAGCCGGTAGCCGACGCCGTAGATGGCCGACAGCACGTAGCCGCACTGCGGCCGCAGATCCAGCTTGTGGCGGATGCGCGAGACGTGGGTGTCGAGCGAGCGCGAGCCGTCGTCGCGCACCGTGCCCCACAGCGTGGCATGCAGGTAGTCGCGGCTCAGCAGCCGGCCCTGGTTCTGGAACAGCAGCAGCGCCAGCGCGTACTCGCGGCTCTTGAGTTCGACGGGCCGTCCGTCCTTGAGCAGCATCCGGGCGGCGGGCAGGAAGCGGTAGCGGCCGAAGTCCTGCGGCGGATCGGCGGTGGCCAGCAACTGCGCGCGGCGCAGCAGGGCCTGGACGCGCGCCTGCAGCTCGGGCAGGCGCAACGGCTTGCCGACCAGGTCGTCGGCACCGGCGCCCAGGGCCTCGATCAGGTCGGCCTCGGCCCGGCGATGGCTCATCAGCATGATGGGCAGCGTGAGACCCAGGTCGACGCGCAGGCGCTGCAGGAAGGCGCCATCGGCCAGGTCGGGCTGGTCCCAGTCGAGCAGCAACAGGTGGAAGCCCTCCCCCATCAACGCCGGCAGCAGGGTGTGCTGCCCGGTGAAACAGCGGCAGTCGTGGCCGGCCTGCGCCAGCGCCTCGCCGATGAGCTGTTGCTGTGCGGAAGCCGCGTCCAGTACGGCGATGCGCATTCGATCCTCCCGGACCGTTCGGACGGCCCTCTTCTTTAAATATCGTCCTGCGGTGCGGACCGCGCGCCATGCTAGCGGTGCGGCGACGGATGCCAAAGGAACTTGTGCACATTTCTCCGCGCAACGGCATGCGCTGTCGCTCAGGCGCCCTCGGCAGCGTCGAGTTCCTGTAAGCTTTGCCGCATTGGGGCGGCCTGGCCGCTGTGGTGACGAGGAGATTCCAAGATGCTGATCGGAGTGCCCGCCGAGTGCGTGGCCGGTGAATCGCGCGTGGCCGTCACGCCCGAGACCGCCAAGAAGCTGGTGGCCCAGGGCCATCAGGTGCTGATCCAGTCCGGCGCCGGGTTGGCGGCCAGCGCCCCCGATGCCGCCTACGAAACCGCCGGGGCGCAGACCACGGATGCCGCGGGTGCGCTGGGCGCCGACGTGGTGCTCAAGGTCCGCGCGCCCAGCGAGGCCGAATGCGCCGCCATGAAGCCGGGCACGGTCGTGGTCGGCATGCTCAATCCCCACGACGCACCCGGCCTGCAGCGGTTGGCCGCCGCCGGGCTGACGGCCTTCGCGCTGGAGGCCGCACCGCGCACCACGCGCGCCCAGAGCATGGACGTGCTCTCCAGCCAGGCCAACATCGCCGGCTACAAGGCCGTGATGATGGCGGCCAATGCCTACCAGCGCTTCTTCCCGATGCTGATGACAGCCGCCGGCACCGTGAAGGCGGCCCGCGTGGTGGTGCTGGGCGTGGGCGTGGCCGGACTGCAGGCCATCGCCACGGCCAAGCGCCTGGGCGCGGTGATCGAGGCCAGCGACGTGCGGCCCAGCGTCAAGGAACAGGTCGAGTCGCTGGGCGCCAGATTCATCGACGTGCCCTACGAGACGCAGGAGGAGCGCGAGGCCGCCGAGGGCGTGGGCGGCTATGCGCGGCCCATGCCGGCGAGCTGGCTGACCCGCCAGCAGGCCGAGGTGGCCAAGCGGGTGGCGCAGGCCGACGTGGTGATCTCGACGGCCCTCATCCCCGGCCGGCCGGCGCCCACCCTGATCACCGAGGCCATGGTGCAGGCCATGAAGCCCGGCGCGGTGATCGTGGACATCGCCGCCGGCCGCGGGCCCGACGTCCATGGCGGCATGACCGGCGGCAACTGCCCGCTGACCGAGGCCGACCGCACCGTCGTGCGCCATGGCGTGACGATCATCGGCGAGACCAACCTGCCCGCGCTGGTGGCGGCCGACGCCTCGGCGCTGTATGCCCGCAACGTGCTGGACTTCCTCAAGCTGATCCTGCCCAAGGAGGGCGGGATCAGGATCGACCTCGAGGACGACATCGTCGCCGCCTGCCGCGTCGCGCAGGACGGGCAGGTGACCCGCAAGGCTTGACCGAGAAGGAACGCGGACCATGGACATCGTCAACCCGACCCTCATCAACCTCACCATCTTCGTGCTGGCCATCTACGTCGGCTACCACGTGGTGTGGACCGTCACGCCCGCGCTGCACACGCCGCTGATGGCCGTGACCAACGCCATCTCGGCCATCGTCATCGTCGGCGCCATGCTGGCGGCGGCGCTCACCACCACGCCGCTGGGCAAGGTGATGGGCGTGGCGGCGGTGGCGCTGGCGGCTGTGAACGTCTTCGGCGGCTTCCTGGTCACGCGCCGGATGCTGGAGATGTTCAGGAAGAAGGAGCGCAAGGCGCCCGCTTCCGCAACCGGCACCGGCACCGAGGGGAAGTGACGCCATGTCGATGAACCTCGTCACGCTGCTCTACCTGGTGGCCAGCGTCTGCTTCATCCAGGCGCTCAAGGGCCTGTCGCATCCCACCACCTCGATTCGCGGCAACGTCTTCGGCATGGTGGGTATGGCCATTGCCGTGCTGACCACGGCGGCGCTGATCGTGCGCCTGGCCGGCTCGCCGCTGGGCCTGGGCTGGGTGCTGGTGGGCCTGGTGATCGGCGGCGGTGCCGGCGCCTTCATGGCCCAGCGGGTGGAGATGACCAAGATGCCCGAGCTGGTCGCCTTCATGCACAGCATGATCGGCTTGGCAGCGGTGTTCATCGCCGTGGCGGCGGTGGTGGAGCCCTGGGCCTTCGGCATCGTGCCGGCACCGGTGGCCGCCCGGGCCACCTACACCACGCCGGCGGGCACGCTGTTCGTCGACGGCTTCGCGCGCGCACCGATTCCCTTCGGCAACCGGCTGGAGCTGTTCCTGGGCGCGGCCATCGGCGCCATCACCTTCAGCGGCTCGGTGATCGCCTTCGGCAAGCTGTCGGGCAAGTACAAATTCCGCCTGTTCCAGGGCGCGCCGGTGCAGTTCAGAGGCCAGCATGCGCTGAACCTGGTGCTGGGCCTGGCGACCATCGGCCTGGGCCTGGTCTACGTGGCCACCGAGAGCTGGAGCGCCTTCCTGCTGATGCTGGCGCTCGCCTTCGTGATGGGCGTGCTGATCATCATCCCCATCGGCGGGGCGGACATGCCGGTGGTGGTGTCGATGCTCAACAGCTATTCGGGCTGGGCGGCGGCGGGCATCGGCTTCTCGCTCAACAACAGCATGCTGATCATCGCCGGCTCGCTGGTGGGCAGCTCGGGCGCGATCCTGAGCTACATCATGTGCAAGGCCATGAACCGCTCCTTCTTCAGCGTGATCCTGGGCGGCTTCGGCGGCGAGGCCACGACGGCCACGGCCGGCGGCGCGGTGCAGCGCCCGGTCAAGAGCGGCAGCGCGGACGACGCCGCCTTCGTGCTGGGCAATGCCGAGACGGTGATCATCGTGCCGGGCTACGGCCTGGCCGTGGCGCGGGCCCAGCATGCCGTGAAGGAACTGGCGCAGAAGCTCAGCGACAGGGGCATCACCGTGAAGTACGCCATCCACCCGGTGGCCGGCCGCATGCCCGGCCACATGAACGTGCTGCTGGCCGAGGCCGAGGTGCCCTACGACCAGGTCTTCGAGATGGAGGACATCAACGGCGAGTTCGGCCAGGCCGACGTGGCCATCATCCTGGGCGCCAACGACGTGGTGAACCCGGCCGCGCACACCAAGGGCAGCCCGATCTACGGCATGCCGATCCTGGAGGCCTACAAGGCCAAGACGGTGATCGTGAACAAGCGCTCGATGGCGGCGGGCTACGCCGGCCTGGACAACGAGCTCTTCTACATGGACAAGACCATGATGGTCTTCGGCGACGCCAAGAAGGTGGTCGAAGAGATGATGAAGGCCGTGGAATAAGCCCGCTTTCGGCCCCGCAGCCGGTCTGCCCGCACCGGTTGCTTTGCTACGATTTCAAGAGCCTGGCCGCCGCCGCCGCAGCGGCCGCTTTTCATTACGGACCCTGGAGACTTCGCACATGACCGACCGCCCCTGGCTCAGCAGCTACCCGCCGGGCGTACCCGCCGACATCGACCCCGCGCAGTACGCCTCGCTGGTGGCGCTGATGGACGAGAGCTTCCGCAAGTACGCGGACCGGTCCGCCTACAGCTTCATGGGCAAGCTGGTGAGCTACGGCGAGGTGGACCGCGCCAGCCAGTCCTTCGCCGGCTACCTGCAGGGGCTGGGGCTGGCCAAGGGCGACCGGGTGGCGGTGATGATGCCCAACTGCCCGCAGTACCCCATCGCGGTGGCGGCCATCCTGCGCGCGGGCCTGATCCTGGTGAACGTGAACCCGCTGTACACGGCGCGCGAGCTGGAGCACCAGCTCAAGGACAGCGGCGCCAAGGCCATCGTCATCATGGAGAACTTCGCGAACACGCTGCAGAAGTGCATCGCGAATTCGATGGTCAAGCATGTGGTGCTGGCGTCCATGGGCGACCGGCTGGGCATGCTCAAGGGCGCCATCGTCAACTACGTGGTGCGCCACGTGAAGAAGCTGGTGCCGGCCTTCAGCCTGCCTGGTGCGGTGCGCTTCAACGACGCGCTGTCGCAGGGCCGCCGCCGCGGCCTGCAGGCCCCCAGCATCGCGGCCGACGACGTGGCGGTGCTGCAGTACACCGGCGGCACCACCGGCGTGAGCAAGGGCGCCGTGCTCCTGCACCGCAACGTGATCGCCAACGTGCTGCAGTCCGAGGCCTGGAACGCGCCCGTGATGCAGCGCGTGCCGCAGGGCGAGCAGCCCACCAGCGTGTGCGCGCTGCCGCTGTACCACATCTTCGCCTTCACGGTCGGCATGATGCTGTCGATGCGCACGGGCGGGCTGCTGATCCTCATCCCCAATCCGCGCGACCTGGCGGCCACGCTCAAGGATCTCTCCAAGCATCGCATCCACAGCTTCCCGGCGGTCAACACGCTGTTCAACGGCCTGGCCAACCATCCGGACTTCAACACGGTGGACTGGCGCCATCTCAAGATCTCGGTCGGCGGCGGCATGGCCGTGCAGAGCGCCGTGGCCAAGCTCTGGCTGGACAAGACCGGCTGCCCGATCTGCGAGGGCTATGGCCTGTCGGAAACCTCGCCTTCGGCCACCTGCAACCCGACCACCAGCCAGGAATACACCGGCACCATCGGCGTGCCGCTGCCCAGCACCGACATCACGCTGCTCGACGATGCCGGCCACCCGGTGCCGCTGGGCCAGGTGGGCGAGATCGCGCTGCGCGGCCCGCAGGTGATGGCCGGCTACTGGCAGCGCCCGGACGAGACGGCCAAGGTCATGACCGAGGACGGCTGGTTCAAGACCGGCGACCTGGGCGTGATGGACGCGCGCGGCTACACCAAGATCGTGGACCGCAAGAAGGACATGGTGCTGGTCAGCGGCTTCAACGTGTATCCCAACGAGGTCGAGGACGTGGTCGCCACCCTGCCCGGCGTGCTCGAATGCGCCGTGGTGGGCGTGCCCGACGACAAGACGGGCGAGGCCGTCAAGCTGGTGATCGTGAAGAAGGACCCGGCCCTCACCGAGGAACAGGTGCGCAGCTTCTGCCACGACAACCTGACCGGCTACAAGCGGCCCAAGGTCATCGAGTTCCGCACCGACCTGCCCAAGACGCCCGTGGGCAAGATCCTGCGGCGCGAACTGCGCGACGCGCGCAAGTAGACCGGACCCAGGCGAGACAGGGCGGCCCGGCGCTTGCATGGCGCCAGCGCCGCCCACTCGCCCGACGGCCACGGCCGGTGCCGCAAGCAGGCCCCGCGGCCGAGCGCGTACAACGGCGGCGGTACGTGCAAGACATGCCATCCACGGAGACAACATGCTGGACAACGCGCATTCCCCCACTTCGACGTCCACCCCTTCCGCCGGCCGCTTCGGCAGCGGCCAGGCCGTGCGCCGCCTGGAAGATGAAGCCCTGCTCGCCGGCCGCGGCCGCTACACCGACGACATCCGGCCGCCGGACTGCGCCGCGCTGGCCTTCCAGCGCTCGCCGCATCCGCATGCGCGCATCCGCAGCATCGATGCGGAGGCGGCGCGTGCCCTGCCCGGCGTGCTCGCCGTGTACACCGGCGCCGACCTGATCGCGCAGGGCGTCAAGCCCATTCCCAGCGTGGCCGGCTTCGCCCGCGCCGACGGCTCGCCCGCCGTGACGCCGGCCCGCCTGCCGCTGGCGCACGAGGTGGTGCGCTTCGTCGGCGAGCCGGTGGTGGCCGTCGTCGCCAGCTCGCTGCAGGCCGCCAAGGACGCGGCCGAGGCCGTGTGGGTGGACTACGAGGACCTGCCCGCCATCCCCACCCTGGACGCGGCGCTGGCCCCGGATGCAGCGGCCCTGTGCGAGGCCGCGCCCGACAACATCAGCGCCGAGATGCGCCACGGCGATGCCGAGGCCGCGGCCCGCGCCTTCGCTCAGGCTGCGCACGTCGTCGAACTCGTCATCGACAACCAGCGCGTCGCCGCCGTCACGCTGGAGCCGCGCGCCGTGCTGGCCGAGGTCGACGCCCAGGACGGCCGCCTCAGCCTGCAGATGAGCACCCAGATGCCCACCGGCGTGCGCGGCACCCTGGCCACGGTGCTCGGCCTGCCGGCCGAGCAGATCCGCGTGCGCGTGAGCGACGTCGGTGGCGGCTTCGGCATGAAGACCGGCCTCTACCCCGAGGACGCTGTGGTCGCGTTTGCCGCCAAGTCGCTGGGCCGCGGCGTCAAGTGGACCGGCGAGCGCTCCGAGGAATTCCTCACCACCACCCATGGCCGCGACGTGCGGGCCCGCGCCGCCATGGCGCTGGACGCCGACGGCCGCGTGCTCGCCCTGCGCGTGCACAGCGATGCCAACGTGGGCGCGTATCCGACGGGCACCGGCGTGGCCATCCAGCTGCTGATCGGGCCCTGGGTGCAGACCAGCGTCTACGACATCCCGGTAATCGACTTCCACTTCCGCGCCGTGATGACCAACCAGGCGCCCACCGGCGCCTACCGCGGCGCCGGCCGGCCCGAAGCCATCTTCGCCATCGAGCGGCTGATGGACGAGGCCGCGCGGCAGACCGGCATCGACCGCGTGGCGCTGCGCCGGCGCAACTTCATCCGCCCGGAGCAGATGCCCTACACCAACCCGATGCGCCAGACCTACGACACCGGCGCCTTCGAGCACATGATGGATCGGGGCCTGGCCTTCGCCGACTGGGCGGGCTTCGACGCCCGCGCCGCCGAGTCGGCCCAGCGCGGCCTGTGGCGCGGCCTGGGCCTCGCCACCTTCCTGGAATGGACCGGCGGCAACGTCTTCGAGGAGCGCGTCACGGTCGAGGTGCAGGCCGACGGCGTCATCGAGGTCTATTCGGCCGTCAACGCCATGGGCCAGGGCATCGCCACCACGCTGGCACAGCTGGTGGTGGACGCCTTCGGCGTGCCCATCGAGCAGGTGCGCGTGGTGCTGGGCGACACCGACCGCGGCAACGGCTTCGGCAGCGCGGGCTCGCGCTCGCTGTTCACCGGCGGCTCGGCCATGCGCACGGGCGCCGACCGGACGCTGGCTCGCGGCCGCGAGCTGGCGGCCGAGGCGCTGGAGGCTGCCGCCGCCGACATCGACTACGGCCAGGGCCGCTTCACCGTGCGCGGCACCGACCTGGGCATCGGCCTGTTCGAGCTGGCCGGCCGCCAGGCCGAGGGCCGCATCTTCGTGGACTCGACCAGCAAGGTGGACGGGCCCACCTGGCCCAACGGCTGCCATGTCTGCGAGGTCGAGGTCGATCCGCAGACCGGCGACGTCGCCGTGGTGGCCTATGCCTCGGTCAACGACGTCGGCCGTGTGGTCAACCCGATGATCGTGCGCGGCCAGCTCGACGGCGGCGCGGTGCAGGGCATCGGCCAGGCGCTGCTGGAGCAGGTGGTCTACGACGAAGCCACCGGCCAGCTGGTGACAGGCAGCCTGATGGACTACGCACTGCCGGTGGCCGGCACGGCACCCGACTTCCGCACCGAGATGGACGAGTCCGTGCCCTGCAAGAACAACCCGCTGGGCGTGAAAGGCGTCGGCGAGCTGGGCACCATCGGCGCCACGCCGGCGGTGGTGAACGCGGTGGCCGATGCGCTCGCGCGCAACGGACGCGGCGCGCTCGCACCCCGTCTGCAGATGCCGCTGACGCCGGTGCGGGTCTGGTCGCTGCTGCAGCAGGCGGATTGAGAGGCTGGGCGTTCGGGCCGGGCTTCGACAGGCTCAGCCCGAACGGTGCGAGGGCGGCGGGCCTCCGCAAGCTTCGGCCGAAGCAGCAGCGATCCCCTCGCCTCGCCCGGGTCGAGGGCCCGATGAGAAAATCGCGCCCATGAACGCGATCTCCACCCTCGAACTGATGAACACGCTGGGCGCCCAGGCGCGCGCGGCGTCGGCGCAGATGGCCAAGGCCAGTGCCGCAGCCAAGGCCCGCGCGCTGCGCAGCCTGGCCGAGCGACTGCGGGCGAGCGTGGAGCCGCTGGCCGAGCACAACGCCCGCGACCTGGAGCGCGCCCGCACCGCCGGCCTGGCCGAGCCGATGGTGGACCGCCTCAAGCTCACGCCCAAGGTCATCGCCACCTGCGCAGAGGGCTGCGAGCAGCTGGCCGCCATGCCCGACGTGATCGGCGAGTTCATCGGCATGAAGCAGCAGCCCAGCGGCATCCGCGTGGGCCAGATGCGGGTGCCCATCGGCGTGTTCGGCATGATCTACGAGAGCCGCCCGAACGTGACCATCGAGGCGGCCAGCCTGGCGATCAAGAGCGGCAACGCCGCCATCCTGCGCGGCGGGTCCGAAGCCATCGATTCCAACAAGGCCCTGGCCGTCCTGGTACGCGCCGCCCTTCTGGACGCCGGCCTGCCCGAAGACGCCGTGCAGCTGGTGCCCACCACCGACCGCGACGCCGTCGGCCGCCTGGTCGCCATGCCCGAGTACGTGGACGTGATCATCCCGCGCGGCGGCAAGGGGCTGATCGAGCGCATCAGCCGCGAGGCGCGAGTGCCGGTCATCAAGCACCTGGACGGCAACTGCCACACCTTCGTCGATGCCAGCGCCGACCTGGACATGGCCGTCACCCTGGTCGACAACGCCAAGACGCAGAAGTACAGCCCCTGCAATGCGACCGAAGGCCTGCTGGTGGCCCGCGCCATCGCGCCGGCCTTCCTGCCGCGCATCGGCGCCGTCTTCGCCGCCAAGGGCGTGGAGATGCGCTGCGACGCCGAGGCCGCGGCCCTGCTGGCCGGCCAGCCCCGCGTGGTGGCCGCCACCGAGCAGGACTGGTCCGAGGAATACCTGGCGCCGATCATCAGCATCAAGCTGGTGGACGGCGTGGACGAGGCCATCGCCCACATCAACCGCTATTCCAGCCATCACACCGATGCCATCGTCACCAACGACCACAGCCATGCGCAGCGTTTCCTACGCGAGGTCGACTCGGCCAGCGTGATGGTGAATGCGAGCACGCGCTTCGCAGACGGCTTCGAATACGGGCTGGGCGCCGAAATCGGCATCAGCACCGACAAGTTCCATGCCCGCGGGCCGGTCGGCATCGAGGGGCTGACCTCGCTCAAGTACATCGTCCTGGGCCAGGGCGAGATCCGCCAATAGCCCGTCTGCGTACCAGAAAGCGGGCGCTGGGCTGTCACGGGACGGCCAGGCCGGCTGCCTACAATCGCCGGTCCGCCTCTGGCCGCAAACCCGCATAACAAGGCAGCCGCATGGTTCCGCATCTCGTCACCGCCCTGACCGGCCCGATCAACGAACTGGAGCAGCGCATCCTCGACGGCATGCCCGCCATCGAGCGCTGGTTCCGGCTCGAGTGGATGGAGCACACCCCGCCCTTCTACACGGCGGTGGACGTGCGCAACGCCGGCTTCAAGCTGGCGCCGGTGGACGCCAACTTCTTCCCCGGCGGCTGGAACTATCTGACCACCGAGATGCTGCCGCTGGCAGTGCAGGCCGCTCAGGCGGCCATCGAGAAGATCTGCCCCGAGGCGCGCAACCTGCTCGTCATTCCGGAAAACCGCGGCCGCAACACCTCGTACATGGCCAACGTGGCCCAGCTGGTGCGCATCTTCCAGATGGCCGGCCTGAACGTGCGCGTCGGCTCCATCGACCCGGCCGTGAAGTCGCCCAAGAAGGTGGATCTGCCCGACGGCAGCACCGTCTGCCTGGAGCCCGTGGTGCGCACCAAGCGCCGCCTGGGACTGAAGAACTTCGACCCCTGCACCATCCTGCTCAACACCGACCTGGCGGCCGGCACGCCCGGCATCCTGGAAGACCTGCACGAGCAGTACCTGCTGCCGCCGCTGCACGCCGGCTGGTCGGTGCGGCGCAAGAGCAACCACCTGCACAGCTACGAGGAAGTCTCCAAGCGCTTCGGCAAGCTGCTGGGCATCGACCCGTGGCTGATCCAGTCGATCTATGCCCGTGCAGAAGGCGTGGACCTGGCGCGCGGCAAGGGCGTCGAGGGCCTGACGGCCGCGGTCGACCAGGTGCTGACCAAGGTGCGCCGCAAGTACAAGGAATACGGCATCAACGAGAAGCCCTTCGTCATCGTCAAGAGCGAGAACGGGGCCAGCAGCCTGCCGATTTCCACCATCCGCGACGTCAAGGAGCTCGAGGCCCTGACGAAGAAGCCCCGCCAGAAAGCCATGGCCGGCGCCACCACCGACGACGCCGGCCCGACCGACGTGATCGTGCAGGAAGGCGTGCTGACCCGCGAGCGGGTGCACGACGGCATGGCCGAGCCGGTGGTCTACATGATGGACCGCTACGTGGTGGGCGGCTTCTACCGCGTGCACCCCGACCGCGGCGCTGACGAGAGCCTGGCCCTGCCGGGCGCCAGCTTCGTGCCGCTGGCCTTCTCGCAGAGCGGCCACCTGCCCCAGCCGGGGGCCAAGCCGGGCGCCAGCGCGCCCAACCGCTTCTACATGTACGGCGTGATCGGCCGCCTGGCCATGGTGGCCGCCTCCTACGAGCTGGAGGCCACCAACCCCGAGGCCGAGGTCTACGAATGACCCGCTGCCCGGCCGCGGCCCGCACGGGCTTGCGGTGACGCGGGCGGCGCGCACAATCCACGGTTCCACAGCAACGGAAGAAAACGAGGGCGAAGCCGGCTCTCCGGCGCCCCTCGGGCGGCCGGCGGGCGCCGGTGCGGCCCGGCCTTTTTCCCCGCCATTTCGTGTCTGCCTCCAAGTCTTCCATGCCGGCGCTCGTGCTCGGCGCCATCGGCATCGTCTATGGCGACATCGGCACCAGCGTGCTGTACGCCATCAAGGAAATCTTCGGCCACGGCCACGTGCCCTTCACCATCGAGAACGTGTACGGCATGCTCTCGATGATCTTCTGGACGATGACCATCATCGTCTCGCTGAAGTACGTGGTGCTGGTGCTGCGCGCCGACAACGAGGGCGAAGGCGGCCTGGTGGCCATGCTGGCGCTGGCCTCGCGCGCCGTGGCCGACAAGCCGCGCCTGCGCAACGGCATGCTGGCGCTGGGCATCTTCGGCACCGCCCTCTTCTATGGCGACGGCGTGATCACGCCCGCCATTTCGGTGCTGTCGGCGGTCGAGGGCCTGGAGGTGGTGTCGCCGCACTTCACCGGCTACGTCATCCCGATCACGCTGGTGGTGCTGTTCTGCCTGTTCGCGGTGCAGAAGCGCGGCACGGCCGGCATCGGCCGCTTCTTCGGGCCGATCACCCTGACCTGGTTCGGCGTGCTGGCGCTGCTGGGCGTGGCGCAGATCCTGACGCATCCCGAGATCCTCAAGGCCGTCAGCCCGCATTACATGCTGGGCTTCATCTGGGACAACCCGGGCACCAGCTTCGTGATCCTGGGCGCCACGGTGCTGTGCGTGACCGGCGCCGAGGCGCTGTATGCCGACATGGGCCATTTCGGCAAGGGGCCGATCCGCATCGCCTGGTTCTCGGTGGTGATGCCGGCGCTGGTGCTCAACTACTTCGGCCAGGGCGCGCTGCTGCTGGGCGACCCGAGCGCCGTGAAGAACCCCTTCTTCCTGATGGCGCCCGACTGGGCCGTGGTGCCGGTGGTGCTGCTGGCCACGGCCGCCACGGTGATCGCCTCGCAGGCCATGCTCACCGGCGCCTTCAGCGTCACGCGGCAGGTGATCCAGCTGGGCTATTTGCCGCGGCTGCGCATCGAGCACACCAGCGCGCGCTCGGCCGGGCAGATCTACATTCCCTTCATCAACTGGTCGCTGTTCGTGGCGATCGTGCTGGCGGTGGTCATGTTCCGCAGCTCCAGCAACCTGGCGGCGGCCTACGGCATCGCGGTGACGACCGACATGCTGATCACGACCATGCTCACCTTCTTCGTGATCCGCTACGCCTGGAAGCTGCCGCTCGTGCTGTGCATCGGCGCCACGGTCACCTTCTTCGTCATCGACTTCGCCTTCTTCGCCTCCAACCTGCTCAAGCTGCCGCAGGGCGGCTGGTTCACGGTGATGATCGGCCTGGGCATGTTCACGCTGATGATGACCTGGAAGCGCGGCCGCAGCCTGATGGCGGATGCCCAGCGCGCCGACGCCATCGACCTGCGCAGCTTCCTGGAGGCCGTGTTCGTGAGCCCGCCGGCTCGGGTCGAGGGCACGGCGGTCTTTCTCACGTCGGAGGCCGGCGTCGTGCCGACGGCGCTGCTGCACAACCTCAAGCACAACAAGGTGCTGCACGAGCAGAACCTGTTCGTCACCGTGCGCAACCACGAGGTGCCCTGGGTGCCGATGGAGCGGCGGGTGGAGATGGAGCCGCTGGGCCACCACTGCTGGCAGATCACCATCCACTACGGCTTCAAGAACGACATCGACCTGCCCCGCGCGCTGGAGCAGGCCAGGCTGCGCGGCTGCCAGCTGGAGCGCATGACGACCAGCTACTTCATCTCGCGCGACACGGTGATCCCGACGCTGGGCAGCGGCATGGCCCCCTGGCGCGAGAAGCTGTTCGCCCAGATGCACCACAACGCCAGCGGCGTGGCCGACTTCATGAGCCTGCCCAACAACGCGGTGGTGGAGCTGGGCTCCAAGATCGAAATCTGACAAGGCGTGAGCGAGCCCGTACGCGGACGGGCGCCGCCTGGATTCGCGGCCACGGGTTACTCCTAATGCACTACCCCGGTGCAGGACCTAAAGTTCGACCACTCGCAGCAGGCACCGCCCTGCTGATGCGCGAGGGTCTGAGGAGACAAATTCAGAAAATCAAGAACGAAGAGAGATTCCAAGGGCCTCCGTTCATCGAGAAGCCGAACATTTTTGAAAGCGCCGCAACTGCGGCGCTTTTTTTTGCCCCGGCCGCCGCGAGCCGCTGAACCAATCGCTCTTCGATCCCGCGTGTCTTCGCCGCCGAATGCTCTCAAATAGATAGCAATTTCGCTGCGACAATGCCGCCCCTATGATCGAGTGGGCTTGGATGGCAGTGGCCTCGCTGACGGCGGGCTTCATGGACGCAATCGTCGGCGGCGGCGGCCTGGTGCTGGTGCCGGCCCTGTTCGCCGCCTTTCCCGACACCGCCGGCGCGACGCTGCTGGGCACCAACAAGAGCGCCTCGGTCTGGGGCACGATGGCGTCGGCGGCGCAGTACGTGCGACGCGTGCACTTGCGCTGGCGCCCCCTGGCGCTGGCGGCCCTGCTGGCCTTCGGCGGCTCGCTTGCCGGCGCCTGGGTGGTCACCTGGGTGCCCACCGACGCCCTGCGCAAGGCACTGCCGGTCATCCTCGGCGCCCTGCTGCTCTACACCCTGGCGCGCAAGGACCTGGGCCTGACGCACCGACCGCGCTTCAGCGGCACCGCCGAACTGGTGGCCACCGGCGCGGTGGGGCTGCTGCTGGGCTTCTACGACGGCTTCTTCGGGCCGGGCACGGGTAGCTTCCTGATCTTCCTGTTCGTGCGCTGGCTGGGCCACGACTTCCTGCATGCCTCGGCCAGCGCGAAGGTCATCAACATCATGACCAACCTGGGGGCGCTGCTGCTCTTCGGCCTGAAAGGCCACGTCATCTGGATGCTGGGGCTGACGATGGCGGTGGCCAACATCGCCGGCAGCCTGATCGGCACCCGCCTGGCGCTGCGGCATGGCGCCGGCTTCGTGCGCGGCGCCTTCATCGTGGTGGTGAGCGCCTTGATCTGCAAGACGGCGTACGACGCCTTCCTGCGCTGAGAAGGTGTGAACGACCCCGCGCCGCCCGGATTCAGGGCGCCGCAGCCGCCGACGCCGCCGCGGCGGACGGCAGCGCCACCTCCGTGGCCGGCAGCGGTTGCCCGATGGGCGCGGCCGCCTTGCCGGCGCGCACGGCGGCCATGTCCTGCTCGTTGGGGTACTGGCCCAGCAGCCAGTAGTCGAACACCCGGCGCACGATCGGCGCGGCGGCGGCGGCGCCGAAGCCGGCGTTCTCCACGATCAGGGCCAGCGCGATGCGCGGGTTCTCGGCCGGGGCGAAGGCGGCGAACAGGGAATGGTCGCGCTGGTGCTCCTCCAGCGCCTTGGCGTTGTACTTGACGTTCTGGCCCAGGCTCACGGCCTGGGCGGTGCCGGTCTTGCCGGCCGAGGTGTAGGGCGCGCCGGCGAAGATGCGCGTGCCGGTGCCGGCCTTGTTCACCGCCACCAGGCCGGCGCGCACGATGTCGATGTTCTTCGCCTTGTAGCCCAGGTTCTGGCCCGGCGGCTCGGGCACTTCCTGCACCTGGCCGGTGACGGTGTTCTTGATGGCCTTTACCAGATGCGGCCGGTACTTGGTGCCGCCGTTGGCCAGCGTCGCCTCGGCCAGCGCCAGCTGCAGCATGGTGAAGTTGTTGTAGCCCTGGCCGATGCCCAGCGACACCGTCTCGCCCGAATACCAGCGCCGCGTCTCCGGCCGCTTGTTGACGCTGCGCTTCCACTCGGTGCTGGGCAGCACGCCGCGCACCTCGCCGGGCAGGTCGATGCCGGTGATCTGGCCGAAGCCCAGCGGCTTCATGAAGTCGTGGATGGTGTCCACGCCCATGTCCACCGCCAGTGAATAGAAGTAGGTGTTGCTTGAGAACTGGATGGCCCGCACCATGTCCACGCCGCCCAGGCCGCCCTCGTGGCTGCGGAAGGTGTGGCCGCCGTAGGTGTAGAAGCCCGGGTCGTTCACCACCAGGGTGGGCGAACGCTTGCCGAGTTCCAGCGCGCCCAGCGCCATGAAAGGCTTGTAGGTGGAGCCCGGCGGATAGGTGCCGCGCAGCGCCCGGTTGAGCAGCGGCTTGTCGATGGATTCGTTGAGCGCCGCCCAGCTCTCGCTGTCGATGCCCTCGACGAAGAGGTTGGGATTGAAGGTCGGCTTGCTGACGAAGGCCAGCACTTCGCCGTTGCGCGGGTCGAGCGCGACCAGCGCGCCGCGGCGGTCGCCGAACATGTCCTCCACCAGCTTCTGCAGCTTGATGTCCAGCGACAGCATGACGGTGTTGCCGGGCGTGGCCGGATGGCTGGCCAGGCGGCGCACGGCGCGCCCGCCGGCCGAGGTCTCCATCTGCTCCACGCCCGTCTGGCCGTGCAGCACCTTCTCGTAGCTCTGCTCGATGCCCAGCTTGCCGATGTAGTCGGTGCCCTTGTAGTTGGCCTGGTCCTCCTCGGGCCAGTCCTCCATGGCGGCCTTCTCGCGCTGGTTGATGCGGCCGATGTAGCCCAGCACATGGCTGGCCAGCTCGCCCATGGGGTAGTTGCGGAACAGGCGCGCCTTGATCTCCACGCCCGGGAAGCGGTAGCGCTGGGCGGCGAAGCGGGCGACCTCCTCGTCGGTGAGGCGGGTGCGGATGGGGATGGAATCGAAGCTGCGCGAATCCTCGCGCAGGCGCTTGAAGCGGCGGCGGTCGCGGGGCTGGATCTCGACGATCTGGGCCAGCGCGTCGATGGTCTGCTCCAGGTCGCCGGCCTTGGAGGGCGTGATTTCCAGCGTGTAGGCCGAATAGTTGGAGGCCAGGACCACGCCGTTGCGGTCCAGGATCAGCCCGCGGTTGGGCACCACCGGCACCACCGCCGTGCGGTTGCTTTCGGCGCGCTCGGCCAGTTCCTCGTGGCGGGTGACCTGCAGGTGGAACAGCCGGAAGCCCAGCACCGCGAAGGCGCCCATCACCACGAGCGCGATCACCAGCACCCGGCGCCGGAAGCGCGCCAGGTCGGCGGCGA
>NZ_LDSL01000149.1 GCF_001476815.1 Pseudacidovorax intermedius | reverse complement strand
GCGAAGCCCTCTATTATGACAGTGTTTTAAAAGACCTGTCAACCTTTCGGGTCTTTCGAGGCAGCCAGCAAACCAGCCACCCCATCAACCCTTCGACTCGCAACAGCCAATCGGCTGCTTTGCGTCGAGCCCTCGATTATGACACGCTTTTTTGAAGAGCTGCAAGAGGCTTTTTCAAACATCCCGCCGTCACAATCACAGGTCGCTACAAGATCCACAAACACAGCGTTTCTTGCAGCGAGCCTGTCAGTATAGGGGGCAGGGCGCTGTAGGCGCAAGCCCTGCGCGAGATTCTTTTTAAGAATCTGCAATGGCGCTATCGGCGCACGGTGACGGATTCGCAGAACGACTCATAGTGGTGGCTCAGACGCCTCTCGCGCTCTTGAAGGTTCGAGCCTGCATCGATAGAGGAGGGACAGCGGGCGGAAAGGCGGCGACGCTCCGGGCTCCGGGCTCCGGGCTCCGGGCTCCGGGCTCTGGACTTTGGGCCCTGGACGCCCCTCCGAGAGCTGGCGACTGCTCCCGAAATGCGCGAACAGCGGCCCCTGAAATACACCTGCCGCGCTCTTGATCGGCGGCGCAGCCTTGCGGGGATATCAGAGCAGGCTCGCCTACTCGCTATAGGAGAAAGCAGCGCGGGCTCCGCGCTGCTACGAACGGCCCCCAGCCGCCCTCAGCGCCCGCGGGCCAGCACCGGCTTGAGCGCTACGCCCGTGTGCGTGCCCAGGGCCACCACGTCTTCCGGCGGCGCGGTGGCCACCACGCGGCCGCCGCCGGAGCCGCCTTCGGGGCCCAGATCGACGATCCAGTCGGCCTCGGCGATGAGGTCGAGGTCGTGCTCGATCACCACCACGCTGTGGTTGGCATTGACCAGGCGATGCAGCACGTGGATGAGCTTCTCCACATCGGCCATGTGCAGGCCGACGGTGGGCTCGTCCAGCACGTACAGGGTGTGCGGCGCCCTGTTGCCGCGGCGGGTGACGTCGTCGCGCACCTTGCTCAGCTCGGTGACCAGCTTGATGCGCTGCGCCTCGCCGCCCGACAGCGTCGGCGACGGCTGGCCCAGCGTGAGGTAGCCCAGGCCGACGTCCTTGAGCAGTTGCAGCGGATGGCTGATGTTGGGCATGCTGGCGAAAAAGGCGACGGCTTCGTCCACCTCCATCTGCAGCACGTCGCCGATGCTCTTGCCGCGCCAGGTGACCGCCAGCGTCTCCGGGTTGAAGCGGGCGCCGTGGCAGACCTCGCAGGGCACCTTCACGTCGGGCAGGAAGCTCATCTCGATGGTGCGCACGCCGGCGCCTTCGCAACCCGGACAGCGACCTTCGCCGGTGTTGAAGCTGAAGCGGCCCGGACCGTAGCCGCGGGCCTTGGCCTCCAGGGTGTCGGCGAAGAGCTTGCGGATGGTGTCCCAGAAGCCGATGTAGGTGGCGGGGCAGCTGCGTGGCGTCTTGCCGATGGGCGTCTGGTCCACCTCGAGCACGCGGTCGATCTCTTCATAGCCCGCGATGCCGGTGCAGCCCGCCCAGCGGGGGCGTTTGCCGGCGGCGTCGGCGTCGCGGCCGGCCTTGGTCATGCGCTGCTGCACGATGGCCTGCACGTTGTCGAGCAGCACGTCGCGCGCCAGCGTGGACTTGCCCGAGCCGCTGACGCCCGTGACGACCACCAGGCGATTGAGCGGGATGCTCACGTTGACCGACTGCAGGTTGTGCAGGTTCGCGCCGGCCACGGCGAGCCAGGAGACGGCGCCTTCGCCCTCCTCGGCCGTGTCCGACACCGGACGCCGGGCATGCAGCGGATGGCGGATCGCATCGCGCAGATAGCGGCCGGTGAGCGACTCCTGCGCCTGCTGGATTTCGTCCACCGTGCCCTGGGCGACCACCCGGCCGCCGCGCTTGCCGGCGCTGGGGCCGATGTCGATCACATGGTCGGCGCGGCGGATGGTGTCCTCGTCGTGCTCGACCACGACCAGCGTGTTGCCCTTGTCGCCCAGCTTGTGCAGGGCGTCGAGCAGGATCTGGTTGTCGCGTGCATGCAGGCCGATCGTGGGCTCGTCCAGCACGTAGCACACGCCCTGCAGGTTGCTGCCCAGCTGCGCCGCGAGACGGATGCGCTGCGCCTCCCCGCCGCTGAGCGTGGGCGCGCCACGGTCCAGCGTCAGGTAGCCGAGGCCCACTTCCTCCAGAAACTCGAGGCGGCTGCGGATCTCGGGGATCAGGTCGCGCGCGATGCCCGCCTGCCGCCCTTCCAGCGCCAGCGACTCGACCCAACGCCGCACGTCCGTCACCGACAGCCGCGCGATCTCGGCGATGCCGACGCCGGCGAACTTGACGGCCCGCGCCGTGGCATTGAGCCGGGTGCCTTCGCAGGTGGGGCAGACGGTGTCGCCCACGTCCTCCGCCTCGGGCTCGGCGAAGGTCTGTTCGCGGCCGCGCTGGTCGTCGGCCAGCACCGAGTCGTCGAAGACCTTGCGCTGTTCGCGCGTGAGCTTGACGCCGGTGCCCACGCAGTCGGGGCACCAGCCGTGCTTGCTGTTGTAGCTGAACAGGCGCGGATCGAGCTCCGCATACGAGGTGGCGCAGATCGGGCAGGCGCGCAGCGTGGAGAACACGTGCGCCTGGCCGATGCCGGCCGTGGACTGCCCCGCCGCCATCGCCGCCCCCAGCGCGCCGATGTCGGACAGGACGTGCACCACGCCCTTGCCATGCTCCAGCGCCGAGGTCACGGCCTGGCGCAGCAGCGATTCCTCCGACGGCAGCACGTCCACGCTGGCCACGGGCAGCTCGATGCTGTGCTCCTTGAAGCGGTCCAGCCGCGGGAAGCCCGTGGTCGGCAGGAACTGGCCGTCCACGCGCAGGTGCGTGTAGCCGCGCGGACGCGCCCAGTCGGCCAGCTCGGTGTAGACGCCCTTGCGGTTGCTCACCAGCGGCGCCAGCAGGCCGACGTGCTGGCCCCGGAACTGCCGCATGACCTGCGCCACGATGCTGTCCGGCGTCTGCGGCTGCACCGCCGCGCCGTCGAAGACACAGTGCTGAATGCCCAGCTTGACGTACAGCAGCCGCAGGAAGTGCCAGACCTCCGTCGTGGTGCCCACCGTGCTCTTGCGGCCGCCGCGCGACAGCCGCTGCTCGATGGCCACCGTGGGCGGGATGCCGTAGACCGCGTCCACCTCCGGCCGGCCGGCCGGCTGCACGATGCTGCGGGCATAGGCGTTGAGCGACTCCAGGTAGCGCCGCTGCCCTTCGTTGAACAGGATGTCGAAGGCCAGCGTGGACTTGCCCGAGCCGCTCACCCCCGTCACCACGCTGAACTTGCCGCGCGGAATGTCCACGCTCAGGTTCTTGAGGTTGTGCTCGCGCGCATTGACGATCTCGATGGCATCGCGGCCCGGCGCGGGCACCGGCCGGTAGCGCACGGCCGACTCCTGCGCCACCCGGGCCGCGGGCCCGAGCGCCGTTTCGTAGGCCGCCAGGGCCGTGCCCGTGTGCGTGCCCGGCATCTCGCGCACCTGCTCGGGCGTGCCCTGGGCGACGATGCGCCCGCCGCCGTCGCCGCCTTCGGGGCCGAGGTCGATCACCCAGTCGCTGGCGCGGATCACGTCCAGGTTGTGCTCGATCACCACCAGCGAATGGCCGGCGTCCAGCAGCTTGCGCAGCGCGCGCATCAGCCGCGCGATGTCGTCGAAATGCAGGCCGGTGGTCGGCTCGTCGAAGAGGAAGAGCGTGCCCTTCTTCGCCAGCGGCTGGCGCGACTTGCTGCCGCCGCCGGCCGCCTCGGCCAGGAAGCCGGCGAGCTTGAGGCGCTGCGCCTCGCCGCCCGACAGCGTGGGCACGGGCTGGCCCAGCTTCACGTAGTCCAGGCCCACGTCCACGATGGGTTGCAGCACGCGCTGCACCTCGCGGTCGTTGGCGAACACGGCCAGGGCCTCGGCCACGGTGAGTTCGAGGATGTCGGCGACGTTGTAGACGCCCATGCCCATGCGGGCTGCGCCTGGTGCGTCCTGGGCTTGCGACGTCGAGCGGGTCGACCCGGCTTCGACAGGCTCGGCCTGAGCGGTGTGGGGGCGTCCGACGGTCGCCTCCAGGCTGTCGGCGCGAACGGTTCTTGGGCGTTCGATGGTGACGTCGAGGATCTCCGGGCGGTAGCGCTTGCCGTCGCAATCCGGGCAGCGCAGGTACACGTCCGACAGGAACTGCATTTCCACGTGTTCGAAGCCCGAGCCGCCGCAGGTCGGGCAGCGGCCGTCGCCGGAGTTGAAGCTGAACTTGGCCGCCGTGTAGCCGCGCTGCCGGGCCAGCGGCGCGGTGGCGAAGATCTCGCGCACGGCGTCCCAGGCGCCGACGTAGCTGGCCGGGTTGGAGCGCGCCGTCTTGCCGATGGGCGACTGGTCGACGAAGACCACGTCGGACAGGTGATCGGCACCCAGCAGCCGGTCGTGCGCGCCCGCGGTCTCGGTGGGCTTGCCGAAGTGGCGCATCAGCGCCGGCGCCAGCACGTCCTGGATCAGCGTGGACTTGCCCGAGCCGCTGACGCCGGTGATGGCCACCAGGCGCTGCAGCGGGATGTCCACCGTCACGTCCTGCAGGTTGTGCTCGCGCGCGCCTTCCAGGATGAGCCGCGGCGTGTTCTCGGACACGAGCCGCTTGAAGCCCATGCCGATGTGCTTGCGCCCGCCCAGGTATTCGCCGGTGAGCGTGTCGGCGCCGCGCAGTGCGTCGACGGGGCCGTCGAACACGATCTGCCCGCCACGCGCGCCGGGGCCCGGGCCCATGTCGATCACGCGGTCGGCGGCGATCATCACGGCCGGGTCATGCTCCACCACCACCAGCGTGTTGCCGGCATCGCGCAGGCGCTGCATGGCCTGGGTGATGCGGTCCATGTCGCGCGGGTGCAGGCCGATGCTGGGCTCGTCCAGCACGAACAGGGTGTTGACCAGCGAGGTGCCCAGTGCGGTGGTCAGGTTGATGCGCTGCACTTCGCCGCCGGAAAGCGTGCGGCTCTGGCGGTCCAGCGTGAGGTAGCCGATGCCCACGTCGTTCAGGTAGCGCAGGCGGGTGGTGATCTCTTCGTGCAGCAGCTTGAGCGCCTGGGCTTCGCCTTCCACCACGCCGCCGGTCGGCAGCGCCAGCCGGTCGAAGAACTGCCGCAGCCGCTCGATGGGCATGAGCATCAGGTCGTGCAGGCACAGCCCGGGCAGCGCCTCCAGCTGTTCGCGCGACCATTTCACGCCGACTGGCATGAACCGCTTCGCTGATGCGAGGACGGCGTCGGCATCGTCCTTGCCGCCCACGCGCCAGAGCAGGCTTTCCAGCTTCAGCCGCGCGCCGCCGCAGGCCGGGCAGGGCGTGTAGCTGCGGTACTTGGACAGCAGCACGCGGATGTGCATCTTGTACGCCTTGCTCTCCAGGTAGCCGAAGAAGCGCCGGATGCCGTACCACTGCTTGTTCCAGTTGCCTTCCTTGAAGTTGGGCGTGCCTTCGATCACCCAGTGCTTCTGCTCCGGTGTGAGCTTGTTCCAGGGCGTGTCGCGCGGAATGCCGGCCGATTCGGCATGGCGCATCAGGTCGTCCTGCGCTTCCTGCCAAGCGGGCGTCTGGATCGGCTTGATGGCGCCGGCGCGCAGCGTCAGCTTGTCGTTGGGAATGACCAGGTTGAAGTCCACCCCGATCACCCGGCCGAAGCCGCGGCAGGTGTCGCACGCGCCCACGGCCGAGTTGAAGCTGAACATCGACGGGATCGGGTCCGCATAGCGGATGTCGCTCTCGGGGCAATGCAGGCCGGTGGAGAACTTCCAGGTTTCGGCCTCGCCGCCCTCCTCCGCCGGCAGCGCATGCACCGTGACGCGGCCGGTGCCGCGCTTGAGCGCCACCTCCAGTGCCTCGATCACCCGCGCCCGCTCGGTGTTGGCGATGCGGAAGCGGTCGGCCACCACGTCCAGCACCTTGCGCGGGCCGGTGGGCGTGCCCACCTCGCGCTGCGCATGCACGCGGGTGAAGCCGCTGGCCGACAGCCACTGTTCGACCTCGGCCTCGCTGGTGCCGCCCGGCAGCTCGACCGGGAAGGTGACGACCACGCGCGGATCGCCGGCCGCGGCGGCGCGCGCCTGCAGCTCGGCATAGATGGAGTCGGGCGTGTCGTGGCGCACCGGCAGCGCGGTCTCACGGTCGAACAGCCGGGCCGCCCGCGCAAACAGCATCTTCAGGTGGTCGTTCAGCTCCGTCATCGTGCCGACCGTGGAGCGCGAGCTGCGCACCGGGTTGGTCTGGTCGATGGCGATGGCCGGCGGCACGCCCTCCACCTTGTCGACCGCCGGCTTGTCCATGCGGTCCAGGAACTGGCGGGCATAGGCCGAGAAGGTCTCCACATAGCGGCGCTGGCCCTCGGCATACAGGGTGTCGAACACGAGGCTGGACTTGCCCGAGCCGCTGGGCCCGGTGACCACCGTCATCTCGCCCGTGCGGATGTCCAGATCGAGGTTGCGGAGGTTGTGCTGGCGAGCGCCGCGGATGCGGATGGAACCCTGTGTCATGCGTGCCTTGGAGATGGGGGCGGAGGATTCTAGGAATGCCTCCCTGTCAGTGCTGGCAGGTGGATTTGCAGGCCCGGCGTCGGCAGGCACGCCGCCTGGCGCGCAAGCTGCTAGGGCGCGACGGCGAGGGGGTGAATTCGCCCCCAATACGCCCGATCCTGCCGGACGCGCATGACGTTGCGAGGCGGCCCGGCCCCTCCACGCGGGATAACGCCGATTCCATGCGTCGTCCCTTGCCTGTACATTTGATCAAACATCAAAGCTGACCCGATGGACATCCGCTCCGCCGACCTGCTGCCCGAACCGCTGGGCCTGCTGACGCCCATTGCCCGCTCGTCCGTCAACGAGTCGGTCTACCAGGCGCTGCGCAACAAGCTGATGCACGGCGAGTTCCGCGCCGGGCAGCCGCTGGGCATCCAGTACCTGGCCGACGCGCTGGGCACCAGCACCATGCCCGTGCGCGAGGCGCTGCGCCGACTGGTCGCCCAGCAGGCGCTGGAGCCGCTGCCCAACGGCACCACGCGGGTGCCGCTGATCACCCGCGAGCGGCTGGCCGACATCCGCCGCGTGCGGGTACTGGCCGAAGGCCAGGCCACCGAATGGGCCACGCCGCACCTGGCCACCGCCCAACTCGACGACCTGGACGCCATGGCCCGCGGCATCACCCAGGCCCGGCGCACGCGCGAGGGCGTGGCCACCAGCCTGGAGCTGAACCTGATCTTCCACTTCACCATCTACCAGGCGGCGCAGTCGCCGGTGCTCATCGCCATGATCGAGAGCCTGTGGCTGCAGTCGGGCGCCTACCTGCGCGCCACCCGCGAATACCTGCATTCCGAGGAGCAGCCGGCCGACCGGCTGCACGAGAAGGCCGTCGCGGCCCTGCGCGCCGGCGACGCCACGGCCGCCCGCCGCTGCATCGAACAGGACGTGAGCTGGGTCTTCGACCGGCTCGATCCCGAACTGGCCTGACCCGCCGCCACACCCCACCATGACCAACAATCCCCGCTCCCTGCACAAGCACCGTTCCCGCGCCGTCACCGAAGGCCCGGGCCGCGCCGCCCACCGCGGCTTCCTGCGCGCCACCGGCATGGACGACGAGACGCTCGCCAAGTCGCTGGTCGGCATCGTCAGCACCGCCGGCGACAACACGCCCTGCTCCAAGTCGCTCGGCCCGCAGGCCGACTACGCCCGCCTGGGCGTGGCCGAGGGCGGCGGGCATCCGGTGAGCTTCACCACCATCTCGGTGTCCGACGGCACCTCCATGGGCCACGACGGCATGCGCATGAGCCTGCTGTCGCGCGAACTGATCGCCGACAGCGTGGAGCTGGCCGTGCGCGGGCATGCCTACGACGGCCTGGTCACCTTCGGCGGCTGCGACAAGACGCTGCCCGGGATGATGATGGCCATGGTGCGGCTGAACGTGCCTTCGGTCTTCGTCTACGGCGGCTCGATGCTGCCGGGCTATTCGCCCGAGGGCGAGGAGCGCACGGTGCTCACCGCCATCGAGGGCACCGGCCGCCACCAGACCGGCGCCATCACGCTCAAGCAGCTGGACCAGATCGAGCGCACCTGCGCCATGACCGTCGGCGCCTGCCCGGGCCAGTTCACGGCCAACACCATGGCCATGGTGGGCGAGGCGCTGGGCCTGTCGCTGCTGGGCACCGCCACCATCCCGGCCGTCTACAGCGAGCGCCTGGCGCTGGCCCGCCGCGCCGGCCTGCGCGTGATGCAGATCCTGGAGAACGGCGGCCCCCTGCCGCGCGACCTGATCACCCGCGAGAGCCTGGAGAACGCCTGCGCCGCCGTCGCGGCCACCGGCGGCAGCACCAACGCGGCGCTGCACATTCCCGCCATCGCGCACGAGGCCGGCATCGTCTTCACCTTCGACGACGTGGCGCGCGTGTTCCAGCGCACGCCGCTGGTGGCCGACCTGTCGCCCGGCGGCCGCTACCTGGCCAAGGACCTGAACGTCATCGGCGGCGTGCCGGTGGTGCTCAATGCGCTGCTGCAGAGCGGCCACCTGCACGGCCACACCATGACCGTCACCGGCCGCACGCTGGCCGAGGAGCTGGCGGCCTTTCCCGGCCCGGACGGGCGGATCGTGCGGGAGTCGTCCGCGCCCTTTCACGCGTCGGGCGGGCTGGTGGTGCTCAAGGGCAACCTCTGCCCGGACGGTGCCCTGATCAAGATCGCCGGCCTCAAGTCGCTGCAGTTCGACGGCCGTGCCCGCGTGTTCGAGACCGAGGAAGACTGCATGAAGGCCGTCGCCGCCCAAACCTACGAGCCGGGCGACGTGCTGGTGATCCGCAACGAAGGCCCGCGCGGCGGCCCCGGCATGCGCGAGATGCTGGCCGTCACCGCCGCCATCTACGGCCAGGGCCGCGGCGAGCAGGTGGCGCTGCTGACCGACGGCCGCTTCTCCGGCGCCACGCGCGGCATGTGCATCGGCTACGCCAGCCCCGAGTCGGCGGCCGGCGGGCCCATTGCCCTGGTGCAGGACGGCGACCGCATCCGCATCGACGCGGCGGCGGGCAGCATCGTGCTGGACGTCGACGAGGCAGAACTCGAACGCCGGCGCGCTGCGGCCAAGCCCTTCCAGCGCGAGCGCCTGGCCGGCGCGCTGGAGAAGTACGCCAAGCTGGTCGGCCCCACCCACCTGGGCGCCGTCACGCATTCGGGCTGCGTCGATTGGCCCTATCCCGAAGAGGACCAGGTGCCGTCGCTCGGCGAAGGCCTGGGCGACAAGGACGCGCAGCGATGAGCACCGGCCACCTGACGATGAGCCGCGCGCCCCGAAAGGCTGAGCGATGAACGCGCCCGCCGCCCAACGCCCGCTGACCCTGGCCTTCTGCGGCCTGGGCCTGATGGGCGCCCCCATGGTCCGCCGCCTGCTGGCCGCCGGCCACACCGTGCGCGTGTGGAACCGCTCGCCCGCCAAGGCCGCACCGCTGGCTGCGCTGGGCGCGCAGGTGGCCCCGACACCCGCGGCAGCCGCTGAAGGTGCCGACGGCGCGCTGATGTGCCTGTTCGACGCCGACGCGGTCGAGGCCGTGGTCTTCGGCACCGACGGCCTGGCCCAGGTGCCAGGCCTGCGCTGGCTGGCCGACCATTCCAGCATCCATCCGCAGCGCACGCGCGACTTCGCCGCCCGGCTGCAGGCCGCCAGCGGCGCGCACTGGCTGGACGCGCCGGTCTCCGGCGGCATCGGCGGCGTGGAGGCCGGCACGCTGGCCATCATGGTCGGCGGCGAGGCCACCCACCTGGATGAGGCCTTCGGCGCCTTGCGCGCCTATGCCGGCAACATCACCCACATGGGCGGCAGCGGCGCCGGCCAGGCCACCAAGCTGTGCAACCAGACGCTGGTGGCCA
The DNA here is from genome assembly GCF_001476815.1 of Pseudacidovorax intermedius. Lineage (GTDB taxonomy): Bacteria > Pseudomonadota > Gammaproteobacteria > Burkholderiales > Burkholderiaceae_C > Xenophilus > Xenophilus intermedius_A. Next base: position 14,999 of record NZ_LDSL01000149.1, on the reverse strand, counting down.
CCGCCGTCGTGGCGCTGGCCGAGGCCATCGGCTTCGCCGAGCGCAACGGCATCGCCATCGAGCGGCTGGCACCGGCGCTGGCCGGTGGCTGGGCCGACTCCAAGCCGCTGCAGGTCTTCGCGCCACGCATGGCGCAGGCCCAGCCGCAGATCATCGGCGCCCTCGCCACCATGCTGAAGGACATCGACACCGTGGCCGCCGTCGCCCGCGACAGCGGCGCGCCCATGCCGGTGACCGGCGCCGTGCAGCAGGTGCTGCGCATGGCCGACGCCATGGGCCTGGGCGAGGCCGAGCTGTCCGCCGTGGTCGCGCTGATGACGCCGCAGCGGCTGGACGCCTTCCTGGCGCAGGCCGGGCAGACATGAAGCCGCACCCTGCCCGGCCAAGCCGACTCCGCGCGCGGTGCACCGGCGCGGCCTGCTTCGCGGCCGTTCGCCCCCTCACGCCTCTTGCCTGACCCACGCCTCATGCAACTGAATGCCAACCTGGAGTGGCTCTACGGCCACCTTCCGCTCGACCAACGCTTCGCCGCCGCAGCAGCCGACGGCTTCGCCGGGGTCGAGATGCTGCAGCCCTACGAGCAGCCGCCCGCCTGGTACGGCGACGCGCTGCGCGCCCACGGCCTGACGGCGGTGCTGCACAACACGCCCGTGCGGCCCGACAGTCCCGGCCGCCTGGGCTGGGCCGCCGTGCCCGGCGCCCAGGCCGAGTTCCGCGAGGCCTTCGACCGGGCGCGTGCCGTCGCCGAGGCCACCGGCTCGCGCCGCATCCACGTGATGGCCGGCGACTGCCGCGGCCACGACCGGCAGGCCTGCCGCCAGGCGATGGACCAGAACCTGGCCCACGCCATCCGGCAGGCCGAGGCCGACGACCTGGTGCTGATGCTGGAGCCGCTCAACCGCATCGACATGCCCGGCTATTTCTACTGGCTGCCAGAGCAGGCGCTGGACGTGATCCGCGCCTTCGACTCGCCGCGGCTGCGCCTGCAGTTCGACCTGTACCACTGCGTGAAGGAAGGCCTGGACCTGGCCGACGAGCTGGCCCGCTGCCGCGGCGTCATCGGCCATGTGCAGCTGGCGGGCTCGCCCGACCGGCACGAACCCGACCTCGCCCGCGACGGCCTGCTGGCCGCCGTCACCGCCCTGCCCGACGCCGGCTACGACAGCTGGCTGGGCTGCGAATACAAGCCGCGCAGCACGGCCGCCGAAGGCCTGGCCTGGGCAGACCCACTGCGCCAACAAGGACTGATCTCATGAACCCCGCCCCGCTTTTCACCCGCGCCACCGGCGTGCCCATGACGAGGACCGCCGCATGACCCGCATCCTCGTCACCGGCGCCGGCGGTTTCGTCGGCCAGGCCCTTGTGCGCCGGCTGCTGGCCGGCGTCGATGCGCTGCCGCTCACGCAGCTCGTGGCGGTGGACCTTGCGCTCGACCTGCCCGCGCACCCCCGACTCACCCAGCTGCGCGGCTCCGTCGCCGACGACGCCGTGCGCGCTCAGGCCCTGGCCGCGCCGCCCGACGTGGTCTTCCACCTCGCCGCCATCACCAGCGGCCAGGCTGAGCGCGAATTCGAGCTGGGCCTCACGGTCAACCTGCGCGCCACGCTGGCGCTCTTCGAGGACCTGCGGCGCCAGCACGCCGCCACCGGCAGGACGCCGCGGCTGGTGCAGACCAGCTCCATCGGCGTCTTCGGCCTGCCGCTGCCACCGCACATCGACGACGCCACGCCCATCGTGCCCACCATGTCCTATGGCGCCCACAAGCGCATGCTGGAGATCCTGCTGGCCGACTACAGCCGCCGCGGCTGGATCGACGGCCGGTCGCCCCGCCTGCCCAGCGTGGTGGCGCGGCCCGGCCTGCCCAACGGCGCGCTGTCGGCCTTCGCCAGCGACCTGATCCGCGAACTGGCGGCCGGCCGCAGCTACGAGTCGCCGGTGGATGCCGAAGGCACGCTGTGGCTGCTGTCGCTGCCCGCCTGCGTGGAGGCGCTGATCCATGCCGCCTGCATCGACGGTGAGCGCCTGCCCGCCACCCGCGCCTGGACGCTGCCCTCGCTGCACGTGTCGGTGGCCGAGGTGGTGGCCGCGCTGATGCGCCGCTTCGGCGTGGAGGTGTCGCAGCGACTGAGTTATGCGCCCGACCCGGCCATCATTCCGCAGTTCGCCCGCTGGCCGAGCGTGGACACCGCTCTCGCGCGCTCGCTGGGCTTCGTGCCCGACCCGTCGCTCGACGTGCTGATCGAACGCTGCCTGCCCGGCGCCGCCTGAGGCGCGCCCCTCGTCCCTATCCCGCTCCCATCTCGCCCATGATCATCGAACTGCGTACCTACACCCTGCGCATCGCCACCACGCGCGACTTCGTCGCCCGCTATGCCGCCGAAGGCTATGCCGTTCAGGTCGAGCACCTGGGCGAGCCGGCGCTCTATGCCGTCAGCGAGATCGGCGAGCAGAACCAGGTGGTCCATGCCTGGCGCTACAAGGACTTCGCGGACCGCGACGCGCGCCGCGCCGCGATGGAGGCCGATCCGCGCTGGCTGGCCTACAAGCGCCGCAGCCTGGCCGACGACCATGTGCAGCAGCAGACCACCGCCATCCTGCGCGAAGTGGACTTCGCGGCACTGACTGCGGCCAGCGGGGTGAAGGCATGAGCGGCGGCCCCTCCACGGCGGATGGCATTCGCGCCCAAGGCCGTCCAACGAACGACGGCGCGGCTGCGATGGCGAGCGTGCAGCCCGACCACGAAGGCGGGGCATCGGCATCGCCGGCCGCGCCCTTGCTGCTGCTTTCGGCCCAGCTGCCGCCGCCGCTCAAGGCCGTGCTTCAGGACCGCCATGCCTGCGTGGCCGCACCGACGCCCGACCAGTTGCTGGCCACCGCCCGCGCCCATGCCGACCGCCTCGAGATGGTCGTCACCACCGCCACCGACGGCGCCGATGCCGCGCTGATCGAGGCCCTGCCCAAACTGCGCGCCATCTGCAGCCTGGGCGTGGGCCTGGACGCGCTCGACCTGGAGGCCGCCAAGGCCCGCGCCGTGGCCGTGAGCTACACGCCCGACGTGCTCAACGACTGCGTGGCCGACCTGGCCGTCGGCCTGCTGATCGACGCCGCCCGCGGCATGGGCCGGGCCGAACGCCTGGTGCGCCGCGGCGACTGGCCGCGCATCGGACCCGGCGCCCTGGGCACGCGCGTGAGCGGTCGCAAGCTGGGCATCCTGGGCCTGGGCCGCATCGGCCAGACCATCGCCCGCCGCTTCGCCGGCTTCGACATGGACATCCGCTACCACACGCGCACGCCGCGCGAGGGCGTGGCCTGGACGCACGAGCCCTCGCTGGTGGACTTGGCCCGCTGGGCCGACTTCCTGATCGTGGCCTGCGCCGGCGGCGAGGCCACGCGCCATCTCGTCGATGCGCGGGTGCTCGATGCGCTGGGCCCGCAGGGCATCGTGGTCAACATCGCGCGCGGCTCGGTCATCGACGAGGCCGCGCTGGTCCTGGCCCTGCAGCACGGGCGCCTCGGCGGGGCAGCGCTGGACGTGTTCGACCAGGAACCGCAGGTGCCGGCCGCGCTGATGGAGATGGACAACGTCGTGCTGCTGCCGCACATCGGCAGCGCCACCGCACAGACCCGCCGGGCCATGGGCGATCTGGTGCTGGCGAATGTGGAAGAGTTTCTGGCCACCGGGCGGCTGCGCACCCCCGCGTATTGAATTGCCGCCGCGCTGGCGGTACGTCAGCGTGGCCTCATTCCCCTGTTGCGGGACAACGTTCGAGCTGAGCGGGCCGCCGCCGGCGGAGGTCCGCTCGAGCGAGGGTTAGGCATCTGCGCGAGTGACGCGTTCGAGCACTTGGACTCCGAGCGTATTCCGGAGCGCGACAAGTGTCCCAGGCAAGGCAGATTCAAGAAGCAGGACTGCCCGAACGCTCGCCCTGCGGGATTGGGCGGCCAAAACAGCCTCCATGACCGCCCGGTACTTGACGCACTGGTACAGACCGCGGACGACATCTTGAATCGGCGAGCGTGCAGACTTCACCTCAACTGCGACCCACTCGTCTGCATGACTAAAGGAGACGTCGAGCGAATCGCCAGACGGGAGAGAGTGTTCGGTATCGCCTCTTGCGGATGAAGAAGGTAGTCCCACGAGTTCCGGATGTTGAGCAACGTACTCTTTGAGACGACGATGATCTTCGCTCTCGCCGCCGCCGCGAAAGGCGGCTGCCTGCTGGAGGAGTGCGCCGTAGTCCTGCGAGACCGGGGGTAGGCCGAACGCCGCAAGAACTTGATGCCAGTGCGGATATGCAGAGATGTGACTTAGTTCAGCCTTGATGACCGCTTGCTTCTTAGCCAGCGGCAGCTTCGCGTAGTCAGCCTTGTCGACCAAGAACCATCCAACGCCTTCGCCTGGCAAACCGGTCTCCTTGTTGACCACGAGGCACTGAATCGGTGGAATGCGTTGTGGCCATGATTTGGACAGGGCCTCAAGCGTTTCTCCGATGCTGCCGAGGACATAGTTGAGGTTCCGGGCATTCGGCATTTCAAGCTCGTCTGCCAAGTCCGAATACGCAACTGTCTGGCCGGCTTCTGCTTGACGCACAAGAAGCGGGAGAGCGCGCTTTGCGCGCTCGTGGTACAGCTTCGTGCCTGAGGTAAACGGGGTAGCTTTCTCGCCGGTCTCGGACATGCGCGCCTTTCAGATGCCTAACGTTTGAGCTGAGGCGCAGACGCCGGCTTGGCGGGCGGCTGCCGCCTCCAGCGAAGGGTTAGGCCGCACTCTCAACCTTCGGCTCCTTTGGCAAGGAGATGGCAGCGGCGCGCCATTGCGACAAGGACGGAAGTAAGCGATCGCGAAAGCGGTCACCCTTGACTACGATTTCGATGCGATAGACGACGCCCGGCTTGATTCGAAAGTGCTCGCTGAGATTGAGGGTCTCTTCGGTCGATAGGGTGAGAGTTGGATTCTCAGTGTCCGGCTCCTCCCACTTGACTCGCTCGCCAGCTGGATACCTCAGTCTTCCTGTTGATCCCAACACGCGGAAAAGCGGCGCAATATCCGTGCGTCCAACGGCAGTCAATCGCAGTTCAGCATCGAGCACGCGCGCCGAATCAACTTTGCCCTTTGCGAGGGAGACATCCACGACCAGGTGATCGTCCTCTCCCAATGATGACTGCCGCTCATGCTTAAGTCCGACTGTTAGATTGAGCAGTAACCAGCCGGCGAATACCTTGTATCCGAAGTAGATAAGTGCTGCACATGCCGCTAGTAGCGTTGCTAAGTCCTTGGCGACGCCAATAATTTCCTTCGCGACAATAAACCAAAAGGGCATGATTGGTTCCTTTGCGGCCTAACGTTCGAGCTGAGCCGCGCACGCCGACATGGCGCTTGGCCCGCTGGACGGATGATGACCTAAGCCCAGAAGCGGGCCAAGTGCCATGGCGGTGGGCGTCGGTTCCGGCGAGGGGTTAGGCGGCAACCGACTAACTGGGCGGTGAAGGCTTGACTTCGTAGCGGCCCAGACCGTAGTGGACGCGAACGCGCTGAATGATCTCCAGGACATAGTGTGAGACTGCGTCCTGATACTTGCGCCACATGGCATGGCTGACATTCAGGTTGTCGCCTGGCTTCAGACCCAGCCACGGACACGCATCAACTAGCCGCCGGTCGGCTATGCCAGAGCGGTGAACGAGCGCGTGCCTGACCTGTGACAGCTCGAACAGCGTCCTTTGGTGGTCCTGCTCAAGCGCACCAGAGAGACCGAAGGGCTCCAGGAGGCTCTCGAACCGCGTCACTCCGTTGCGGAGTGGCCCTCCGACCTCCTGGTCGAGCAAATCAACGATCCACAGGCATCTATCGGTCGGCTCCAGGGATTCGTACTCGCCAACGCGCACCCGCAGCTTCTTAATCGCCTCCGACGTCCAGGCCTGCGGAGTGTTCTCAAGCCACTTGGCCGCGAACGAGCGGACCAACGCCTCCAAGGAACTCCACAGTGCAATGGTCGCCTGTTCGTGGAGCAACGGAAAGTCATTGTCGACCTCGCGCTGAGCGAGCTCCTTGTCTTCTTCCGCACGCTTCAGCTCAAGAGCGGCGTCATCAAGCTTGCCGTCTACCTCTGCAAGCACCTTGAGAGCGTTGTGACGCCCACGAACCATGGAAATCCCGCCTATCGACAGGCGCAGGACGTGCACCAAGCGCTCGTTTTTGTCCAAGAACTGCGAGAACAGAGCTCTCGGCCACTCAGGGAGGGCCGCGCTCGACTCTGGTTGCCGTGAGGCCATGGTTCCCTTTGCCGCCTAACGTTTGAGCTAAGCGGGCGACGACAGCAGGACGTCAGGCCCAGGCTGGCGAAAATGTACCGCGTACCGCCAGACCGGGCCTGGTGGCCTGCCGTTGGCGCTCCGCTTGAGCGAGGGGTTAGGCGTCATTCGCGGCGGCCTTGCGCTTGCCGGCCGTTGAGATTGCACCTGCGGGGTTGCGTGCCATGACCTTGATGTATTCGACCCTGCGAAAGCGGAGCGCTGACCAGTCCTCATCCACGGCGACCATTCTGACTGGTTCGAATCCCGCTTCACCGAGCGCTGGCCATCCTGAGTCACGATTGAACTCGCACTTGTACTTCTTTGATGCTCCCTTCGGATACACCATCCAAAGCACGGAATCACCCACACATGCCTTCGCCAACTTTGAGCTGGCGGAGGTGAGTTCGGCCTGGGTCACCACGAAAGCTATAGCGAACTCGGCTGGTCCCGAGATTGTTCGCTTGACCGCGACGCCTTCCAACGCTGCGAGCTCCGACTCGAACGAGCTTGGAGCATTCAGCACGTGGATCGTCGCTTGCGTACTGAGGTTGAGCTTCTTGAAGAGTGGTGACATGGAAGACACTCCTGTGACGCCCAACGTTCGAATTAACGGGCGCCGCCAAGCGTGCCGTTGAATGAGGGGTTAGAGGTCGCGGTTGCCATGCTTGAGCTTTTGGGTGATGTATACGATGGACGACGCCGCGAACTCGAGAAAGAACTCGGCCTCTGCCTTTGTAAGGGTCGATTCTGTCGTCCCGCCGTGACGGACAAACACCTTGTTGCTGGCAAAGCCGTAGGCCTGACTGACGAGGCGCTCGATATCTGGATCAAGCTTTGCCTGCTTGATGATCTTGCCAAGCGTTCCGCTTGGTTCATTGAGCAGAATCATCAAGCAGGACTCGACGGCGCTGATTGATTCCTTGATCGAGTTCTCGAAGTCTGGAGTGGACGAGTAGATGAAGTTCTTCGCCTTTAGCCATTGAGCACGGACGGGGGAGAGTTCATCTTCGAGCGCATCGTTTGCCTTACTCCAGTTTCTGGGGGAAGGCGCGTGCCGCTGAATGCGCTTGAGGTCAATTAGCACATCAGCGTAAAGTTCCCCGACATACAGGCGACGGCTCGCATACGTCTTCATTTCCTGTAGCTTGCAGTGGGCGTAGAACGCTTCAAGCGATTTGTGCGGATTTGGGTTTGCGTACTTCGCCTCTTCTAGCCCTAAGGTGACGTCTTCATAGAGTTCACGATAGGCTGAAGGCTGATCGGAGGTTCTGCCATCCGTGGCGTACGCCACCATGAGGGACTGAAGTTCCGCAATCTTTGCGGAAAGGGCGAGGGCTTGCTTGCTGTCCACGGGTGATTTCGACCTCTAACGTGTTCTCGGGAGACAGCTAACGCCACCTAGGCAGAAACACTGCGCCCCAGATCGGCACGATTGCGTCACCGCAAACCGTTGACGCACCATCAGACTCTCCCGTTTGAATGTACTTTTGTGCAGCACCAAATTTCCGCCAAAAGCGGCATACCCACAACAACCTCGCCGAGGTGAGCTGGCCGCCTGAGGAGCACCATGATGCCAGTTGTGCCGGCCGTTGCGGCCTCTCGGAAATACCTGTGCCCGCGGCCCAATCAGGCTCCGCCGCCACTGCGCGCAACGCGGGTGCGGTACCAGTTGCGAGAACGCCTGCGGTTGATGCACTACAGCCTGCGTACCGAGGAAACCTACGTCTGCTGGGTGGAGGCATTCATCCGCTTCCATCGGCTGCGGCACCCTGCCGAGATAGGTGGGCCGGAGGCCATCCGACACAGCGCGCAGCAGGCGCTCCCATCCATGAAGAAGGCCCGGCAATGCCGGGCCTTGTCATTGATGCCTGTTGAAGCGCCAAGCCTCGTCTGTTCTGCGCTTACTTGGCCGGCGCGTGCTGCACATCCCCGCCGTGCTTCTCGCCCCCCATTTCCACCTTGTCGCCGGCCTGCATCAGCACGAACAGAGAAACGGCGGCAAACACGACGAAGCCAATAGCGATCTTCCACATGAAAAGGGTCTCCTATAAGGATGAAATCAGATGGCCGCGGAACAGGCCGCGCCAGTGCACCCGCGGAACCGGCTTTGCCGGGCCGGGGGGTGCGCCCCCCTCCAAGCCGAAGGCGCCAGGCAGGGGGGAGCCGCGAAGCGGCTTGGGGGGTACCCCTTCTCAATCAGCTGCGTAGATATCCACGTCCTTCGTCTCGCGAATGAACAGCGTCCCGATCACCAGCGTGATGCCGGCGATGATGATCGGGTACCACAGGCCGTTGTACATGTTGCCCGTGGACGCCACGATGGCGAAGGCGGTGGTGGGCAGCAGGCCGCCGAACCAGCCGTTGCCGATGTGGTACGGCAGGCTCATCGAGGTGTAGCGGATGCGCGTGGGGAACATCTCCACCAGCATCGCCGCGATCGGGCCGTAGACCATGGTGACCAGCAGCACCAGGTAGGTCAGCAGCACGATCATCATGACCTTGTTCATCTTGGCCGGGTCGGCCTTGGAGGGGTAGCCGGCCGCCTTCAGGTCGTCGCCCACTTCCTTCTTGAAGGCGGCGATGGACTTGGCCGAGTCCTCGTCGAACTTGGAGTTCACGACGTTGCCCGCGGGCGCGTTGATCGTCTTGCTGCCGATCTTGACCACGGCCGGAGAGCCCGCCGGTGCGGCCACGTTCTCGTAGCTCACCGAGTTCTGCACCAGGAAGCGCTTGGCGATGTCGCAGGAGCTCTTGAAATCGATCTCGCGCGCCACCGGGTTGCCCTGGAAGGAGCAGGTCGCCGGGTCGGCCGACACGGTGACGGCGGCGCTGGCCTGGGCGCGGGCCAGGTCGGGGTTGGCGGCCTCGGTCAGCATCTTGAAGACCGGGAAGTACGTGAGCACCGCCAGCAGGCAGCCGGCCATGATGATGGGCTTGCGGCCGATCTTGTCCGACAGCGAACCGAAGATCACGAAGAAGGGCGTGCCGATCAGCAGCGCGATGGCGATCATGATGTTGGCCGTGGAGGCGTCCACCTTCAGCGTCTGCGTCAGGAAGAACAGCGCATAGAACTGGCCCGTGTACCAGACCACCGCCTGGCCGGCCGTCAGGCCCACCAGCGCCAGGATCACGATCTTGAGGTTCTTCCACTGGCCGAAAGACTCGGTCAGCGGCGCCTTGGAGGTCTTGCCCTCGGCCTTCATCTTCTGGAAGGCGGGCGACTCGTTCATCGACAGGCGGATCCACACGCTCACCCCGAGCAGCAGGATCGACACCAGGAAGGGCACGCGCCAGCCCCAGCTGGCGAAGGCGTCCTCGCCCAGCAGCGTGCGGGTGCCCAGAATGACCATCAGCGACAGGAACAGGCCCAGCGTCGCCGTGGTCTGGATCCACGAGGTGTAGGCGCCGCGCTTGCCGTGCGGCGCATGCTCGGCCACGTAGGTGGCCGCACCGCCGTACTCGCCGCCGAGCGCCAGGCCCTGCAGCAGCCGAAGCACGATCAGGATGATGGGCGCCGCCACGCCGATGGCGGCGTAGGTGGGCAGCACGCCGACGATGAAGGTCGACAGGCCCATGATCAGGATGGTGACCAGGAAGGTGTACTTGCGCCCGATCATGTCGCCCAGGCGGCCGAACACGATGGCGCCGAATGGGCGCACCAGGAAGCCCGCCGCGAAGGCCAGCAGCGCGAAGATGAAGGCCGCGCCCGCATCCAGGCCGCTGAAGAACTGCTTGGCGATGATGGCCGCGAGCGAGCCGTAGAGGTAGAAGTCGTACCACTCGAACACGGTGCCGAGCGACGAGGCGAAGATGACCTTCTTCTCCTCCTGCGACATCGGCCGGGGTGCCGCGGGCACCCCGCGGGAATCCAGTGTGGCTGCCATGTGTCTGTCTCCTGTTTATGCAAACGCCCGCGGATCGCGGCCGTGGGCGGATTCTTTGGGGGACGACTGACCGTTGGCTTGCGTGAAACTGAACCGATTCTGACGATTTAGGGACTAACCCGCGCTGCGGGTTTCATCTGGCAGGAATACGGGGTGCATGGCGCCCGGCATCGGGAAGACCCTGAGCCTTACACGCGTAGGCCATTGCAGCGCAGGCCCATCACCGCCGCGGGAGCCGATTCAACGCATCAGAAACCACACGACCGCCCCGGAAGAAGTGAACTCCGGCCCGGGCATGGGCTGGCCGCGCACGACCCGCTCGATGCGGTTGCGCAGCCGGGGTGCCTGCCAGTCGCCTGTTTGCGGGCAGGGCTGGCCCGCGTAGGCGATGGGCTGCGCCGGCGAGACCGGCGGCCGGGGCGGCGGCACGAACTTGGGCGGCTTGGGAATCGGCGGTGCGCCAGGCAGGTCGAAGCGCGCTTCCCAGCGCACGGTCTCGGCAGGGTTGGCGTGGTCCAGGGCGGGAATGTGCAGGTGCAAGGAATCGGGATCGGGATTGCGCAGCACCCGCAGCACGCTGTTGACGAAGACGTAGGGCTCGGGCTTGCCCTCCTCGGGCGCGCCCAGGCGAGGGAAGGCCCCGGCACGGATCAGCATGCACTGGCCGATGCGCTCGATGCCGATGTCCGGCCGGGCGAGGTCCGCCCGAAGCTTGTCCTCGCCGCCCAGCCGCTCCACGAACACGTCGCCCAGCAGGGTGTACCAGTTGACCGACTTGATGAAGCCCCAACTGGTGACGTCCGCGCCGGGCTTCAGGTAGGGATAGGACACCTTTAAGGTGCCGGCCGCATCCTCCTCATGCGACGCCGTCATGTACTCCCGGCTTTGATCGAAGCCTCGGCTGTCGATCTCCAGGCCGATGAAGCGCTTGGCCAGTTCGTACTCTGCGGGCATGAAGCGGTGGTAGCTGTAGGGCAGCAGCGGCGACAAGCCCCCATAGCCGCCGCGCACGGGCAAGTTGGCACACACGAAGCGCAGGAAGGTTTCGTAGAGCTTCAGGCCCTCGTCGTCCGTTACGAGGCGCAGAGGAACCTGGAACTTGATGTACGACAAGTAGCCGGCGTCGAAGCCCTTGGGAGCAACGAAGAGGCCGCCAGGCGCAACGCTCTCCTCTTCGAATTCCGTATTGGTCAGCGTCTTGATCTGGTAGGCCGCCGCCGTGTCCTGGTCGGTGGCGCTGGCGCGGGCGACGCTGACCTCCCCAGAAGGCGGCGTCTCCACGATGGCGCGCCGGATGGACTGCAGGCCGGCCGCCGTCTTCCTGGAGAACTTGGCCAGGTCGGCGGCCTTGCCGCCCTTGAGCTCCTGGCCGAACAGTTCCTCGAAGCGGTCGAAGCAGCGCAGGATGCCCGCGCGCACCTCGGGTCTGGCCCCGTGCTCGAAGAACACGGTGCCGATCACCCCGGGCAGCACCAGGGGCCGCTCGCCATCCGGGGCGTACAAGGTCATGTCGTCCCCGTAACGCAGGTGGGCCTGCAGGGGCGTGAGCACGGGGCGGGGGTCGTTGGATTGCATCAGCGCATCGACCTCCAGGATCACCGCATCAGGAACCACACGACCGCCCCGGAAGAAGTGAACTCCGGCCCTGGCATGGGCTGGCCGCGTTCGACCCGCTCGATGCGGTTGCGCAGCCGGGGCGCCTGCCAGTCGCCTGTTTGCGGGCAGGGTTGGCCCGCGTAGGCGATGGGCTGCGCCGGCGAGACCGGCGGCCGGGGCGGCGGCACGAACTTGGGCGGCTTGGGAATCGGCGGTGCGCCAGGCAGGTCGAAGCGCGCTTCCCAGCGCACGGTCTCGGTCGGGTTGGCGTGGTCCAGGTCGGGAATGTGCAGGTGCAGCGAATCGGGCTCGGGATTGCGCAGCACTCGCAGCACGCTGTTGACGAAAACGTAGGGCTCGGGCTTGCCCTCCTCGGGCGCGCCCAGGCGGGGGAAGGCCCCGGCACGGATCAGCACGCACTGGCCGATGCGCTCGATGCCGATGTCCGGGCGGGCGAGGTCCGCCCGAAGCTTGTCCTCGCCGCCCAGCCGCTCCACGAACACGTCGCCCAAAACGGTGTACCAGTTCACCGACTTGATGAAGCCCCAGCGGGTGACGTCCGCACCGGGCTTGAGGTAGGGATGGGACGCCTTCAACGTGCCGGCCGCACTGAGCTCGCGAGATGTCGTCATGTACTCGTCGCTCTGAGCGAAGCCACGGCTGTCGATCTCCAGGCCGATGAAGCGCTTGGCCAGTTCGTACTCTGCAGGCATGAAGCGGTGGTAACTGTAGGGCAGCAGCGGCGACAAGCCCCCATAGCCGCCGCGCACGGGCAAGTTGGCACACACGAAGCGCAGGAAGGTTTCGTAGAGCTTCAGGCCCTCGTCGTCCGTGACGAGGCGCAGAGGAACCTGGAACTTGATGTACGACAAGTAGCCGGCGTCGAAGCCCTTGGGCGCAACGAAGAGGCCGCCAGGCGCAACGCCCTCCTCTTCGAATTCCGTATTGGTCAGCGTTTCGATCTGGTAGGCGGCCGCCGTGTCCTGGTCGGTGGCGCTGGCGCGCGCGACGCTGACCTCCCCTGAAGGCGGCGTCTCGACGATGGCGCGCCGGATGGACTGCAGGCCGGCCGCCGTCTTCCTGGAGAACTTGGCCAGGTCGGCGGCCTTGCCGCCCTTGAGCTCCTGGCCGAACAGTTCCTCGAAGCGGTCGAAGCAGCGCAGGATGCCCGCGCGTACCTCGGGTCTGGCCCCGTGCTCGAAGAACACGGTGCCGATCACCCCGGGCAGCACCAGGGGCCGCTCGCCGTCCGGGGCGTACAGGGTCATGGCGTCGCCGTGATGCAGATGGGCCTGCAGCGGGGTGAGCACGGGGCGGGGGTCGTTGGATTGCATGGACTCGATCTCTGAGTGGGTGTTCATTGGGCTGCCATCTGCTGCACACCCAGCATGGCTGCCAGGGCCGCCAAAGCGGCGGTGCCCGAGCTGCCGACGATGGCGACCAGGGCCGCCAGGGCCGCGAAGACCGGGGCGGCCAGCACGCACACCATGTAGGCCGCGCCCAGCGTCAAGACCACGATGGCAACGCCCTTGGCGGCGTACGTCATGTAGGTCAGCACCTGACCCCAGTCGATCTGGCGCAGCATGTCCCAGGTCAGGTCGGTGGCCTCCTGCACGGCGCGCCACATGGCACGCAACTGGGCCGCGCCGTAGCGGTACATCACCTCGCCCTCGTGGTCGACCCAGACCCAGGTGTCGGTGGCCGCCTCGCGCGCCCAGCGCCCGACCATCACCAGCCATGGCGCGTGACGGCCGACCCAGGCGCCGGCCGCAGCCGACAGTTCGGCCGTGCCGTCCTTGGCCTGGCTCCACAGCGAGGCCACAGCCCGCGCGACCCCGGTGAGCCTATGCGGCATCTCGTTGAGCCAGGGCTCGTACCACGTCTTCTCGGCGATGGGCTTCGTGCTGCGGATGGGGGCGCGCACGGGCACCCCAGCCGCCGACGGGTCTTGGGCGGCTCGCCGCGGCCCGGGCGCCCCTGCGGCCTGCGCCGCCGGACGTGCCGCACCGGCCTGCTTGGCCTTCTCGAAATCGCCATCGCAGTCGGACACGTCCAGCACCGACATGCGATGGGTACCACCCGCGATCCGCTGATAGGCCTTCTCCTGCCCTTTGCCCCAGTCATCGCCGGGAAACTTGATTTCGACCAGCCGCTCCAGGTTGTCGGCGTGGGACTGGCCCGTGTGGTCCTGCGTCGCCCGGCCGGGCCAGCGCACGGACTTGTTGCGCACGATGATGACGTCCGGTCGGCGAAGGTGACCCACCCTGAAGCCGGGAGGGAAGGGGTTATTGCTGTGCCGGCGGTTCGGCCCATCCCGCGCGATCAGATCGCGATTGCTGCTCAGGAAAGGAATGGGCACCGCCTCCGAATCGAGCCGCACCGGCCACATGTCGAAGCTCACCTCGGCCTTGTAGAGCCAGCGGTAGTCCGCATCCTCCTCGTCCCTCTTGATGGTGCCGCTCACCACGATCTGCCTCAGCCAGCTCTCCACCATCTGGCCGCCGGGCAGCATGCGCAGGCGCTTCTCGGGCGTCCTCAGGGCATAGAGCACTTTTTCGGTAAGGTAGCCCTTGGTGCCAGGCGGCAGTTCGACGTACTGAGGGACACGCTCCTTGATGGTCTGGCAGGAGGCAACGGGGGTAAAGACAGCGGTCATGGTCGGCCTTGAAACGGTTCAGATCGGGGGAAGCGTGGACTCGTCGTCCCGGTAGTCCGCCTGGATGGCGGGGCTGTCGCCGCCACTGAGGTGCCAGGGCTCCTGCTGCGGCGGCCGCGTGTCGAGGGCTTGCAGATGGACCTCGTCGGGATTGCGGGTGAAGGCCGTGGCGGTCTGGCCGCGGTCGTCCGTGCGGCCGACCCAGGTCTCGCCCGAGGGCAGGGTGAGCTTGTAGGGGTGGTGCACGAGCACCGCGTGGTCCCGCTGGCTGCGCAGGACGTAATGGGCCTGGTAGAGGTTGGCCGCCTCGAACGCGCGCGTTTCCACCGGCCGACTCATGGGCCCGACCTGCGCATGCATGGCCGCATGCTCCTGCCAACTGCCGGCGGTGCCGTGGCGGATGCCTTCGGCGCTCCACTCGGTGTAGCTGCCCCCGCCGATGAGCACGACCTTCTTCTTGGCCTGGATGCGGATGCGTCCCTCCACGCTGGTGATGCGCACGTCCTTGTGCGCCACCAGCACCACCTCGCCCTGGTGCGCCTGCACCTGCACCGGCCCGCGGCCGGCGAACA
>NZ_LDSL01000148.1 GCF_001476815.1 Pseudacidovorax intermedius | reverse complement strand
GTTCCTGTCGTACGACATCGCCGCCGTGCCCGGCCTGTCCGTCAACGGCGGCGCCTACTACACCGGCCGCCGTCCGGTGGACGACTTGAACCAGGCCTTCATCGGCGGCTACACGCTGTTCGACGTGGGCGCGCGCTACACCACGCAGCTCTTCGGCCGGCGCACGCTGTTCCAGCTGAACGTGGACAACGCCGGCGACCGCCGCTACTGGTCGGCCGCCGGGTGCGCCCCTCGAGGGGGATTGGACTTCCACACGCAGTGAGGAAGTCCAAACGGGGTGGTCGTCATTCCGGCGTCGCGCCGAAGCCGTTCTGCCGCCAGGCCTCGAACACCGTCACCGCCACCGCGTTCGACAGGTTCAGGCTGCGCTGGCCGGGCCGCATGGGCAGGCGCAGCTGCTGCTCGGGCGCGAACGCATCGCGCACCGCCAGCGGCAGGCCGCGGCTTTCCGCGCCGAAGACCAGCCAGTCGCCGGGCGCGAAAGCCACGTCCGGCACCAGCCGCGTGCCGCGCGTGGTGAGCGCGAAGGTGCGCTCCGGGGGCGGCGCCTGCCGGTCGATCAGCGACGGCCAGTCGGCATGCACCACCACTTTTGCGTACTCGTGGTAGTCCAGCCCCGCGCGGCGCAGCAGCCGGTCGTCCATCGAAAAGCCCAGCGGCTGCACGAGGTGCAGCTCGCAGCCGGTGTTGGCCGCCAGCCGGATCACGTTGCCCGTGTTGGGCGGGATCTCGGGCTCGACGAGGACGATGCGGAACATGTGACCTGCGACAAGAGAAGGGGGCGCAAGCTTAACGCCGCTGTGCCGGGTGCTTGGCTAGCCGTGGGGCGCCGGCGTGCGTGCCAGCACCAGCGCCGTCACCCGGGCTGCGCCGGCCTGGCGCAGGACGGCGGCGGCGGTGAACAGCGTGGCGCCGGTGGTCATCACGTCGTCCACCAGCAGCAGGTGGGCGCCGCGCAATTCGGCGAGGCGCGCGGGCGCCACGCAGAAGGCGCCGCGCAGGTTGCGCAGCCGCTGCGCGCGGTCCAGGCCTGCCTGCGGCGGCGAATGCACGGGCCGGAGCAGCAGTTGCGCGTCGGTCCGTGCCGGGGCCAGTTGACGGGCGAGTGCGAGCGCCTGGTTGAAGCCGCGCTCCCGCAGGCGCTCGGCTGCCAGCGGCATGGGCAGCACGCGGTCGGCCTCGGCCAGCAGCGCGGCGGTGCGCGGGTGGCGGGCCAGCACGGCGGCCAGCGGCGCCGCCCAGCCGGCCTCGCCGCTGAACTTGAAGCGGCCGATGCATCGGTTCCAGGGCCAGCCGTAATCGCAGGCGGCCACGCATTCGTCCAGGGGCGGCGGCTCGCGCAGGCAGGCGCCGCAGCGGCGCTGGCCGGGCGGCACCGCCACCGCGCACTGCAGGCAGCGCGGCACGGTGACCGCGAACCGCTCCAGGCAGGCATCGCACAGCACGTCGCCGGGCCAGGCGCGACACAGGGCGCACTGGCTGGGCAGCCGGTCGAGCAGACGGCCGAACAGGCCGCGGCCGGGCAGGCGAAGCCGGGGGGAAGCGGGGGGCGGCATCGGCTCAATATACTGGCGCGCTCCCCCGAAGCGCCTTGCTGCGCCGTGCGCTGCGTCACGGTGCCGGTCTTTTTTTCCCGCCATGTCCTCTTCCCCCGCATCCCGGCCTCCCACCATCGACCCGGTGGCAGCATCGCGCTGGGCGCGGCAGGCACCGGCGGACGGGGCACCCTGGCTGCACGAGGAAGTGGGCCGGCGCATGCAGGACCGGCTGCAGTGGATCAAGGCGACGCCGCGGCACTGGGCCGACTGGTCGCCGCTGCACGGCGGGCTGGAGGCCCATGCCCTGGTCGCCCAGCGCTACCCGCAGGCGGCCACTTTCGTGCTGGAGCCCGAGCCGGCGCTGCAGCCACGCACCGCCGACGCCTTCGCGGCGCCGTGGTGGAGCGCGAAGCGCTGGCGCGCCGGCCGGCCGCGCCTTTTCGGCGACCTGCCCGAGGGCGGCGTGGACCTGCTCTGGGCCAACATGGGCCTGCACATGGCCGCCGACCCCGAGGCGCTGATCGCCCAGTGGCACCGCCAGGTGGCGACCGACGGCTTCCTGATGTTCTCCGGCCTGGGCCCCGACACCCTGATGGAACTGCGCGGCGCCTACCAGGCCCGCGGCTGGCCCGAGCCCACCCATGCCTTCACCGACATGCACGACTGGGGCGACATGCTGGTGCATGCCGGCTTCGCCGAGCCGGTGATGGACATGGAGCGCATCGTGCTGACCTGGGGCACGCCCGAGGCGGCCCTGGCCGAGCTGCGCACGCTCGGCCGCAACCTGCACCTCGGGCGTTTCCCCGCGCTGCGCGGGCGGCAGTGGCGGCCGCAGCTGCTGCAGGCCCTGGCCGGCCTGGCCTCGCCCGCGCACGACGGCCGCATCGCGCTGACCTTCGAGATCGTCTACGGCCATGCCTTCAAGCCCGTCGCACGGGTGGCGGTGGCGCCCGAAAGCGCCGTCGGCCTGGCCGACATGCGGCAGATGCTGCGCCGCGGCCGCCCTGGAACATAGGTCTTCCGGCCCTTCGGACGGCCTGCCTGCACCCTTCTTGCAGGCCTGTGGGGCAGGGCTTGCCCCGACTGTCCAACGAGGGTGCCACGCTACAATTCTTGAGTGCTTGCGTCCCTGGGACTGGCCCTCGGCTGCAGCAGAACTCCCTCGAGAGAGCCCCACCCGCCCGTGCCGAATCCCGTGTTTCGCTTCGCCACAGTTTCGGGCCAGAGCATCCACTGGTTCTTGCGGCGCAATTGCTCGATCACCCCCAGCCAGCTCGGATGGGCCTATGCCTCGCTGTGCGTGGTGTCGCTCGGCATCGGCACGGTTTTCTGGCTGCAGGGCGCCAAGCTGGTCCTGCCCTTCGCCTGGCTCGAGCTGGCGGCGGTGGGCCTGGCCTTCATGTTCTATGCGCGGCATGCCACCGACGGCGAGCGCATCGCGCTGCAGGACGGGCGGCTCGTCATCGAGCACGAGCACGGCGGCAGCGTCGAGCGGGCGGAATTCCCCCGGCACCAGGTGCGCGTGGAGCCGCATGCGAGCGACCGCTCGCTGATCGAGGTATCGGCGCAGGGACGTTCGGTCCGCGTGGGGCGCTACGTGCGCCCCGAGCTTCGGGCCGCACTGGCGCGGGAGATCCGCAGCGCGCTGCGCGAGACCTAGGGTCGCGCGCGGCAGGCAGGCGGATGGTGGAGACGGTGATTGTTTGAAGGTCTGAAAAAAGTGAACACGATGAAGAGCATTTGGACCGTGCCGGCAAGGCTGATGCTGGCGGCTGGCGTGGCGTTCAGCGGCGCTGCGCACGCAGTCAACGACCTGCCGGGCGGCCCGATGGTGCGCCAGCTCAACCTGCCGGTGGGGGCCACGCGCATCTCGCAGGAGCAGCATTCCCTGCACAACGCGCTGCTGCTGCTGTGCCTGGCGATCTTCATCGGCGTGTTCGCGGTGATGTTCTATTCCATCTGGAAGCACCGCAAGTCGGTCGGCCACAAGGCGGCCAACTTCCACGAGTCCGTGGTGGTCGAGGTGATCTGGACCATCGTGCCCTTCATCATCGTCATCCTGATGGCGCTGCCGGCCACCAAGATCCTGGTGGCCCAGAAGGACACCACCAACGCCGACCTCACCATCAAGGTCACCGGCTACCAGTGGAAGTGGGGCTACGATTACATCAAGGGCGAGGGCGAGGGGCTGTCCTTCATCTCCACGCTCGACAGTTCGCACCGCGCCCTGTCCGACGCCGGCGCCAAGGGCAACGTGCCCGACGACTACCTGCTCAAGGTCGACAACCCGCTGGTGGTGCCCGAGAAGCAGAAGATCCGCATCATCACCACGGCCAACGACGTGATCCACGCCTTCGCCGTGCCGCAGTTCGGCATCAAGCAGGACGCGATCCCCGGATTCGTGCGCGACACCTGGTTCCGCGCCGAGCGCACCGGCGACTTCTACGGCCAGTGCCAGGAGCTGTGCGGCAAGGAGCATGCGTACATGCCGATCCACGTGAAGGTGCTGTCCGCCGCCGACTACACCGCCTGGGTCGACACCAAGAAGAAGGAAGCCGCCGCCAAGCTGGACGACCCCAACAAGGTCTGGACCCTGCCCGACATCCTGGCCCGCGGCGAGCGCGTGTACGCCGCCAACTGCGCCGCCTGCCACCAGGCCAACGGCAAGGGCGCTGGCCCGATCAAGCCGCTGGACGGCTCGGCGGTGGTGCTCGACGCCGACCACACCAAGCAGATCCACGTGCTGCTCAACGGCCAGAACAACGGCGCCATGCCGTCGTGGAAGCAGCTTTCGGACACCGACCTGGCGGCCGTGGCCACCTACACCAAGAACAGCTGGTCCAACAAGACGGGCCAGCTGGTGCAGCCGGCCGAGGTGCTGGCCCAGCGCGGCAAGTGATGCCCGCGCGCCTGCAGAGCCCATCCGCGAGTCAGCCTAGGAATACAACGACATGAGCGCAGTCCTCGATCCGCACGGCCATGCCGCCCATGGTGGCGACATGCACGACGAACACCACGACCATCCGCACGGCTGGCGGCGCTGGCTGTTCGCCACCAACCACAAGGACATCGGCACGCTGTACCTGCTGTTCTCCTTCACCATGCTGATGATCGGCGGCATTCTGGCGCTGCTGATCCGCGCCGAGCTGTTCCAGCCCGGCCTGCAGCTGGTGAACCCCGAGCTGTTCAACCAGTTCACCACCATGCACGGCATCATCATGGTGTTCGGCGCCATCATGCCGGCCTTCGTGGGCTTCGCGAACTGGATGATCCCGCTGCAGATCGGCGCCAGCGACATGGCCTTCGCGCGCATGAACAACTTCAGCTTCTGGCTGATGATTCCCGCGGCGCTGATGCTGGTGGCGTCGTTCTTCATGCCCGGCGGCGCGCCCGCCGCGGGCTGGACGCTCTATGCGCCGCTCACGCTGCAGATGGGCCCGTCGATGGACGCCGGCATCTTCGCCATGCACATCCTGGGTGCCAGCTCGATCATGGGCTCGATCAACATCATCGTGACCATCCTCAACATGCGCGCCCCGGGCATGACGCTGATGAAGATGCCGATGTTCTGCTGGACCTGGCTGATCACCGCCTACCTGCTGATCGCCGTCATGCCCGTGCTGGCCGGCGCCATCACCATGACGCTGACCGACCGCCACTTCGGCACGCACTTCTTCAACCCCGCCGGCGGCGGCGACCCGGTGATGTACCAGCACATCTTCTGGTTCTTCGGCCACCCCGAGGTCTACATCATGATCCTGCCGGCCTTCGGCATCATCAGCCAGATCGTGCCGGCCTTCGCGCGCAAGAAGCTCTTCGGCTATGCCTCCATGGTGTATGCCACCAGCTCCATCGCCATCCTGAGCTTCATCGTCTGGGCGCACCACATGTTCACCACCGGCATGCCGGTGACGGGCCAGCTGTTCTTCATGTACGCGACCATGCTGATCGCGGTGCCGACGGCGGTGAAGATCTTCAACTGGATCGCGACCATGTGGCAGGGCTCGATGACCTTCGAGACGCCCATGCTCTTCGCCGTGGGCTTCATCTTCGTGTTCACCATGGGCGGCTTCACCGGCCTGATCCTGGCCGTGGCGCCCATCGACATCCAGCTGCAGGACACCTATTACGTGGTGGCGCACTTCCACTACGTGCTGGTGGCCGGCTCGCTCTACGCCATGTTCGCCGGCGTGTACTACTGGCTGCCCAAGTGGACCGGCGTGATGTACGACGAGGCCCGCGGCAAGCTGCACTTCTGGTGGTCGCTGATCTCGTTCAACGTCACCTTCTTCCCCATGCACTTCCTGGGCCTGGCCGGCATGCCGCGCCGCTATGCCGACTACCCGATGCAGTTCGCGGACTTCAACGCGATCGCCTCGGTGGGGGCCTTCGCCTTCGGCCTGGCGCAGGTCTACTTCTTCCTCTTCATCGTGCTGCCGGCCATGCGCGGCAAGGGCGAGCCCGCCCCCCAGAAGCCCTGGGAAGGCGCCGAAGGCCTGGAGTGGGAAGTGCCGTCCCCCGCGCCTTTCCACACCTTCGAGACGCCGCCGCGCCTGGACGCCACGGCGACCAAGGTGATCGGTTGATCCGCTTCGCGCACGTCCTGCCATGACCACGCCCGACCAGAAGAGGAACAACCGCCGCATGGGCCTGACGCTGGCCTCCATCGCGGTGCTGTTCTTCATCGGCTTCATCGTGCGCATGGCCTGGCTCGGCCATTGAGGACACGGCCATGGCCCTGAAGTTCGCCCAGCGGCTGCGCCGCGAGAACCTGCAGATGGTGGGCAAGCTCACGGTCGTCGTCGCGGGCATGTTCGCCTTCGGCTACGCGCTGGTGCCGCTGTACCGCGCCATCTGCGAGGTGACCGGCATCAACGTGCTGGCCCGTTCCGAGCTGGAAGTGCCCGGCGGCGCCAAGGGTGGGGCGGCGGTGAAGCTGCCCGCCAACACCCAGGTCGACCTGTCGCGCACCATCACCGTCGAGTTCGACGCCAATGCCCATGGCCTGTGGGACTTCGCGCCCGCCCAGCGCTCGATGCAGGTGCACCCTGGCGAGCTGCACACGGTGATGTACGAATTCCAGAACGTGCAGAACCGCCGCATGGCCGCGCAGGCCGTGCCCAGCTATGCGCCGCAGCAGGCGGCGCCGTACTTCAACAAGCTGGAGTGCTTCTGCTTCAACCAGTACACGCTGGAAGCCGGCGAGAAGAAGCAGTGGCCGGTGGCCTTCGTGATCGATCCGCGCATCTCCAGGGACGTGAAGACGATCACCCTGTCATACACCTTCTTCGAGGTCGGGGGCCGCACGCCGCCGGCGCCCACCGCGGCCGCCGGCAACGGGGAGCCGCGCTCGTGACGCTGCCGCAGGACGATGGCGCCCCGACGCCGCGCAAGCCTTCGCTGTGGCGCACGGTCAGGGCCGTGGCCTGGGGCTTCTTCGGCGTGCGCAAGCACAGCGAGTACCAGGAAGACATCGCGCGCCTGTCGCCGCT
Organism: Pseudacidovorax intermedius; assembly: GCF_001476815.1. GTDB lineage: Bacteria > Pseudomonadota > Gammaproteobacteria > Burkholderiales > Burkholderiaceae_C > Xenophilus > Xenophilus intermedius_A. The sequence goes on along the minus strand of NZ_LDSL01000148.1, from coordinate 9,589 downwards.
GCACATCGTGGCGGTGGGCTTCGTGGCGGTGCTGGTGCTCATCGGCGTGCTGCTGGCGCTGGTGAAGTTCGCCGTGTCCACCTGAGCCGCCGCCGACGCCCGACCCTACGCCAACCACAAGACAAGAGACCCAGCCCGAGGAGCACCATGAGTTCGACCACCCACGGCACCACGCCCTACTATTTCGTGCCGGGCCCATCGCGCCATCCGCTGATGGCGGCCATCGGCCTGTTCTTCGTCATCCTCGGGGCCGGGCAGTGGATCAATGACCATGCCTGGGGCGCCTATTCGCTCGCCTTCGGCCTGATCTGGTGGTGGGTGGTGCTGTTCCAGTGGTTCCGCGAGGCCGTGGGCGAAAGCGAGAGCGGCAAGTACAGCCACCGCATCGACCTGTCCTACCGCTGGAGCATGAGCTGGTTCATCTTCTCGGAGGTGATGTTCTTCGGTGCCTTCTTCACCGCCCTGTGGTGGACCCGCACGCATTCGCTGCCGGCACTCGGCAGCCTGGACAACGCGCTGCTGTGGCCCGACTTCCGCGCCGTGTGGCCCAGCGTGCAGGCCGGTGCCACCGGCTCGCCGGCCGGCATCGTCGAGCCTTTTCAGACCGTCGGTCCCTTCTGGCTGCCCACCATCAACACGGCGCTGCTGCTGTCCTCGGGCGTGACGCTGACCATCGCCCACCATGCGCTGCGTGCGAACCACCGTGCCCAGTGCATCCGCTTCATGTGGGCCACCGTTCTGCTGGGCGTCGTCTTCCTGGGCGTGCAGGGCTACGAGTACTTCCACCTCTACACCGAACTCAACCTCAAGCTGAGCTCGGGCGCCTATGGCTCCACCTTCTTCATGCTGACCGGCTTCCACGGCCTGCACGTCTTCGTGGGCATGCTGATGCTGCTGTTCATCACCCTGCGGCTGATGAAGGGCCACTTCACGCCCGAGCGCCATTTCGGCTTCGAGGGTGCGGCCTGGTACTGGCACTTCGTGGACGTGGTCTGGCTGGGCCTGTACGTGCTGGTCTATTGGCTTTGACCGACAAGGCCGGCCCGGGCGCCTCGCTATCATCGAGGCCCTGAAAGCAGAAAAGCGCCGCAAGGCGCTTTTTTGTTGCCGTGTCGCGGCGCTCAGCGGCCGGCGGGCAAGCCGGTGGGCTGGATGTAGCCCAGCTTCCAGGCCAGCAGCAGACAGAGGAACAAAACCACCGACAGCCCGATCCGAACCGTCAGCGCACGCGCCATGCCGCCCGGCCTGGACTTGCCGTCGCGCCCGCCGGTGAGCATGTGGAACAGCGCCCACGCCAGGCTGCCGAGGATGCCCACGAAGCCCAGGGCCACGAGATATTTCATGAGTTCGATTATGAGCGGCAACGCCCGCCTTCACTGCCATGCGTGAACAGCGGCCGGCCCCTGCCTTCCATCCTCCCCGGCGTTCGGCGCTGCGCTTCTGGGTCATCACCGCGGCCGCCATCGCGGTGGTCGCCGTCACCCTGGCGCTGGGCCGCTGGCAGCTCTCGCGTGCCGCGCAGAAAGAGGCGCTGCAGGCGAGCATCGAGACGCAGCAGGCCTATCCCGCGCTGGAGATGGCCGACTTCCTGGCGGTGGAGCAGCCGCTCACCGAACTGCACCGCAAGGTGCGGCTGCGCGGCCTGTGGCTGCCCACGCAGACGCTCTACCTGGACAACCGCCAGATGCACGGCCAGCCCGGCTTCTATGTGCTGACGCCCTTCGCGCTGGAGGGCACGACGCAGACGCTGATGGTCCAGCGCGGCTGGGTGCCGCGCAACTTCACGGACCGCACGCAGCTGCCGCCCGTCGACACGCCGGCAGGCCTGGTGGACATCGAGGCCCGCATCGAGCCGCCGCCGGCCCGGCTCCTGCAGTTGGGTGCCGATCCGCCGGCGCAGCCGGCCTCGGCCGCGGCACCCCTGCCCGAAAAGCCCGCGGACGTGGCCAATGCCCGCATCCGGCAGAATCTGGACCTGGAGACTTTCCGCAACGAGACCGGGCTGCCGCTGCGCACCGACTTCTCGCTGCAGCAGGTCGGCCCCGCCTCCGAAGGCCTGCTGCGCGAGTGGCCGGTGCCGGCGCTGGGCATCGAAAAGCACTACGGCTACGCCTTCCAGTGGTTCGGGCTCGCCGCCCTGGTGGTCATCCTCTATGTCTGGTTCCAACTCATCGCGCCCCGCCGTCGCCGCACTGGCTGACGAGCCGTTGGGCCTGACCGTCCATTCGATGCCCTCGCCGGGCGAATCGCTGGGCGCGCAGCCCGATGCCGGCCGGCGGCGCAAGCGTGGCCGCTGGCAGATGCTGCTGGTGCTGCTGTGCTGCGCGGCGCCCGTGATCGCCTCCTACTTCACCTACTACGTGGTGCGGCCCCAGAGCCGCAGCGTCTACGGCCAGTTGATCGATCCGCAGCGCCCGCTGCCGCCCGTGGATGGCCGCACGCTGGCGGGCGAATCGGTGCCGCTGCCGCAACTCAAGGGCCAGTGGCTGCTGGTGGCCGTGGCCGGCGGCGGCTGCAACGAGCTCTGCGAGCGCCAGCTGTACCTGCAGCGGCAACTGCGCGAAACCCTGGGTCGCGAGAAGGACCGCGTGGACCGCGTCTGGCTCGTCGCCGACGACGCGCCCGTGCCGCAGCGTCTGTCGGGCAGCCTGGAGGGCGCGACGGTGCTGCGCGTGCCGGCCGGTGCCCTGGCGCAGTGGCTGCAGCCCGAGCCGGGCGCGGCGCTGGGCGAGCATCTGTACGTGGTCGACCCCATGGGCAACTGGATGATGCGCTTCCCCGCACGCATGGACCTGAAGGGCGCGGCCAAGGCCAAGCGCGACCTCGACCGGCTGCTGCGCGCCTCCAGTTCCTGGGACCAGGCGGGACGGTGAGCAGCGTGCCGACGACCCAGGCCCTCTACGACTTCGAGCCGGTGGCCCTGCTGCTGCTTGGCGGCGCCTTGCTGGCGCTCGGCCCGGTGCTCTGGGTGTGGCGGCGCAATGCCGGCGCAGGCGCTGCGCGGCGGCTGCATGCGCTGACCGTGCTGACGCTCTTCCTCACCTTCGACCTCACGCTCTTCGGCGCCTTCACCCGGCTCACCGATTCCGGCCTGGGCTGCCCCGACTGGCCCGGCTGCTACGGCAATGCGAGCCCGCTGGGCGCACGGCACGAAATCGCCATGGCGCAATCGGCGCAGCCGACCGGCCCCGTGACCCATGCCAAGGCCTGGATCGAGATGGTCCACCGCTACCTCGCCACGGGCGTGGGCGCGCTGATCGTCGTGCTGGCCGTGGGCACCTGGTGGGCGCGGCGGCAGCAGCGCCGGCGCGACAGCGGCGTGCCCGGCGTGCTGCACCCACTCTGGCCCGCGGCCACGCTGGTGTGGGTGTGCCTGCAGGGCGCCTTCGGCGCCTTCACCGTGACCTGGAAGCTGTTCCCGGCCATCGTCACCCTGCACCTGATGGGCGCCATCGTGCTGCTGATGCTGCTGTGCGTGCAGGCGGTGCGCTACCAGCAGGCCGGTGCCGGGCGCCGGCCATCGATGGTGAGGCCGTCCACCCGCGCCTGGCTGTGGCTGGGCATGGGGCTGCTGCTGGTGCAGATCGCCTTGGGCGGCTGGGTCAGCACCAACTACGCCGTGCTGGCCTGCACCGAATTTCCGCGCTGCCAGGGCAGCTGGTGGCCGCCCATGAACTTCGGGCAGGGCTTCCAGCTGTGGCGCCATCTGGGCGTGGACGCGGCAGGCACACCCATCGAGTTCTCCGCCCTCACGGCCATCCATTACACCCACCGCTTGATGGCTTACCTGGTCTTCGCCGTTCTCATCGTGCTCTTCTTCAAGCTCCGCCGCGTTCCCGCCCTTCGTCCCCAGGCCCGCTGGCTGGGCGGCCTGGCCCTGCTGCAACTGGCTACCGGCCTGGGCAACGTGCTGCTGGGCTGGCCGCTGGTAGCGGCCGTGCTGCACACCGGCGGCGCCGCCGCGCTGGCGACCGTCATGACGTGGGCGCTGTGCGAAAGCCGGCTGAAGCTCGGCGGACTGCCTGAAGCGCCGGCCCGCCGGCCCGCCTTCGGACCGCAGGGAGCCCGGTCGTGAGCGCCCCCGCCAGCCCGGTGTCCGCGCCCGTGGCCAGCGTGTGGCGCCAGTTCTATGCGCTCACCAAGCCGCGCGTGGTGCAGCTGATCGTCTTCTGCGCCCTGATCGGCATGGTGCTGGCGGTGCCCGAGGTGCCCACGCCGGCCGAGCTGCTGCGCATGGCCGAGGCCTGCATCGGCATCTGGCTGGTGGCCGGTGCCGCTGCCGCTTTCAACTGCCTGGTGGAGAAGGGCATCGATGCGCGCATGAAGCGCACGGCCTGGAGGCCCACGGCCCGCGGCGAACTCAGCGACCGGCAGACGCTGCTGTTCTCGGCCACGCTGTGCCTGCTGGGCTCGGCGCTGTTGTGGTGGGTGGTCAATCCGCTCACCATGTGGCTTACCTTCGCCACCTTCGTCGGCTACGCGGTGATCTACACCGTCGTGCTCAAGCCGCTGACGCCGCAGAACATCGTGATCGGCGGCGCCTCGGGCGCCATGCCGCCGGTGCTGGGCTGGGCCGCCATGACCGGCAGCGTCGACCCGGAGGCGCTGATCCTCTTCCTGATCATCTTCCTGTGGACGCCGCCGCACTTCTGGGCGCTCGCGCTCTACCGGGTGGAGGACTACCGCCGCGCCGGCCTGCCGATGCTGCCGGTGACGCACGGCAACGCGTACACGCGGCTGCAGATCCTGCTCTACACGCTGATCCTTTTCGCCGCCTGCCTGCTGCCCTTCATCTACCGCATGAGCGGCTGGCTCTACCTGCTGGCCGCCGTCGCGGTGAGCGTGGGCTTCTGCGGCTATGCCTTCGCCCTGTGGCGCCAGTATTCCGACCAGCTGGCGCGCCGGACCTTCCGTTTCTCGCTCATCCACCTGAGCGTGCTGTTCGCGGCGCTGCTGGTGGACCACTACGTGCCATGACCGACCGACTGCCTTCGCCTTCCCCGACCCCCGCACGCGCATTGCCGGACCGTCGACGCGCCCTGCAACTGCTGGGCGCAGGCTGCGCGGCCGTCGCCCTGGCCGCCTGCACCGACTCCAAGCCCAGCTTCCAGGCCGTGGACATCACCGGCGCCGACTACGCCAAGGACTTCCGCCTGAGCGACATGAACGGCCAGCCGCGCAGCATGGCCGACTTCAAGGGCAAGGCGGTGGTGCTCTTCTTCGGCTACGCGCAATGCCCCGACGTGTGCCCCACCACCATGAGCGAGATGCTCCAGGTGCGCGAGAAGCTGGGCGCCGACGGCCAGCGGGTGCAGGTGCTGTTCGTCACCGTCGATCCGGAGCGCGACACGCCCGAGGTCATGAAGGCCTACATGACCGCCTTCGACCCCAGCTTCCTGGCGCTCATCCCCACGCCGGAGAAGCTGCCCGCGCTCGCGAAGGACTTCAAGGTCTACTACAAGAAGGTGGACGGCAAGACGCCCACCAGCTACTCGATGGACCATTCCGCCGCGACGTTCATCTACGACCCGCAGGGCCGCCTGCGGCTGTACGCACGCTACGGCTTGGGCACGGACGCGCTCGCCTCGGACCTCAAGACGCTGCTGGCGGCGGGCTGAGGACGCGCGCCCCCAGCACTCGACCCTCGCACGCCCAAACAAAAAACCCGGCCTGAGCCGGGTTTTTCGTTGCTGCCTGCCTGGCGTAAGGCCTCAGGCGTATTCGGCCAGCGCCTTCTTCATCTTCTTCATCGCCGCCGATTCGATCTGGCGGATGCGTTCGGCAGACACGCCATAGTCGGCGGCCAGCTCATGCAGCGTCATGCCGCCGGAGCCGTCGTCGTTCACCTTCAGCCAGCGCTCCTCGACGATGCGGCGGCTGCGCGGGTCCAGCGCTTCGAGGGCGGTGGCGATGCCGTCGGTGGACAGGCGGTCGCGCTGGCGCGATTCGAGCTGCGCCGTGGGCTCCTGGGTCGCGTCGGCCAGGTAGGCGATTGGGCCAAAGGCCTCGTCCTCGCCGTCGGACGGCGTGGGGTCGAGCATGACGTCGCCGCCGGACAGGCGCGTTTCCATTTCCACGACTTCCTCGCGCTTGACGTTGAGGTGCTCGGCCACCAGGCCGATCTCCTCGCTGTTGAGGGTTTCGCGGTGCGTGTCGGCATCGACCGCCTCGGCCTTGAAACCCTGCTTCAGCGAACGCAGATTGAAGAACAGCTTGCGCTGGGCCTTGGTGGTCGCCACCTTCACCATGCGCCAGTTCTTGAGGATGTACTCGTGGATCTCGGCCTTGATCCAGTGGATGGCATAGCTCACCAGCCGCACGCCCTGGTCGGGGTCGAAGCGGCGCACGGCCTTCATCAGGCCGATGTTGCCCTCCTGGATCAGGTCGCCATGCGGCAGCCCGTAACCCAGGTACTGGCGGGAAATCGAGATCACCAGGCGCAGGTGCGACAGGATCAGGGCGCCGGCCGCCTGCAGATCGCCCTCGTCGCGCAGGCGACGGGCGTAGTTGCGCTCTTCGTCCAGCGAGAGCATGGGCAGGCGGTTGGCGGCCGAGATGTAGGCGTCCAGGTTGCCCAGCGGGGGCACCATCGCCCACGGATTGGCAACGGCCAGCGACTGCGAAGACACAGTAGACAGGTTGGACATCAGGGGAACTCCTTGCTCGAGGATATTAGCACTCGCACGGTCAGAGTGCTAAACGCACTGGCGAGTTCCCATCATTTCCGCAATGCCGATAGTTTTTCTTGGTAGGACGAGGGCGCTGGCGGGGCGCCGGAGCGTCCTGCGCAGCCGGCTTGGCCGCGTGGCCTATGGCATTTGGGCGTGCGGGGCACGCGCCTGGTAGCGGCGAACGAATGGAAGGGCAGGCCCTGCCTGCCCCGGGTGTAAATGGCCGCTGTCGAAGCAAAGGCGCCGACGGCGGCTCGGCGCGCTCGACGCCTCGGCGGCACGCGTCGAGCCGGCCCGGCCCGCATGCACGGCCCGGCGCCTCAGCCCAGCAGGTTGTGCAGCAGGCCGCCGACGGCATGCACCGGCGTAGCGCTGCCTGCGCTGGTGCCGCTGCCGCTGGAGACGGGCTCGGTCACGCCGGACAGGCCACCCAGCAGGCCGCCGACGAGGCCGCTGCTGCCTGCGCCTGTCCCGGTGCCGCCGCTGCTGCTGCCGCTGGACAGCAGGCCGCCGAGCAGGCCGCTGTCGCCGGTGACGGTGCCCAACACGCCGGTGACGGCGCCGCTGCTGCCGCTGCCGCTGACGTCGAGATCGACACCGACGCTGCCCATGCTGCCGCTGACGGTGTCGAGCACGCTGCCGACCACACCCTGCTCGCCGGTCAGCGTGTCCAGAACGCCGCCCAGCGCGCTGGCGTTGCCGCCGTCGCCGCTGGCGGTGCCCAATACGCCGCCGAGCAGGCCGTCCTGGCCCAGGACACCGTCGAGCAGATCGCCCGCGCCGCTGGCGCCGCTGCCCTGGCCCAGCAGGCCGCCGAGCGCGCCGTCCTGGCCGAGCAAGCCGTCCAGCAAGTCGCCGCCCGCCAGATTGCCGAGCAGCCCGTTGTCGCCCGCGACCGTATCGAGCAGCCCACCGACCACGCCCTGGTCGTCCAGCACGCCACCAACCAGATCGCCACCCGCCAGTCCGCCCAGCAGGCCATCGTCGCCGACCACGCCGCCAAGAAGATCACCACCCAGCAGGTCACCGCCGGTGATGTGGCCCAGCAGACCGTCTTGGCCGGTCACTCCGGCCAGGAGATCACCGCCGAGCAGATCACCGCCGGTCAGTCCGCCGAGCAGACCGTCATCGCCGACGACACCGCCCAGAAGGCCACTGCCCAGCAGATCACCGCCCGTGACGCCACCCAGCAGACCGTCGTCGCCGATCACGCCGCCGAGCAGGTCGCCCCCCAGGGTGCCATCGGCCAGGTTCGCCACGCCGTCGGTCAGGTAGTCCACCTGCTGCGTCGCGCCGGCCAGGGCGTCGTGGACGAGGTCCGTGCCCAGCAGGTCGCCCGTGACGGGCGAGAGCAGGCCGTCCACGGCGCCGGTCGCGGTGCCGACGACGTCGTCCACCGGGTCCAGCATGTTGGGGTTGTCGGCCGTGAAGCTGCCGCCCAGCAGCGGCGAAAGCGCATCGCTCGCGGTGCCGGCCACGCTGTCCACGAGGCCGGTGACGGGCGAGAGGGTGTCGGACAGGCCGAGCCCGCCCACCAGTGGCAGGTCGTCCAGGCTGGCAACGGTGCTGTCCACCACGCCGGTGGCCGGGTCGAGCAGCAGATCACCGCTGCCGCCGCCATCGCCGCCGCCGGCCAGACCGCCGAGCAGGTCGCCCACGAGACCGTCCTGGCCGAGCACGTTGCCAAGCAGGTCGCCACCCGCCAGTCCCCCCACAAGGCCGTCTTCGCCGACCACGCCACCCAGGAGATCACCGCCCAGCAGATCGCCGCCGGTGAGTCCACCCAGCAGGCCGTCTTCGCCGATGACGTCACCCAGCAGCTCATCTGCGCCAGTGACGCCACCCAGCAGCCCATCGTCCCCGACCACACCGCCGAGCAGATCCCCGCCCAGCAGGCCTCCGACCACGCCGTTCTCGCCGACCAGGCCGCCGACGACGCCGTCTTCGGCCAGCAGGCCGCCTGCCAGGCCCTCGTCGCCCAGCACGCCGCCGAGCAGGCCGTCGTCGCCGAGCACGGCGTCCAGCGGGCCGGCCAGGGTGCCGCCGACGAGGCCGCCAACTAGGCCCTGGTCGCCCAGCAGGGTGTCGGTCACGCCGTCCACGAGGCCGCCTTCGCCGACCACACCGCCCAGGGCGCCGTCGTCCGCCAGCAGGCCGCCGACTAGGCCGTCCTCGGTCAGCAGGCCGCCGACCAGGCCATCGGGGGTGAGCAGGCCACCCACCAGGCCGTCGTCGCCGAGCACGCCGCCGACGACGTTGCCGACCATGCCGTCTTCGGCCAGCAGGCTGCCGGTGAGGCCGTCCAGGCCGGTGGCGCCGAGCACGCTGCCGAGCGGGCCGTTGCCGCTGGCGAGGTTGTCCACCAGGTTGACGACGGCGTCGGTCACGTAGTCGACCTGGGTGTCGAGCGCGCCGAGGGCGGCGTCGGTGGTGCCGGTGCCCAGCAGGTCGTCAACGACGGGGGCGAGCACGCCGACGCCGTCGGTGAGGCTGTCGACGCTGCTGTCGACGGGGTCGAGGGCGTTGGGGTCGTCGGCCGTGAATTCGCCGCCGACCAGGGGTTCGAGGGCGTTGTCGACGATGGTGGTGACGTTGTCGACGACGCCGGTGACGGGGCTCAGGCTGTCGCCCAGGCCGATGGCGTCGGAGACGCCGCCGACGACAGTGCCGCCGAGGCTGTCGGTGGGGTCCAGGAGGGCGTCTGCGTCTGCGTCTGCGTCTGCATCGGCGTCGGCATCTGCATCCGCGTCAGCGTCAGCGTCAGCATCCGCGTCGGCGTCGGCGTCGGCGTCGGCGTCGGCATCGGCATCGGCATCCGCATCCGCATCCGCATCCGCATCCGCATCCGCGTCGGCATCTGCGTCTGCATCCGCGTCTGCATCCGCGTCGGCGTCGGCGTCGGCATCGGCATCGGCATC
>NZ_LDSL01000147.1 GCF_001476815.1 Pseudacidovorax intermedius | reverse complement strand
AAGCGAGCTGCTGGCCGCCGCGCTCGCCGGCGGCCAGCAGCTCGCTTTCGGGCGCGCGGTTGTGCACCAGCGCGCGCACCGCGTCGTCGGCCACCAGCAGCTCGAAGATGCCGGTGCGGCCCTGGTAGCCGGTGTGGCCGCAGGCCTCGCAGCCCACGGGCTGCATCTGGCCGTCGGGCCCGCGCGTGGCGCAGTGGGTGCACAGCCGGCGCACCAGCCGCTGGGCCAGCACGCCCAGCAGCGAGCTGGACAGCAGGAAGGGCTCCACGCCCATGTCGGTCAGGCGCGTCACGGCGCTGACGGCGTCGTTGGTGTGCAGCGTGGCCAGCACCAGGTGGCCGGTCAGCGAGGCCTGGATGGCGATCTGCGCGGTCTCGAAGTCGCGGATCTCACCGATCATGATCACGTCCGGGTCCTGCCGCAGGATGGCGCGCAGGGCCTTGGCGAAGGTGAGCTCGATGCGGGCATTGACCTGCGTCTGGCCGACGCCGGGCAGCTCGTACTCGATCGGGTCTTCCACCGTCATGATGTTGCTGTGCGCGGCGTCGAGGCGCGACAGCGCCGCGTACAGCGTGGTGGTCTTGCCCGACCCGGTGGGCCCGGTCACCAGGATGATGCCGTGCGGCTGCTGGATCAGGTTTTCGAAGCGCTGCAACGTGTCGCCCAGCATGCCCACCGATTCCAGGCTGAGCTTGCTCTCGCTCTTGTCCAGCAGGCGCAGCACGGCGCGCTCGCCATGGGCCGAGGGCAGGGTGGAGACGCGCACGTCCACCGCGCGCGTGCCGATGCGCAGCGAGATGCGGCCGTCCTGCGGCAGGCGCTTCTCGGCGATGTCCAGGTCGGCCATGATCTTCAGGCGCGAGATCAGCGCCGCATGCAGCGCACGGTTGGGCTGCACCACCTCGCGCAGCGTGCCGTCGATGCGGAAGCGCACGGAGGAGGTGCGCTCGTAGGGCTCGATGTGGATGTCGCTGGCACCGTCGCGCGCGGCCTGCGTGAGCAGCGCATTGAGCATGCGGATGATGGGCGCGTCGCCGGCCGACTCCAGCAGGTCTTCCACCGCCGGCAGCTCCTGCATCATGCGCGAGAGGTCGGCGTCGGTCTCGACCTCGCTGACGATGGCGGCGGCATTGGATTCGCCCTGCGCGTAGGCCGCGCTGATGCGCTGCGCCAGCTGGTCGGCCGGCAGCAGGTCGACCTGCGCGGCCGGGTGCTTGCGCAGCACCTCGCCCACGGCGCTGGCCGGCGCGCCCACCGGCATCCACAGCGTCAGCCGGCCGGCCTCGTCCTCTTCCAGCAGCAGCTGCTGGCTGCGCGCGAAGGCATAGGGCAGGGGATGGCGCAGGCCCGGCATCAGGGCGCCTCGCGGCGGGTGGCCGGATCGTCGGTGGGCGGCAGCGCGCCCTTGAGCGGCACGTTGGCCAGCGCATCGGGCGACAGCGGGCCGGGCTGCGCCGGCGGCAGCGGCGGCGGGATCAGGCGCGTGCCGTCGATGCGGCGGCTCTCGTCGCCCACGCCCTTGACGGCCGGCAGCGGCGGCAGCACGTAGGACTCGCGCACGTTGTTGAGCATCAGGTTGTCGGTGGACGGCTGGCTGGCCTGCTGCAGCGCGCGCAGCGTGTCGTAGCGGTCGGCCGTGATGGCGTCGCTGGAGAGCTGGTCGCGCACGATGGTCGGGCGCAGGAAGACCATCAGGTTGGTCTTGTTGCGCCGGCGGGTCTCGCTCTTGAACAGGTTGCCCATGATGGGCACGTCGCCCAGGCCGGGCACCTTCTCCTGCGCGGCCGAATACTCGTCCGACAGCAGGCCGCCCAGCAGCACGATGCCGCCCTGGTCGACCAGCACGCTCGACTCGATGGAACGCTTGCTGGTGGTCGGGCCGTCCGGGTTGTTGACCGAGGAGGCGACCACGGCCGAGACCTCCTGGAAGATGGTCATCTTGACGGTGCCGGTCTCGCTGATCTGCGGCCGCACGCGCAGCGTCAGGCCCACGTCCTTGCGCTCGATGGTCTTGAAGGGGTTGATCTGCGTGGTCGCGCTGCCGGTGTTGGTGTACTGGCCGGTGGGGAAGGGCACGTTCTGGCCCACGACGATCTTGGCCTCCTCGTTGTCCAGCGTCAGCAGATTGGGCGTGGACAGCACGTTGCCTTCGCCGTTGGAGGCCAGGAAGCGCGCCAGGAAGCCCAGCACGTAGTTGTCGCCATACTTGTGGCCGATGCCGAAGTTGAAGCCCGTGGACGGCAGCGTGGTCGGGTTGCGCGTGGCCAGGCCCACCGCCAGGTTGATGATGTTGGCGCCGGCCAGGCTGGAGTTGGTGCCGACCACGCCGACGTTGCTGCTGCCGCTGTTGCCCAGCGCGCTCTGCCACTGCACGCCGAACTCGGCCGCCTTGTCGGCGTTGACCTCGACGATCAGCGTCTCGATCAGCACCTGCGCGCGGCGGCTGTCGAGCTTGTCGATCACCGCGCGCAGCTGGCGGTACTGCGGCTCGGGCGCCGTGATGATGAGCGAGTTGGTGGACGGGTCGGCCTGGATCTGCCCGCCGGTGGACGGCTGGTTGGCGTTGTTGACGGGCGCATTGGCGGCGCTGCCGCCCAGGCTGGACAGGCCCGCCTGCAGCGTGTTGGGCAGCGACTGCTGCACCGCGGACGCGGCCGGCGCGGCCTGCGCCGCGCCACCCACGCCCGTGTTGTTGTTGACCTGGCCGGCCGCCATGGCGGCGCGCAGCGTGGCGGCCAGGCGCACCGCGTCGGCGTTCTTCAGGTAGACCACGTAGATGTTGCCGGCCGCGCCGTTGCCGCCGTCCACCGCCGGGCGGTCGAGCTTGTCCACCAGCGAGCGGATCAGCTGCAGCCGCGCCGGCGTGGCCGCGCGCACGATCAGCGCATTGCTGCGCGGATCGGCGAGCAGCGCCGTGCGGAAGCCCGACTCCGCACCGCCCGGCGCCGCGCCCGCGGGCGCGCCTGCGATGCCGGCGCTGCCGCCGCCGTCGATCAGGCGCTGCACCAGCGGCACCATGTCCGAGGCGATGGAATAGCGCAGCGGGATCACCTCGATGTCCGAGGCGCTGGGCACGTCCAGCGCCGCGATGATGCGGGCCAGCCGGCGCATGTTGTCGGCATAGTCGGTGATGACCAGGGAGTTGTTGCCCGGGTTGGCGTTGATGGTGTTGTTGGGCGGGATCAGCGGCCGCAGCACCGGCAGCAGGTTGTTGGCCGACTCGTGGTTGAGCCGGAACACCTGCGTGATCATCTGGTTGCCGCTCACCGCGCCGGCACCGGGCACCGAGGTCGTGACGGCGCTGCTCTGCAGCTTGGCGTCGGCCTCGGGCACCACCTTGAACAGGCCGTCGGCCTGCACGATCGAGAAGCCCTGCAGCCGCAGCGCCGCCGCGAACTGGTCGAAGGCGGCGGCCGGCGCCAGCGGCCGGTCGGTCTGCAGCGTGATCGTGCCTTTGACGCGCGGGTCCACCACCACGTCACGGCCGGTGATCACGCCCATGGTGCGGGCCACCGCCTCGATGTCCGCATTGGCGAAGTTGAGCGTGATGGGCTCGCCGCGGCGCGGCACGGCGCCGTCCTGCGCGAGCGCGGCGGGCGCCAGCGCCTGCAGGGCCAGCGCGGCGAGCAGGGCGCGGGCGGCACGGGTGCCGCGGGTAAGAGAAGGCTTCATGGTCAACCGAGATTGATGATGGAGCGCGCGCCCTCGCGCCGCCCCATGATGTTCAGGAGATTCGCGAGGGCATCCTCGCTGCCGGGTGCGGCGCTGGCCTCGCCGCCGAAACGCATGGCGCGGCCCGTCCAGCGGCCGCTGCCCGACAGGCGCAGCGCGCCGTCGGTGGTGGTGAGCAGCAGGCTGGGCGACGGGCCGCCGTCGAGCACCAGCCGGTAGCTGCCCATGGGCCGCAGGGTGCTCAGGCTGGAGCTGAGGCCGGCTGCGTCGAGCACGGCGCGGCCCTCCATGGCGAGCTGGCCCTGCGACCAGCGCAGCACGAAGCCGCGGGTCTGCAGGTCGAGCAGGCCATCGAGCTTGAGGGTGTTCCAGGGCGCGCCCAGGCCGGTGAGCATGGCGGCCGGCCAGCGGCTGCGGCCGTCGTCCCAGGCCAGGCGCAGGCCGCCCGCGCCCGCCGGCCCGGCCGAGAAGCCGAGCGGCCCCTGCGTGCAGCAGGCCAGTTCGAGCTGTCCGCGCACGCCCAGCCAGGCCGGACGCAGCTGCCACTGCATGCGCCCGGGCAGGGCCACGCGGTCCTCGCCGCCGGCCCCGCTGGCCAGCACGACGGCGGCGCTGCCGTTCCACACCGTGCCGCGCGCATCGCGCAGCTGCAGCTGGCCGCCCGTGGCCGAGTGCAGGCCGTCGGCCAGCCAGCGGGCCGGTGCCCACACCGCCGTCGCCAGCAGCGCGCCGAGCAGCGCGCCCACGGCCGCCCAGCGCCAGGGCGCCGCGGGCTCGCGTCGGAGCGTGGCGGAAGTGCGCAGGGCCATGTCAGGCCGGCGGGGCGCGCCGCGCGGAGCCTTGGGGGTGGGTCATCTCGTCGGCAGGCCCATCACGAAGGTGCCTTGCCAGGCCGGCTGCACCACGCCCGGCGCCGCGGTCGCTACCTTGGCGCCGGCCGGGCCGGCGGGTGGCGCCGGCTGGGCGCGTGTCAGGTGCGCCTCGCGCGGCACGGCACGCGCATTGGCGCGGGCCTGGGCCAGCCAGTCGGCCAGCTGGCG
>NZ_LDSL01000146.1 GCF_001476815.1 Pseudacidovorax intermedius | reverse complement strand
GCCAACATCCAGTCGGGCTTCGGCCAGGTGGTGATCGGCGGCAACGACACGAGCCTCAAGGTGCACATCGGCCAGGCGGGCAACAGCGGCAGCGTGGTGGTGAGCAACAACCTGCTGATCCAGAACCCGAACCTGGGCGGCGAGGTGTACGTGAACCAGGACCTGCGGGTCAGCGGTTCGCTGGTGGTGCACGGCTCGGGGCATACGACGCACCTGATCAACCAGAACACCTCGGCCAGCGGCAACGTGTTCCTGGACGACTCGGTGGTCGTCTCGGGCACGGCGACGCTGGAGGCGGGCACGAGCGGCACGGGGGGCATCCAGCTGGGCAACTCGGCCTCGCACTCGCTCAACGGCGACGGCCAGGGCGATGCGGACAACCTCACGCTGCTGGCGGCGGGCAACGTCGTCATCACGGGCAACGTGGGCGACACGGACGCGCTGGGCAACCTCACCATCGACGCGGTGAGCGTCAATGGGGTGCCCAACCTGCCGGACAACGTCACCTTCAACGGCACCGTGGTGCTGCGCGGGGACCTGATCGTGCGCACGAGCGGCACGGTGACCTTCGCCAACGCGGTCACCGTGGGCGGGCAGGTGATCGTGGTGGGCGGCGGCTCGGTGGTGTTCACGCTGGGCCTGCAGGCCGGCGGGGACATCACGCTGCAGGGCAACGAGATCGACTTCGTCAACGGCGCCACGGGCAGCATCAAGACCACCGGCGCCGACAAGACGCTGTGGCTCAAGGCCAGCACGGCCAGCCAGAACATCGAGGTGGGCAGCCCGATGCTGAGCGACACGAGCACGCCCACGCTGTACCTGACGGCGGCGGAGACCGGCCGCATCGCCGGCAGCAGCTTCGCCAAGGTGGTGATCGGCAACTATGCGAGCGTGGGCGGGGTGAACCATGCGGTGGCCGGCAGCGGCACCGTCACGCTGGACGCGAGCTCGCTGCTGCGGGCCAACCTGGAGGTGTACGGCCAGACCATCGTGGCCACCGACAGCCAGACGGCGCCGGGCGCCTTCATCTCGGGCGGCACGCTCAAGCTGGACGCCACGGGCGACATCCGGCTGTACAACCAGGTGGACGTGCGCACCGGCAATGGCGTGCTCAAGGACGCCGTGTTCTACGCTGGCGGCGCCATCGCGCAGTACAACGACACCAGCGACCTCTCCGGCGACGACAAGTTCGGCGAGCCGCTGCGCGCGGCCAGCCTGACGGCCACGGCCGTCACCGGCATCAACCTCTTTGCCACGCAGCTGGCGAGCGTGAGCGCGGTCAACACCGGCGCGAGCGGCGACATCGCGATCACCGAGAACGCGGCCGGCGGCGCGCTGGACGTGCTGCGCGTGGCGCAGACCAACGCCGGCAACAGCGGCGGCATCAGCGTGACCACCACCGCGGGCGACCTCACGGTGCTGGGCAGCGGCAGCGGCATCGCCAGCCTGGGCGGCAGCATCGCGCTGGCGGCCGGGGCTGTTAATGGCGTCGGCGGCAACCTGAGCGTCAACCAGGCCATCAGCAGCGCCAACGGCGGCATCAGCCTGTCGGCCACCGGCGCGCTCAGCCTGCAAAGCGCCATCACCACCACCGCCGGCGCCGTGAGCCTCACGGCCGGCGGCGCCATCAACCTGGGCGGCAGCATCACCGGCGGCACCGGCGCCATCGCCGTCACCAGCACCGGCACGGCCGCCGACGCCATCACCATGTCGGGCAGCGCCACCCTCTCGGGCACGGGCCCGATCGGCCTGACCGGCAACGGCAACCTCGTGGTCAACCACATCGAGGGCAACGGCGCGGCCAGCATCGTGAGCCTCACGGCCGGCGGCAGCATCGCCGGCGTGGCCGGGGCGACCCACGTGACGGGCGAGAGCGCCGTGCTGCGCCTGAGCGCCGTCTCCGGCATCGGCGGTACCGGCGTCACCCTGCACACGCAGGTGGGCAGCCTCACGGCCGCCAACACCGGCAGCACGGGCGGCATCTACGTGCAGGAAGCCACGGCCCTGAGCCTGGTCACCAACAGCGGCAGCAACGCCATCGCCAACGCCGGCAGCGGCGCGGTGGTGATCCGCACCACCACGGGCGACCTCACGCTCGCCTCGGGCGCCAACGTGGCGGCCACCAGCACCACCCCGATGGCCGGTGCGGGCACCGGCAACATCCTGCTGCAGGCGCAGAGCGGCGCCCTGAACCTGGGCGGCAACGTCAACACCGCCAGCGGCCACATCTCGCTGCTGGCCTCGGGCGCCCTGGCCCTCACCGGCAACGCCACGGTGCAGACCCAGGCCGCCGGCAAGACCGTGGACATCTCGGCCGGTGCCAACGTGGCCATGGCCGCCACCACGCGCGTGATCACCGCGGGCGGCAACGTGCAGATCGCGGCGGCCACGGGCGTGGCCCTGGCCTCCGTCTCCACCGGCAGCAGCAGCGCCGGCACCGTGAGCGTGGCCACCACGGCCGGCGCCATCGTGGATGCGGACGCGGACAACGCCAGCCCGCCACTGCTGAACGTGACCGCCGGCGCGCTGCGCCTGCAGGCCACGGGCGCGGGCGCCACGGTGGGCAGCGCCACCAACGCGCTGGAGACGGCCGTCACCACCCTGGCGGTGAGCACGGCCGCGGGCCTGTACATCAGCGAGGAGAACGGCCTGGTGATCGGCAGCGTCACCGGCGCCGCGGCGCAGGTCAACCGGGTGAGTGAATCCGGCGCAGCCGCCTTGCTCGCGGCGGGCGCCGACCTGTCGGGCCTGGCCACCAGCGCCAACGGCAGCATCGTGGTCAACAACGGCACCAGCCGCGCGGGCGACCTGGTGGTCGATGCGGCCATCCGCGCCAACGGCAGCGGCCACGTGCTGCTGGCCAACAACTGGACGGGCGTGCCCGCGGCCGGCGGCATCACGCTCAATGCGGGCGTGAGCACGGACAGCGGCAGCATCAGCCTGATCGCGGCCGGCAGCCTCGTGCAGGCGACCGGCGTCACGGTCGCCACCGCGGGCAGCGGCACGCTGGACGTGCAGGCCGGCGGCAGCGTCACCATGGGGGCCAATTCGGTGCTGCGCACCGCGGGCGGCAACGTGCGCGTGGCCGCGGGCAGCGCCGGCAGCATCACCGTCGGGCAGATCGACGCCGGCTTCGGCGCCAACGTGGTCGGCCAGTCCAATTGGGGCCAGGTGGCCCTCACCGCCGGCGCGTCCATCCTGGACGACGCGGGCGAGAACAGCATCGTGGACGTGTACGCGAGCGC
>NZ_LDSL01000145.1 GCF_001476815.1 Pseudacidovorax intermedius | reverse complement strand
TGTAGCGACGAAGAGGGCCTCGGTGTGCGGGTTGGCGAGCCGCATCATCGGGCGGCAGAACGGAACGCTGGTGGGCGAATGGCGGGCGGCCGCGGTGATCGCCTCGCCGGTAGTGCCGGAAGCGTACGTGGGCGTGGCGAAGTAGGTCGCATGAGGACGGCCACGCAAGCGCTGCTCACGCTCGGCGGCGTGCACACCCCCGGTGGCGCGTACCACTTCCTCTACGGCGTGGACCTGGTGGTGCGCCGGGGCGCGGTCGTCGTGCTGCTGGGCCGCAACGGCGCCGGCAAGTCGACCACGCTCAAGGCCCTCATGGGCATGCTCGCCAAGCGCCGCGGCAGCATCCGCTTCCTGGGCCACGACATCTCCAGGACCGAGCCGCACCACGCCGCCCGCCTGGGCCTGGGCTTCGTGCCCGAGGACCGGCGCGTCTTCACCGATCTCACGGTCATGGAGAACCTCGAAGTGGGCCGCCAGGCCGGCCGCCAATGGGCCGACGGCGGCGCCGCGCCGCTGTGGACGCCCGAGAAGCTGTTCAGGCTCTTCCCCAACCTCGGCGAGATGCCCGACCGCCCCGGCGGCCGCATGAGCGGCGGCGAGCAGCAGATGCTCACCGTCGCCCGCACGCTCATGGGCAATCCCTACCTCGTGCTGCTCGACGAACCCTCCGAGGGCGTCGCGCCGGTCATCGTGGAGCAGATGGCGCAGATGATCCTGGAGCTCAAGGCCCAGGGCGTGTCCATCCTGCTGTCGGAGCAGAACATGCACTTCGCCGAACTCGTCTCGGACCGCGCCTACGTGCTGGAGAAAGGCCAGATCCGCTACCAGGCCACCATGGACGAGCTGGCCGCCAACGACGAAGTCCGCCGGGCCTACCTCAGCGTCTGATTTCCAACCTGTCCTCGGAGGGACCGATGATGACCATGCTGCGCACCGCACCCCCACGCCGCCAATTCCTGCAGGCCGCCGCCGCCCTCGGCGCTGCCGCCATCGCGCCGCCGCTGCCGGCGGCCGATGCCAAGGCCGCGAAGAAGATCAGCCCCAGCGCCCAGGCCGCGCTGATCGTGGTCGACGTGCAGAACTGCTTCGTCGACGGCGGCACGCTGCCCGTGAAGGGCGGCGCCGACGTGGTGCCGGTCATCAACGCGCTGGCGCCCAAGTTCCAGAACGTCGTCGTCACGCAGGACTGGCACACGCCCGGCCACACCTCCTTCGCCAGCGCCCACAGCGGCACCAAGCCCTTCGACAGCGTCAAGCTCAACTACGGCAACCAGGTGCTGTGGCCCGACCACTGCGTGCAGGGCACCGATGACGCGGCCCTGCACAAGGACCTGAAGCTGCCCACCGCGCAGCTGATCATCCGCAAGGGCTACAACAAGGGCGTGGACAGCTACTCGGCCTTCCAGGAGGCCGACCGCAAGACCGTCACCGGCCTGGCGGGCTACCTCAAGGCGCGCGGCATCAAGACCGTCTACGTCACCGGCCTGGCCACCGACTTCTGCGTGGCCTGGACGGCGCTCGACGCGCGTGCGGCCGGCTTCAACGTCTACGTGATCGAGGACGCCACGCGCGCCATCGACCTCAACGGCTCGCTGGACAAGGCCTGGAAGCAGATGCAGGCCAAGGGCGTCAAGCGCATCCAGTCGGCCGACCTGGCCTGATCGCGTCCTTGCCCGCGCTCGCGCTCACCGTCAACGGCCAGCCCTTCGCGGGCGAGGTGCCGCGCCAGGCCTCGCTGCTGCACCTGCTGCGCAACGACCTGGGCCTGAACGGGCCCAAGTACGGCTGCGGCCTGGGCCAGTGCGGCGCCTGCACGGTGCACGTGGATGGCATCGCCGCGCGGGCCTGCGTGATCCCGGCGCATGGCGTGGCGGGGCGCTGCATCACGACGCTGGAGGGCCTCGGCCGCCGCGGTCACTTCCATCCGGTGCAGCAGGCCTTCGAGGAGGCGCAGGCCGCCCAGTGCGGCTATTGCCTCAACGGCATGGTGATGCAGGCCGCGGCCCTGCTCGCGCGCGAGCCGCAGGCGGACGAGGCGCGCATCCGCAGCGAGCTGTCGGGCAACCTGTGCCGCTGCGGCACGCACGTGGAGATCCTGCGCGCGGTGAGCCTGGCCGCGGCCCGGCTCGGTGCGGCCGAGGCACCGGAGGCCCCGCGGTGACGCCCGACCCGCGCCGCGCCGCCCAGCCCCGCACACGCGCCGACTTCCTCGGCGCCGAGGGCGTGCTGGTCGTCGTGCGAGATACGCCCCTTCCGCCGCCGCCCGCCAAGGGCCAGCCCGCGGCCGTGCCCGGCAATCCGGCGGAGGGCGACGAGGTCCTGCTCGCCGTCTGGGACGACGGCAGCGTCACGGCCCTCAACGGCCACGTGGACCTGGGCACCGGCATCCAGACCGCCCTGGCGCAGATCGTGGCCGAAGAGCTGGACGTGCCCATGGCCTGCGTCGCCATGGCGCTGGGCCACACGGCGCAGGTGCCCAACCAGGGCGCCACCATCGCCAGCGCCTCGATCCAGATCCATGCCCAGCCCTTGCGGCTGGCCGCGGCCCAGGCGCGCCACTGGCTGCTGGCGCGCGCCGCCGGGCGGCTCGGCCGATCGGTGGGCGAACTGGCCATCGACCGCGGCCGCATCGTGGCGGAGGGCGTGGCGCTGTCCTTCGCCGACCTGCTGGCCGGCCAGCGCACCGTGCTGCGGCTGGACCCGAACGCCACGCTCAAGCGGCCCGAGGACTACCGCCTCGTCGGCACGCCGCAGCCGCGCATCGACATTCCCGCCAAGCTGGCCGGCGAGCTGGCCTTCGTGCACGACATGCGCCTGCCCGGCATGCTGCACGGCCGCGTGATCCGCCCGCCCTATGCCGGCGCCGACCATGGCGACTTCATCGGCAACACGCTGGAGGCGATGGACGAGTCGTCCATCGCCCACATTCCGGGCATCCGCGCCGTGGTCGTCATCCGCGACTTCGTCGGCGTGGTGGCCGAGCGCGAGGAGCATGCCGAACAGGCCATGCGCGAGCTGCGCGTCACCTGGAAGCCCTGGCCCGGCATGCCCGACCTGGCCGGCGCGGGCAAGGTGGCCGATGCCATCCGCGCCAATCCCGCCACCACGCGCACGCTGGTGGACGAAGGCGACGTCGAGACGGCGCTGCAGGGCGAGGGCACGCTGCGCCGCACCTACCTGTGGCCCTACCAGCTGCATGCCTCCATTGGGCCGTCGTGCGCGGTGGCGCAGTGGGAGCCCGAAGACGGTGGCGATGGCGCAGGCGACGGCCGCGATGGTGCCGCCGATGCAGCGCAGGCCACCGCCCGAAACGGCCGCGTGCGCCTGCGCTGCTGGGCCGGCACGCAGAACCCGCACGTGCTGCGCGCCGACCTGGCCCGCCTGCTGGCGCTGCAGGACGTCGACGTCGACGTCGTCCGCCTGGAAGCCGCCGGCTGCTACGGCCGCAACGGCGCCGACGACGTGGCGGCCGATGCCGCGCTGCTGGCCCGCGCCGTCGACGCGCCGGTGCGCGTGCAGCTCAGCCGCGAGCAGGAGCACCTGTGGGAGCCCAAGGGCACCGCGCAACTGATGGACGTGGCCGGCGCGCTGTCGCCCGACGGCGGCATCGCCGCCTACGACTTCCAGACGAGCTACCCGAGCAACGGCGCGCCCACGCTGGCCCTGCTGCTCACGCGCACCGTCGAGCCGCTGGCCCAGGCCTACGAGATGGGCGACCGCACCGCGCGCCCGCCCTATGCCTACGACCACCTGCGGGTGCAGGTGCACGACATGGCGCCCATCGTGCGCGCCTCGTGGCTGCGCGGCGTGTCGGCCCTGCCCAATTCCTTCGCGCACGAGAGCTTCATCGACGAACTGGCCACCGCCGCCGGCGTGGACCCGGTGCAGTTCCGCCTGCGCCACCTGCCGGACGAGCGGGCGCGCGAGCTGATCGAGGCCACGGCGCAGAAGGCCGGCTGGCGCTGGCGCACCGGGCCGCAGGAGGATGCGCATGGCGACCATCCCTCGCGGCCGCCGCAGTCGCGGGTGGGGCCGGGGGGCGACATCCGTTCCGCCGCCGGGCCGCTCCCAAGGCGGAACGCGGCCCCCTCGGGGGGCAGCGAACCACACGAAGTGGGGGAGCGTGGGGGCGATATCGTTTTCGGCCAAGGGTTCGCCTACGCCCGCTACATCCACAGCAAGTGGCCCGGCTTCGGTGCGGCCTGGGCCGCCTGGGTGGCCGATGTCGAAGTCAACCGCCGGACCGGCGAGGTGCACGTGCGCCGCGTGGTCGTCGGCCACGATGCGGGCCTGACGGTCAACCCGGCCGGCGTCGCGCATCAGGTGCACGGCAACGTCATCCAGACCACCAGCCGGGCGCTGAAGGAGGAGGTGCGCTTCGCGCCTGCCCCGCAGCCGGTCGATGTCGGCAAGGCGCCGGTCCCGGTGAAGGCCCCGCTGCCCGGCATGCCGCCAGCGGGCGTGGTCGCCACGCGCGAATGGGGCAGCTACCCGATCCTGCACTTCCGCGAGGTGCCGGTCATCGAAGTGCTGCAGATGCCGCGCCCTGGCGAGTCGCCGCTGGGCGCCGGCGAGTCGGCCTCGGTGCCGGGCACGGCGGCCATCGCCAATGCCATCTTCGATGCAACGGGCGTGCGCCTGCGCGAGCCGCCGTTCACGCCGGAGAAGGTGCTGGCGGCCCTGTCTTCACTCCCTCCCCCGCTGGGGGAGGGCGGGGGTGGGGGCCAGTTCACCACGCCGTCGCCTGATCAAGCGCCGCAGCCCCCATCCCAACCTTCCCCCAGCGGGGGAAGGAGCCAGACCCTCGCACCGCGCCGCAAGGGTTGGCCGGCTCTGATCGCCGGCCTGCTCGTCGGCGGCCTCGGCACCATCGCCGGCCTGCTCGGCTGGCGCCCCGCCATCGCGCCGGTCAGCTTCAGCGCACCTGCCTACAGCGCCCAGACCATCGAGCGTGGCCGCCAGCTCGCCGCGGCCGGCGACTGCGCCGTCTGCCATACGGCCGACGGCGGCCTGCCCAATGCCGGTGGCCGGGCCATGCACACCCCCTTCGGCACGATCCACACGACCAACCTCACGCCCGATGCCGAGACCGGCCTGGGCCGCTGGTCCTTCACCGCCTTCCAGCGCGCGATGCGCGAGGGCATCTCCCGCGACGGGCGGCACCTGTACCCGGCCTTCCCGTACACCGCCTTCGCCAAGACCAGCGACGACGACCTGCAGGCGCTCTACGCCTACTTCATGTCCCTGCCGCCCGTGCAGGCCGGTGCACGCGAGGACGGCGGCCCGGCCGTCATGCCGCCCAACGACCTGCGCTTCCCCTTCAACCTGCGCCCGCTCATGGCCGGCTGGAACGGCCTGTTCCACGATCCCACGCCCTACCAGCCCGTCGCCGGCCAGAGCGCCGAATGGAACCGCGGCGCCTACCTGGTCAACGGCCTGGGCCACTGCGCCGCCTGCCACAGCCCGCGCAACGCCTTGGGCGCCGAGAAAGCCGGCACTGACTTCCTGGCCGGCGCCATGATCGATGGCTGGGAGGCGCCGGCCCTCACCGCCCGCACCACCAACGCCGTGCCCTGGGACGAGGGCAGCCTCTACGCCTACCTGCGCCACGGCCATTCGCCGCGGCACGGCATCGCCGGCGGGCCCATGGCGGAGGTGGTGCACGGCCTGCAGCAGCTGCCCGATGCGGACGTGCGCGCCATGGCCACCTACCTCGCCAGCTTCAACCCGCCGCCCGCGGCCGACCCGCAGGCACTGGCCACTCAGGCCGTCCAGCGCGCCGCCGCCGGGCAGGGCGCCTTGCTGGGCGCGGCGCAGCGCATGTTCGAGTCCGCCTGCGCCGCCTGCCACCACGACGGCGACGGGCCCACGCTGCTGGGCGCGAACGTGCCGCTGGCGCTGAACAGCCAGCTCACCAGCACGCGGCCGGACAACCTGATCCGCACGATCCTCGATGGCGTGCGCACCCCACCCACGCGGGACGTCGGCTTCATGCCCGCCTTCCGCGAGGCGCTGGACGACGCGCAGATCGCCGAGCTGGCCGGCTACATGCGCGCCCGCTTCGCGCCGCAGGCGCCGGCCTGGGCCGACCTGCCCGCCCAGGTGGCGCGGGTGCGCGCCGCGCCGGGACACGGTGCGCCGGCGGCGCAGGGGGCACCGGCGAGCACGCCGGCCGCCGTCACGGCGCCGCGTTGAGCGCGCGCCGGTACTGCATCGCTTCCGCCACGTGCGTGGCGCCGACGTCCTGCGCGCCGGCCAGATCGGCGATGGTGCGCGCCACCCGCAGCGCGCGGTGCGTGGCGCGGGCGCTCCAGCCCAGGCGGGTGGCGGCCTTCTGCAGGAAGGCGAGGGCGGCGGCATCGGCCCGGGCGTGGGTGTCCAGCGCCTGGCCGGCCAGGGCCTGGTTGGCGCTGCCCTGCCGGTCCAGGGCCACGGCCCTGGCCGCGGCCACGCGCTCGCGCACCACGGCGCTCGATTCGCCGGGCGGCGCGCCCAGCAGCTCGCGCGGGTCGATGGCCTGCACGTCCACGTGCAGGTCGATGCGGTCCAGCAGCGGGCCGCTGATGCGTGCCTGGTAGCGCGCCACCTGGTCGGGCGAGCAGCGGCAGGCCATGCGCTGCGCGCCGAGGTGGCCGCAGGGGCAGGGGTTCATGGCCGCCACCAGCTGGAAGCGCGCCGGGAACTGCGCCCGCCGCGCGGCCCGCACGATGGAAATGGTGCCGGTCTCCAGCGGCTCGCGCAGCGCCTCCAGGGCGGCGCGCGGAAATTCCGGCAGCTCGTCCAGGAACAGCACCCCGTGGTGCGCCAGCGAGATCTCGCCCGGCCGCGGCGGCGATCCGCCGCCCACCAGCGCCACGGCACTCGCCGTGTGGTGCGGGCTGGCCACCACCCGCTGCATGAAGCGCTGCGGGTCGAAGCGGCCGGCCAGGCTGGCGATGGCGGCGCTCTCCAGCGCCGCCTGCACGTCCATCGGCGGCAGCAGGCCGGCCAGCCGCTGCGCCAGCATAGACTTGCCGGCACCGGGCGGGCCCACCATCAGCAGGCTGTGGCCGCCGGCGGCGGCGATCTCCAGCGCGCGGCGGGCGGCGGCCTGGCCCTTCACGTCGGCCAGGTCGGGCCCGCCGGGCACCGCCGCCGCCAGGTCGGGCGGCGCCATGCGCACCCAGCCGGGGCCGTCCTCCACCTGGGCCAGGGTGTCGGGCGGCAGGAAGGGCCGCACCACGTCCAGCAGGTGCGCCGCGCCATACACGGTGGCGCCGGGCACCAGCGCCGCCTCGCGGGCGCTGTCCAGCGGCAGCACCAGGACGGGGCGCGGCGACGGCCCCTCGGCCGCCAGCGCCGTGGCCAGCGCGCCGCGCACCGGACGCAGGTCGCCCGACAGCGACAGCTCGCCGGCGAACTCGTGGCCCGCCAGCCGCGCGCCGTCGATCTGGCCGCTGGCGGCCAGGATGCCCAGCGCGATCGGCAAGTCGAAGCGCCCCGAGTCCTTGGGCAGGTCGGCCGGGGCCAGGTTGACGGTGATGCGCCGGTCGTGCGGAAAGGCGAGGCCGCAGTTCTGGATCGCCGAGCGCACGCGTTCGCGGGCCTCCTTGACCTCCACGTCCGCCAGCCCGACCAGCGTAAAGCTGGGCAAACCGTTGGCCAAATGCACCTCAACGGTGACTGGCGCGGATTCAAGCGCCACCAAGGCGCGTGTCTGCACCAAAGAAAGGCTCATTTTTGATTTCTCCCTGAAATGGTGCGCTCCGCCGCGGTGTTCCATGTGTTGAACATGGCGTGGCAGTGGACGCCCGGGAACCATTGTGCGGCGGCTGGCTCGGCGCCCGTCGCGTAGGACACGGCTGGCGTTTGGCACGCTCCCTGCTTTGAAGGTGTCTCCAACAAATACCCACTCGCGAGGAGTTTCCTGATGAAGATCCGCTCGGCCACGATCAAGATGGCAACGATGGCTCTGTGCCTGGCCGCTGCCGCCGGCGCCAGTGCGCAGACCGCTCCGGCCGCGCCGGAGCCCTCGCCCATCACGGCCAACATCTCCCTGACCAGCAACTACAAGTTCCGCGGCCAGGACCAGGACGCGCTGGGCAACAACGGCTTCTACAAGACCAACGCCGCCAAGCCCGCCGTCCAGGGCGGCTTCGACTACGCCCACGAAAGCGGCTTCTACGTCGGCAACTGGAACTCCAGCGTCAACTGGCTCCCCGGCAATTCCATCGAGAGCGACATCTACGGCGGCTACAAGTTCAAGGCCGGCGTCTTCGACCTCGACTTCGGTGTCCTGACCTACATCTACCCCGGCAACCGCAACGGCAACACCACCGAGCTGTACGGTGCCGCCACCTGGAGCGACGAGGCCATCGGCGCCTTCACCGTCAAGTACTCCAGCACCGTCTCCAAGGACTACTTCGGCTTCGCCAGCAACCGCACCACCGGCTGGAAGGGCCGCGGCACCGGCTACCTGAACATCGCGTACAGCAAGGAAATCTTCCCGAAGGTCACGCTGAAGGCCGCCGTCGGCTACACCGCGCTGTCCAGCGACATCCGCCGCAACACGCCCTACAAGAGCTACGTGGACTACAACGTCGGCGCCACCTACGACTTCGGCGGCGGCCTGAGCCTGACCGGCGCCGTGGTCGGCGCCAACAAGAAGGACGCCTACCAGGCCACCACCGGCCAGGTGGTGCTGCCCACGGGCACGCTGACCTACAGCGAGTCGCCCAACAAGGCCCGCTTCATCGCCACGCTGACCAAGACCTTCTGAGGTCCGGCCAGCCAGCCGCAAGGTGGGCGCGGCCACCGCTGCCGCGCCCGGTTCATCCAACGGAGAGAAATCATGAAGCTGATCACAGCCATCATCAAACCCTTCAAGCTCGACGAGGTGCGCGAGGCGCTCTCGGCCATCGGCGTGCAGGGCATCACTGTCACCGAGGTGAAGGGCTTCGGCCGCCAGAAGGGCCACACCGAGCTCTACCGTGGCGCGGAATACGTCGTCGACTTCCTGCCCAAGGTCAAGATCGAGGCCGCCGTGGCCGATGAGCTCGTCGACCGCGTCATCGAGGCCGTCGAAAGCGCCGCCCGCACCGGCAAGATCGGCGACGGCAAGATCTTCGTGTTCAACCTGGAGCAGGTCGTTCGCATCCGCACCGGCGAGACCGGGCGCGAAGCGCTCTGAACACACAGCAGAAGAAGGCACAAGAAAGACCAAGATGAAGAAGTTCCTCGTCTCCCTGGCGCTCGGCCTGAGCGTCCTCACGGCTGGCGTGTCCAGCTTCGCGCAGGCGCCGGCCGCCACCACCGAGGCGCCCGCCGCCTCGGCACCGGCCGCCGCTGCCGCCACGGCCGCACCCGCAGCCGCCGCACCTGCGGCCGCCCCGGCCGACGCCGCCGCTGCCGCCCCCGCGCCCAAGATCGACAAGGGCGACGTGGCCTGGATGCTCGTGTCCACGCTGCTCGTGATCCTGATGACCATCCCCGGCCTGGCCCTGTTCTACGGCGGCCTGGTGCGCAGCAAGAACATGCTCAGCGTGCTGATGCAGGTGTTCGTCACCTTCTCGCTGATCGTCGTGCTCTGGTGCATCTACGGCTACAGCCTGGCGTTCACCGAGGGCAATGCCTTCATCGGCGGCTTCGACCGGCTGTTCATGAAGGGCATCTTCGATCCGGCCACCGGCGCCTTCGCGCCCGGTGCGACCTTCAGCAAGGGCGTCTACATCCCCGAGCTGCTGTTCGCCGCCTTCCAGGCCACCTTCGCCGGCATCACCTGCTGCCTGATCGTGGGTGCCTTCGCCGAGCGTGCCAAGTTCTCCGGGGTGCTGGTGTTCATGGTGATCTGGTTCACCTTCAGCTACACGCCGCTGGCCCACATGGTCTGGTTCTGGATGGGTCCGGACGCCTACACCGCCGCCGACGTGGTGGACGCCACCAACGCAAAGGCTGGCCTGATCTGGCAATGGGGCGCGCTGGACTTCGCCGGCGGCACCGTGGTGCACATCAACGCCGCGGTCGCCGGCCTGGTCGGTGCCTACGTGATCGGCAAGCGCATCGGCTTCGGCAAGGAAGCCTTCACGCCGCACTCGCTGACCCTGACCATGGTCGGTGCCTCGCTGCTGTGGGTGGGCTGGTTCGGCTTCAACGCCGGTTCGGCCCTGGAAGCCGGCAACAGCGCCGTGCTCGCCTTCATCAACACCTTCTCGGCCACCGCTGCTGCCGTGCTGGCCTGGTCGCTGGGTGAAGCACTGCACAAGGGCAAGGCCTCGATGCTGGGCGCCGCCTCCGGTGCCGTCGCCGGCCTGGTCGCCATCACGCCGGCCGCCGGCAACGTGGGCCTGATGGGCGCCATCGTCGTCGGCTTCATCGCCGGCTTCGCCTGCCTGTGGGGCGTGAGCGGCCTGAAGCGCCTGCTGGGCGCGGACGACTCGCTGGACGTGTTCGGCGTGCACGGCGTGGGCGGCATCGTGGGTGCCCTGCTGACCGGCGTGTTCAACACCCAGGCGCTGGGCGGCCCCGGCCTGGTCACCGACTGGGTCACGGCCACCGTCGGCTCCAACGGCATCGGCGCCCAGGTCTGGATCCAGCTCAAGGGCGTGCTGCTGACCATCGTTTGGTCCGCCGTGGTCTCGTTCATCGCCTACAAGATCGCCGACCTGACGGTGGGCCTGCGCGTGACGGAAGAGGAAGAGCGCGAAGGCCTCGACATCACCTCCCACGGCGAGACGGCGTACAACCGCTGATCGCCCACCGGACGCGGCGCCCTCTCGCCAGGCGCCGCGGTCCGGGGACGGATGTCCCGACAACCGATTCGAATGTTTTAGCGAGAGTCTCCTTTGGATGTTCGGCCCGCAAGTGCTTCGGCACGAGCGGGCCATTTTTTTGCCTGTCGCAAAGGCCCGGCGCAGCGGCCAGCCCTCGTCGACGCAGATCGCTCGGCCCGCGCTCGCCGCCAATAATGGGCGGATGGCTGACCCGACCCCCAACCCTTCCGACACCGCCGGCTGGACCGCCCTGCCCGGCAGCGACTGCGCCCTGGGCGAATCCCCCTTCTGGCATCCGCACGAGCGCGCGCTCTACTGGCTGGACATTCCGGGCCGCCAGGCCCTGCGCACGCGTGGCGACATCGCCGGCGGGCAGGCGGTGGTCGAGCGCTGGGCCCTGCCGCAGGAGCCCGGCTGCATGGCGCCCGCGCGCCGCGGCGGCCTGGTGATCGCGCTGCGCGACGGCATCTACCGCGCCCGTGAATGGGGCGGTGCGCTGCAGTGCATCGCCGCCTTCGACCACGACACCGCCACCATGCGCTTCAACGACGGCAAGTGCGACCCGCAGGGCCGTTTATGGGCCGGCACCCTGCAGGAACCCAAGGACCGGCCGATCGCCGCCCTGTACTGCATCGACGCGCGCGGCGGCGGCCCGGCGCGGGTGCAGAAGATGGCCGGCGAGGCCATCACGGCCAACGGGCTGGTGCTGGTGCCTGAGCGCGGCTGCGTGTACTGGGCCGACACCGCGGCCCATGCCGTGCGGGCCTACGACTGGACGGACCCGCCCCACGCCCTGACGGGCGAACGCCTCTTCCGGCAGTTCGACCCCAAGCCCGCAGGCTGGACGCCGGAATCCGGCGTGCCCTACGACGGCCGGCCCGACGGTGCCACCCTGGACCGCGACGGCCGCTACTGGGTGGCGATGTTCGAGGGCGGCCAGCTGCAGGCGCTGGACGCCGAGGGCCGCACGCTCGAACGTTTGCCCGTGCCGGCGCGCTGCCCCACCATGCCCTGCTTCGGCGGCGACGACCTGTGCACCCTGTTCGTGACCACCGCCCGCAAGGGCCGCCCGGCCGCGGAACTGGCCCGGCAGCCGATGGCCGGCCAGGTGCTCTGGCGCCGCATGGCCGCACCGGGCCGGCCCGTCGCCTTCTTCGAGGATTGAGCCCCGCCCCCTGGCGTACCATGCCCGCGATGAGCCCCGCCCTGACCCAGATCGCCGAGCAGATCCGCGCCGCTGCGGCCGACGGGCGGGCGCTGCGCCTGTGCGGCGGCGGCACCAAGGACTTCCACGGCGGCCCGCTGGAAGGCGAGCCGCTGCACCTGCGGGACCTGCGCGGCATCGTCAGCCACGAGCCGAGCGAACTGGTGGTGACGGTGCGGGCCGGCACCCCGCTGGCCGAGCTGGAGGCGCTGCTGCAGGCCCACGGCCAGTGCCTGCCCTTCGAGCCGCCGCAGTTCGGCACGGGCGGCACCGTCGGCGGCATGGTGGCCGCGGGCATCGCCGGGCCGGCCCGGGCCAGCGTCGGCTCGGTGCGCGACTATGTGCTGGGCGCCAGCCTGGTCAATGGCCGCGGCGAGCTGCTGACCTTCGGCGGCCAGGTGATGAAGAACGTGGCGGGCTACGACGTCTCGCGCGTGCTCGTCGGCGCCTGGGGCACCCTGGGCGCCATCACCGAACTCAGCCTCAAGGTGCTGCCGGTGCCGCCGGCCGAGGCCACCCTGGCCTTCGAATGCACGCAGGCCGGCGCCCTGCGCCTGCTCAACGCATGGGGAGGCCAGCCCCTGCCGCTCAATGCCAGCGCCTGGCTGGCCGGGCCCGACGGCAGCGTGGGGCACCTGCACCTGCGCCTGCGCGGGGCCGTGGCCGCGGTGCAGTCGGCCTGCCGCCAGCTCGGCGGCGAGACGGTGCCGCAGGACACCGCGGTGCCGTTCTGGGCCGCGCTGCGCGACCAGCGCCACGAGGCCTTCGCGCCGGCGCAGGCCGCGGGCCTGGCGCTGTGGCGCGCCAGCGTGCCGCAGACCGCGCCGGCGCTGGCGGCCGAAGGCGCGTCGGCATTGCTGGTGGAATGGCATGGCGCGCAGCGCTGGTACGCGGTGCCCGACGGCGCCGTCGCCGCGCTCGCCGACGCCGCCCGCCAGGCCGGCGGCTGGGCCGTGTCCTTCCGCCCGGCGGCGGGCCGGCGCGCCGAACCGGCACCCCTGCCGCCGGCGCTGCAGGCCATCCACCAGCGCCTGAAGGCCGCCTTCGACCCGGCCGGCATCTTCAACCGCGGCCGGCTGGTGGCCGGCCTCTGAACCCAGGCGCCGCGGCTGCACGCCGACGCGACCGACCGAGCGCCCTTCGCCCATGCGCCGCCTGCGCCACCTGACCGGCCGCCACCGCGCCCCGTCCACCAACCGCGCGCTGGGCCTGCTGCTGGCCTTCAATGCCGGCGCCATCAACGCGGGCGGGTTCCTGCTGCTGCACCGCTACACCTCGCACATGACCGGCTTCACCTCGCAGGTGGCCGATTCGCTGGTGCTGGGCGACATGACGCTGCTGCTGGGGGCGCTGGGCGCCATCCTGGCCTTCCTGGCAGGGGCGGCGACGGCCGCCATCCAGATCAACTGGGGCCGGCATTACCGGCTCAATCACGTCTACGCGCTGCCGCTGCTGCTGGAGGCGGCCCTGATGCTGCCCTTCGGCCTGATGGGCGCCATCACGCTGGAATGGCACACGCCCTTCGCGGTGCCGCTCACGGTGCTGCTGCTGTCCTTCATCATGGGGCTGCAGAACGCGCTGGCCTCCAAGGTGTCGGCCGGCAAGATCCGCACCACGCACATGACCGGCAACTTCACCGACTTGGGCATCGAGCTGGGCAAGGCGCTGTACTGGAACCGGCGGCGCGCCGACGCCGACCGCGTGCGGCCCAACCTGGCGCGGGTGCGGCTGTTCGGCGGCCTGATCCTGGCCTTCGTGCTGGGCGGCCTGGCGGGTGCGGCGGGTTTCAAGCACGTGGGCTTCGTCTGCGTGCTGCCGCTGGCGGCTTTGCTGCTGTGGCTGTCGCTGCCGCCCTACCTGGACGACCTGCGCCACAACGACGCGCTGCGGACCTGGACCTTCGGCTGGCTGGGCCGCCTGCGCCGCCCGCCGCCGCGGGGCCTGCCCGGGCCGCCGCCCTGATGCGCTGACGCCGCCTGCCGCCGGCCCCCGGGCCGCGGCGCCGGCCACCCCGACGACGACACCCACGACGAGACACGATGCAGACCGACCTCTCCCCCCGATACCAGGGCACGCCCGAAGGCCGCGAGGCCGAGGCCATCCTGCGCAAGTGCGTGCACTGCGGCTTCTGCACCGCCACCTGCCCCACCTACCAGCTGCTCGGCGACGAACTCGACGGCCCGCGCGGGCGCATCTACCTCATCAAGCAGGTGCTCGAAGGCCATGCGCCCACGCGCGCCACGCAGGTGCACCTGGACCGATGCCTGACCTGCCGCAACTGCGAAAGCACCTGCCCCAGCGGCGTGCAGTACGGCCACCTGGTGGACATCGGCCGCAAGCTGGTGGACGAGCAAGTGCCCCGGCCGGCCGGCGAGCGCGCCGCGCGCTGGCTGCTCAAGGAAGGCCTCAACGCCCCGCTGTTCGCGCCGGCGATGAAGCTGGGCCAGGCGGTGCGCGGCCTGCTGCCCGAGGGCCTCAAGGCCAAGGTGCCGGCGCCGCGCCCGGCCGGCGCCTGGCCGCGGCGCAGCCATGCGCGCAAGGTGCTGCTGCCCCTGGGTTGCGTGCAGCCGGCCATGGCCCCGTCCATCGACGCCGCGACGGCGCGCGTGCTCGACGCCGCCGGCATCGAAAGCGTGGTGCCGCAGGCCGGCGGCTGCTGCGGCGCCATCCGCTTCCACCTCGACGACCAGGCCGGCGCGCTGGACCAGATGCGCGCCAACATCGATGCCTGGTGGCCGCTGCTGCAGGCCGGCGAGGTGGAGGCCATCGTCAGCAACGCCTCCGGCTGCGGCACCGCCATCAAGGACTACGGCCATGCCCTGGCCGGCGATGCGGCCTATGCCGACAAGGCGCGCGAGGTGTCGCGCGCGACGCGCGACCTGGGCGAGCTGCTGCCCGCGCTGGTGCCCCTGTTGCGCGAGCGCGTGCGCGCGCCCGAGGGCGTGATCGCCTACCACCCGCCGTGCACGCTGCAGCACGGGCAGAAGCTGCGCGGCGGCGTGGAGTCGGGCCTGCGTGCGCTGGGCTTCGACCTGCGCGTGGCGCAGAACGAAAGCCACCTGTGCTGCGGCTCCGCCGGCACCTACTCGGTGCTGCAGCCGGCACTGGCCACCCAGCTGCGCGAGCGCAAGCTGGGCCACCTGCAGCGGCTGCAGCCTGAGGCCGTGGCCTCGGCCAACATCGGCTGCATCACCCACCTGCAGGCCGGCACCGAACTGCCGGTGCGGCACTGGGTGGAGTGGCTGGATGCGGCGCTGACGCCGCAGGCCTGAGCGCCGGCCGCGCCGAATCGACAGCCATCGGCATGCCGGGCAATGCGGGCCGTGTCCGGCCCACGCCCGCGCGGGCGGCGATGCCGCACGCCACCGGTCGCCGCGGTCCGACAGGCGGCCGCAGGCGTCGCGGCGAGCATCCGCGCCGTCCGTCGAACCAGGAGACCGCCATGTCCTCGTCCCGCTCCTTCCTCGCCCTGCCGGCCGCGCTGCTGGCCCTGTGCACCGCCGGCCTCGCGCAGGCCCAGATGCCTGCCTGGACCGAAAACGGTGCCGGCCGCTATGTCTGCGGCGGCATCGGCTCCGATGAATCCACGGCCATGCGGGCGGCCATGGCTTCGCATCCGCTGTCGCTGCTGTTCGCGCGCGCCGACGGGGCCTACCTGGCCTCGGTGGCGGTGCATGTGCGCCCCGCCAATGGCGGCGCCGGCCTGTCGCTACGGGCGGACGGCCCGGTCTGCCTGGTCGACCTGCCCGCGGGCGCCTATGTGGTGGAAGCCACCTTCGAGGGCCGCACGCAGCGCCGCGAAGTGACGCTGGGCGGCGCACCGCGCAGCGCGGATTTCCGCTTCTGAGTGGGCCCGACGCCACACCGGGTGGTGGGCGCGCCGCCTTCGAGGCCTGCGCGACAGTGAAGTTTTTCACGCACGGCCCGCCAAGCCGCTGCCAAGTGGGCTTTCGCCGCCATGCCGCTCGCAAGGCACCGCCAATTCGTCTTGTGGCTCCACTACACTTCGCGGCTCGCTCGGCCCGGGCGCTCCACGCGCCCGGGGCCGGCGCAGATCGAAGCAACTCTAGGAATCCATCTTGAACCGTCTCGAATTCATCGAAAAGATCGCCTCCGCCCATGACGTCTCCAAGGCCGAAGCCGGCCGCATCCTGGAGACCGTGACCAGCAGCATCGTCACCGCCGTCAAGAAGGGCGACAGCGTGACCCTGGTGGGCTTCGGCACCTTCAAGCAGGTGGCCCGCGCCGCCCGCACCGGTTTCAACCCGCAAGCCGGCGAGAAGATCAAGATCGCCGCCCAGAAGGTGCCGAAGTTCGTGCCGGGCGCCGCCTTCAAGGCCGCCGTGGACCCCAAGGCCGCCAAGCGCAAGGCCGACAAGGCCGAGAAGGCGGCTTCGGCCAAGCCGGCTGCCAAGAAGGCCGCTGCCAAGAAGGCCAAGAAGGCCTGAGGGCGACCGGGCACCCTCGCGGTGCCGGCGCAGTGAGCAAGAGGCCCTTCGGGGCCTCTTTGCTTTGGGGCTTGCGCCCTGCCTTCTCTTTGCAGTGGCCGAGCCGGAGTGCTTACCGGCCTCGCTCCCTCTCCCCTCGTGGGAGAGGGCTGGGGAGAGGGGGCGACGGCGCTTGCACCGCCACGCCAGCTTCCGTGGCGTGGCACCCCCTCTCCCCCGGCCCCTCTCCCGCGAGGGGAGAGGGCAGAAGACTCGAGCCCCTCAGTGCTGATGGCCGCCGCCGCCCGCGGCTGCAGCGGGCGCAGCGCGCACCGGCAGTTGCACCTCGCGCGTGGACTCGTTGCCCTGTGCGTCCTTGAAGCGCAGCGTCAGCGGCAGCGTGCTGCCCACCGGCAGGGGCTGCTTCAGGTCCATCAGCATCACGTGCAGGCCGCCCGGCTTCAGCTCCACGGTCTGGCGCGGGGGCAGCGTCAGTTCGTCGACGGCGCGCATCTGCATGCGGTCGCCCTGCATTGACATCTCGTGCACTTCGGCGATGCCGGCGGCCGGCGTGCTGGCCCCCACCAGGCGGGCGCCCGAGGGCGCCTGCAGCTTCATGAAGGCGCCGGTGCCGCTCTGGCCGGCGACGGCCATGCGGGCCCAGCCGCCCTGCACGTCCACCGCCGCCACGCCGCGCGGCAGCACGTCCAGCTTCGCGGCGGGCAGGGGCAGCTTCTCGTCGGTCGCGCCCGTGGGCAGCTGGGCCCAGTCGCTGCTGCCGACGTCGCAGCCCTGCAGCACCTTGAAGTACAGCGGGCCCGGCTTGTCGGGCAGGCGCCCGCGCAGCACGAATTCGGTCTTCTGGTCGGCCGGCACGGCGGTGGCGGCGCTGGTCGCCGTCCAGCGCACCACGGCCTCGTTGCCGCTGCGCGTCTGCTCGATGGTCCAGCCGGGCCGCGCGGGCACGTCCTGCAGCGTGAAGCCCTGCGGCAGTCGCACGGTCAGGGCATTGGTGAGCCTGGCGTCCTTGCACGCATGGCCGACGCGGAAGGCGGCCTCGTAGTCGGTGCCGACGGTGGCGCCGCCGGGCGGCAGGGTCACGTGGGCTAGGGCGCTGCCGGTGCCGGCCAGCAGGGCGAGGGCGAAGAGGGGCTTGGCGAAACGGGTCATGGTCTTGAGGCTCCTTGAAGTCGGTGCAGGTTCACAGGTCCCACTGCAGCGAGGCGGTGTAGGTGCGCTGCGGGTAGGGATGGAAGTTCCAGTACTGGGCGTTGTTGAGGTTGTCGATGCCGAAAGCGGCCGAGAAGTGCCGGTCGATCTGCCAGCGCACGCGGGTGTCGACGGTGAAGTAGCGGCTGGCGCCGAAGTAGGCGTTGGCGTTGACGTCGCTGTTGTCCAGGTTCGAATACTGCCGTCCGCTGTAGCGCGCCGCCACGGTGAAGGACCAGCGGTCGTCCGCCCGGTAGGTGGCGTACACGGTGGAGCGCCAGCGCGGCACGCGCGGCTGCCACTTGCCCACGCTCGCCGGGTTGGCGGCATTGGCCACGGTGCGCGAGTCGGCGAAGGTCAGGCTGCCGCCCAGGTCCAGCCCGCGCATCAGCACGTCGGTGCCGGTGTAGGCCAGCTCCATGCCGGTGGTGCGCACCTTGTCCACGTTCTGCACGCGCGAGATGGTGGTGCCGGGCACCAGCTGGCTGAAGAGCGCATCGCGCGTGGTCTCGTGGAAGAGGGTGGCGCGCAGCAGGCCGTGGCCCAGGTCCTTCTCGACGCTGAGCTCGCCGGTCCACGACTTTTCGGGCGCCAGCGTGGGATCGTTGACGAAGGACAGCGTGCCGCCGGTGGCGCCGTAAAGCTCGCCCACTGTCGGAAAGCGCACCGCGCGGCCCACGGACGCCTTGATCACCGTGTCGTCGGTCGCCTGGAAGGCGAGGGCGGCCTTGGGCGACAGGTGCGACTCGCTGCGGCGGGCGTAGCGCAAGCTGCTGGTGGCGCCGGCGCTCAGGCCGTCGGTGGCCTGCCAGTCCTCCCAGCGCAGGCCGAGCACGGCCTTCCAGCGCGGGGCGAAGCGCCAGGCGTCCTGCGCCCAGGCGCTCACGGTCTGCGTGCGGCCGCCCACGTTGCTGACCAGCGAGAGCGGGTTGACCGGCCCGTCGATCCAGCTGCCGATGACGTTGTTCTTCGCGATGGCCAGCGTGTAGGCATCGCGGCCGATGCCGAAGTCCACGATGTGCGCGCCCTGCAGGCCCTGGGGCCGCCAGGTGCCCTTGGCGGCCAGCGTGTTCCAGCCGGTGCCGTCCTGGTCCTGCAGCGTGCCCGCACCGCCGTAGGCGGCCAGCGGAAGCGCGACCGTGGGCGCCCGCTGCCGGTCCTTCCGGTAGTCGTACAGGCTGGCGGCGAGTTCCCAGTCGAACACGCCCTCGGTGCGGCTCTTGAGCGACAGGCCGTGCATCCAGTGCGTCTGGTCGTCGTTGGTCAGCGGGAAGGCCGTGGGCGCGAGCGTGTAGCTGCGACCCAGGATGTTGACCGGCCCGCTGTACACCGGCAGGCCGTTGGTGCCCATCAGGTAGCTCTCTGGCCGGCCTTCCGACGCGTTCTGCCACCAGCCCAGCGTGTAGCTGGCGCGCAGCGTGGGCGTGATGTCGTAGGCCAGCTTGAGCTTGGCCTGGTCCTGCACCGTCCGGTAGGCCGTACCGGTGCCCAGGATGTACCAGGGCGTGTTGGTGGTATTCAGCCCGCCCACCCAGCCGGTGACCGGCGTGCCCGCATTGCCCGGCGTGCCCGAGGCGACGGTGGCCGTGGTGAAGGTCAGCGGCTGGCCTTCGCTGCGCGTGCGGTTGAGGTGGATCCACCACGACCAGTCGCCCGCGCGGCTGCCGATGGAGGCGCTGGTCTGCCAGCTGTCGAAGGTCGCATCGGTGTTGTAGAGCCGGTTGGGCTGCGAGGAATAACCGGCGCTCGCATGCGCCTCCAGCTGTGTCGGCATGCGCGTCACGTAGTCGACCACCGCGCCGGCCGAGTTGCCCGGGTAGGCGGCCGAGAAGGGGCCGTACATCACGTCCACCCGCTCGATCTCCTCCGGCGACACCAGGCCCCAGCGCGGCGCGAAGTTGGTGCCGTTGGCGATGCCGTTGCCCAGGTAGTTGGACAGCAGGATGCCGTCCGCATACACGGCCGAGCGCGCGCTGTTGCCGGTGCCCGAGGCGCGGGTGGAGAGGATCGCGTGGTTGTAGTCGCCGATGTAGCGCTTGCGCACCAGCAGGCTGGGCAGGTACTTGAGCGCGTCCTCGCTGTCGGTGGCGTTGATGCGGGTGGCGATCTCCTCGCGCGTCACGCCTTCGATGGTGGTGGGAATCTGCGTGGGCAGCGAGCTCGGCTGGCCGCCGGTGACGGTGACCACGCCGAGCGACTTGACGCGCTCGGGCGCGTCGGCGGTGGCCGTGCCGGCCTGCTGCGCCAGGGCGCCCAGGGGCAGCGCCAGCGGCAATGAAAGGCTGGCGCGCAGGGCCAGCCGCGAGAAGCGGACGCGCGCGTCGGCGCGTGGGTAGGGGTGAGGATTCATGCGAAGGCCTGGCATCCGCGCGGCCTGCCGGGGCCGGACTCGGTCCGGCCCCAGGCCTGCGCGGCGATCTGTCGTTCGGGTTCACACCGGGCGTGCGGCGGTCGGCCAGCCGGCCCGCAGGGCCAGGGCCGCCGTGCCGCGCAAGGCCGCGGGCGAACGGAAGGGGGACAACAGGATCAGCGCAGGGCCGGTGGCCCGCGCGCCGGCAAGGGCGCGGCCGTGGCCGCCGCGAGGCGCGCGGCCTCGATGGGCTGCAGCGCAAGACCCAGGGGCTGGGCCTGGGGCAGCTGCAGCAGGGGCGCCGCCGGCGGCGGCGCGCCGGTGGAGACGCACAGCGGGCAGTCCATGTGCGTGGCGCCGATCTCCCGCACGCCGTCGTCGGTCTTCACGACCACCTTGACGGCGCCCATCGCCGAGCAGACCAGCTCCATGGCCTGCGGATGCACCATCGGCGAGGCGATGGCCGCCCCCATCGACAGCGCGAACCACAGCAGCACCGCGCGGCCGAGCAGGCCGCGGGCGAGGCGATGGAGGTGGCGGTCGAAGAAGGGCATGGGCGAGCCGGCGATTCTAGGAGTGGGCTTCGCGCGCGGCGGTGGACTTTTTGTCCGTGGCCGTCGAACAGGTCTCAGCCCGCGGCCAGCGCCGCCTCGATGTCCGCCGCGATGGATTCGGGCTTGTCCAGCGGCGCATAGCGGCGGATCACCTGCCCGTCGCGGCCGACCAGGAACTTGGTGAAGTTCCACTTGATGGCCTGCGTGCCCAGAAGCCCCGGCTTCTCGCGCGTGAGCCACTGGTACAGCGGCGCCGCATTGGCGCCGTTGACGTCGATCTTCTCCATCATCGGGAAGCTCACGCCGTAGTTGCGCTGGCAAAAGCTGCCGATCTCCTCGGCCGTGCCCGGCTCCTGGCCGCCGAACTGGTTGCAGGGAAAGCCCAGCACCGCGAAGCCGCGGTCCTTGAAGCGCGCATGCAGCTGCTCCAGCCCGCCCAGCTGCGGCGTGAAGCCGCACTGGCTCGCGGTGTTGACCACCAGCACCACCTGCCCCCGGAACTCGCCCAGCGAGACCGGCGTGCCGTCCAGCCGGCGGACCTCGAAGTCGTGAAGCGTCGTCATTGGCATCTCCTCAGTCAGGTAAATCGCCACCTGCGCCCAGCTCGTCATTCAGTCGGCCGCGGAGCAGGCCATCCGCGTGCACCCGCGGATCCGGCTCCGCCGGGCCGCCGGGTGCGCCCCCTTGAGGGGGGAGGCGGCTACACGAAGTGAGCAAGCAACGGGGGTGGTCAATGATGCTTGTCGCTGCGCGCAATCTCCAGAAGGCGCTGCACTTCCTCGCCATGCACCTTCAGGTTCCGCTGGTGCCAGCGGCGGATGATTTCCATGAAGCCCGCCACCACGATGCCGAAGGCCGTGATGGCACCGAAGGCCGACAGCCCCAGGCCCGTGCAGGCGCTGTAGAAGGCGCCCAGCAGCAGGATGCAGGCCTGCTCGTTGAAGTTCTGCACCGCGATCGAGCGGCCCGCACCCATCAGGTTGTGGCCGCGGTGCTGCAGCAGCGCATTCATCGGCACCACCAGGAAGCCGCCCAGCCCGCCCAGCGCGATCAGGAACGGGATCGCCACCCACACGTTGGAGATGAAGTTCATCCCGATCACCAGCAGCCCCATGCCGATGCCCAGCGGAATCACCTGCGTCGCCATGTCCAGCCGCATGCGCACCGACGCCACCACCGCACCCACGGCGGTGCCGATGGCCACCACGCCCGTCAGCGCAGAGGCCTGCGGCGTGCTGTAGCCCAGCGCCAGCGAGGCCCAGGCCAGCACGATGTACTTGAGGTTGCCGCCCGCGCCCCAGAAGAGTGTGGTGGTGGCCAGCGAGATCTGGCCCAGCTTGTCGCGCCACAGGCGGGCATTGCACTGCCAGAAGTCGGGCAGCAGCGCGACCAGGTTGCCCGCGAAGCTGCGGTTCGGGTCAGAACGCAGCGGGCGCATGGCCACACCGGTGTGCGGGATGCGCGTGTTGAACCACGCCGCCAGCGCATACACCGCGATCAGCACGGTGATGGCCGCCTCGGGGGGTGTGTCGATGCCGGTGTCGATGAAGGGCAGGTCGATGGCCAGCAGCTTGCTGGACACGGGCCCGCCCACCAGCAGGCCGCCCATCACGATGCCGAGGATGATCGAGGCGATGGTCAGGCCCTCGATCCAGCCGTTGGCCTTCACCAGTTGCGAGGCCGGCAGCAGCTCGGTCAGGATGCCGTACTTGGCCGGCGAATAGGCCGCCGCGCCCAGGCCCACCACGGCATAGGCCGCCAGCGGATGGCTGCCGAACAGCATCATCAGGCAGCCCGCCACCTTGATGGCGTTGCTGATGAACATGACCTTGCCCTTGGGCAGCGCATCGGCGAAGGCACCCACCAGCGGGGCCAGCGCCACATAGAAGATGGCGAAGATGGGCACCAGCGCCGCGCGTTGCCATTCCGGAGAGCCCGCCGTCCGCAGCAGTTCGACCGCGGCCACAAAGAGCGCCTGGTCGGCCAGCGACGAAAAGAACTGGGCCGACATGATGGTGTAGAAGCCGCGCTTCATCGATGGGGCTGGCTGGCCATGTGCAGGCTCGAGGCTGTATACAAAAAATCCCCGGGGTCGGGGGCCCGTGGTTATAGCACGCAGGTGCAATGCCAAAATGACCCATAACCCTCGCCGGGGCGACCCGTCCGCGTCCGACACGGGCGTCATCCCGCATCGAATTCCGGCCGCCCCATGCCCCGCCCGATCCTCTGCACCATCCACCCCGGCGCGCTGCGCCACAACCTCGAGCGGGCCCGCCGCGGCGCGGCCCCGGCCAGCGTCTGGGCGGTGGTCAAGGCCAATGCCTACGGCCACGGCATCGAGCGCGTGTTCGACGCCTTCCGCGCCGCCGACGGCTTCGCGTTGCTGGACCTGGCCGAGGCCGAGCGCGTGCGCGCCCTGGGCTGGCGCGGGCCCATCCTGCTGCTCGAGGGCGTGTTCGATGCGCGCGACCTGGAGCTGTGCTCGCGCCTGGGCCTGTGGCACACGGTGCACTGCGACGAGCAGATCGACTGGCTGGCCGCGCACAAGACGCAGGCGCCGCACCGCGTCTTCCTCAAGATGAACTCGGGCATGAACCGGCTGGGCTTCGCGCCCGTCCGCATGCGTGCCGCATGGACGCGCCTGACGGCCCTGCCGCAGGTGGACGAGGTCTCGCTGATGATGCATTTCAGCGATGCCGACGGCCCGCGCGGCATCGACGCCGCCATGGCCGCCTTCGACGAAGCCACGGCCGACCTGCCCGGCGAGCGCTGCATCGCCAACAGCGCCGCCTTGCTGCGCCACGCGGCGCGCACCCGGGCCGACTGGGTGCGGCCGGGCATCGTGCTCTACGGCAGCGCGCCCGACTTTCCCGAGAACGACGCGGCCCACTGGCAGTTGCAGCCCGGCATGACGCTGGCCACGCGGCTCATCGGCGTGCAGTCGCTGCAGCCGGGCGACACGGTGGGCTACGGCTCCGGCTTCGTGGCCGAGCAGCCGATGCGCATCGGCATCGCGGCCGTGGGCTATGCCGACGGCTATCCGCGCCATGCGCCCACCGGCACGCCGGTGCTGGTCGAGGGCGTGCGCACCCGCGTCGTCGGCCGCGTCAGCATGGACATGGTCACGGTCGACCTGACGCCCGTGCCCGACGCCGGCTTCGGCAGCGAGGTGGTGCTGTGGGGCCGCAGCGCCCTGCACGGCACCCTGCTGCCCATCGACGAGGTGGCCCGCGCCAGCGGCACCGTGGGCTACGAGCTGATGTGTGCCGTGGCGCCGCGCGTGCCCGTCATGGTGGACGCGCTGGAATGACGCGCCGCCTGCCGTTCCCCGGCCTCGCCGCGGCGCCGGTTCCATCGACCGCGGTGGGTGTTTGGCGGGAGGGATCGCCGCGATGAAAGTCCGTTCGACCTGGCGCTCGGTGCGCCTGGAGGAATCCGCGCTGGAGCAGGCCCTGCACCGCCGCCACAGCCTGCGCCTGCACGGCTGGCTCATCGGCAGCCTGGTGCTGCTGCTGATGTGGGCCTTCGCGGCGATGCTGCGCGACATGGCCCATGTCGATTCGCTCGCGCTGCGCTACCTGTTCACGCTCGGGCTCGGCTATGCGACGTACCTGGGCCTGCTGCGCTTGTGGGCACGCCGCCTGTTGCGCGAGGACGCGGACGAAGCGGACGACTGGAGCGACCTGGCCGAGCTCCTGCCCGACCGTCCCGACGAGGCGTCAGCGGGGCGAGACGGCGACGGCGTGCCAGCCCCGCGCGGTGGACGTGCGGACCAGGCAGGCCCGGCCGACCGCGCCGGCGGCGAAGCCTCCGGCCTGCGCGGCCTCGCCTCGGACGCGCTCGATGCCGCCAGTGCGGCCGATGAAGGCGCGGTCGTCGTCGTGCCCGTG
The DNA here is from genome assembly GCF_001476815.1 of Pseudacidovorax intermedius. Taxonomy (GTDB): domain Bacteria; phylum Pseudomonadota; class Gammaproteobacteria; order Burkholderiales; family Burkholderiaceae_C; genus Xenophilus; species Xenophilus intermedius_A. Next base: position 20,982 of record NZ_LDSL01000145.1, on the reverse strand, counting down.
GTGGCCATCTTCCTGATCGGCGTCGCGGTCGTGATGGGCGCCGGTTCGCTCGTCTGGCTGTACTTCGGCTCCGAGGCCCTGCTCGCCGTGGCCGTCGAAGTCGCCTTCTCCTATGCCGCCGTGCGCACGACCCGGCGCCTGGCGCGCGAAGGCTGGCTCGGCGCTGCCGTGCGGCTCACCTGGAAGCCGCTGCTTGGTGCATTGCTGTGCGCCGTGCTGCTGGGGGCGCTGGTCGACCGCTTCGTGCCGCAGGCCCGCACGCTGCCCGAGGCGCTGCGGATCATCGCGGCGCGGCGGTAGCCCTCGCGCTCAGTACAGGCCCAACCCCCGCGCCTGCACCCGCGCCAGCCCCAGCAGCGCATCGGTGAAGGGCGTCGGCAGGTCCACGCCCTGCGCCAGTTCGCGCACGGCGCTCACCAGCGCGTCGAGCTCCACCGGCCGGCCGGCTTCCACGTCCTGCAGCATTGAAGTCTTGAAGGCGCCCAGCTTGCGCGTGACCGCATGACGGTCTTCCGGCATCTCGGCGATGGGCACGCCGATGCGCTCGCCCACGGCACGCGCCTCCAGCATCACGGCGGAGATGAAGCCGCGCAGCAGGTCGTCGGCCAGGATGCGGTCGGTGGTCGCCCCGGTCAGCGCGCTGATCGGGTTGACCGTCATGTTGCCCCAGAGCTTGTACCAGACGTCCTTCTGGATCTGCGGCGACACGCGGGCGTCGATGCCGCCGCCTTGCAGCAGGCCGGCGAGCCGCTGGACGCGCTCGGTCGGCGTGCCGGAGGGCTCGCCCAGGATCAGGCCGTTGCCGAAGTGGTGGCGCACCACGCCGGGCGCATCCAGCGAGCAGCTCGCATGCACCACGCCGCCGATCACGTGCCGGCCGGGGATGGCGGCGGCGATGCGGCCCTCGGGGTCCACGGCCGACAGCCTGCGCCCGGCCAGCGGGCCGCCGAAGCCGCCGTCCAGGAACCACCAGGGCACGCCGTTCATGGCCGTCAGCACCACGGTGTCGGGCCCGAGCAGCGGCCCGATGCGCTCGGCCACGCCGGCCAGGGCGGGCGCCTTGACGGCGATGACGACCACGTCCTGCGGCCCGAGCGCGGCCGGGTCGTCCACCGCATGCACGGGCACGCGCTGGGTCGCGCCGCCCTGGCGCACGACCGCCAGGCCGTCCGCCTGCAGGGCGGCGAGCGTGGCGCCGCGCGCCACCACGTTGAGCCGTTCGCCCGCCTGGGCGAAGGCCGTGCCGATCCAGCCGCCGATGGCGCCGGCGCCGTAGATGCAGATCTTCATGGGAGAGTCCGAAAGTCCAAAGCCGCGGAAAGCGCCATGCTAGGCGCTGCGGTGTGCGCGTGCCAGCCGCGCTGCGCCCACGGGGCGCGGCGCCCGGCCCTGCGCGCGCGGCAAAACCGGGGTCAGTCCCGGTAGCCCGGATCGATCCGGTCCACCTGCCGCACCAGCGCGTCGAACACGTCCTGGCCGGCACCCTGCGCGGGATGGAACTGCAGCGCGTCGCGCTTGCACTGCTCGGCGACGGCCTGGGCCACCGGAATCGGCCGGCCCATGCTCATCGTGGCCAGCTGCACCTCGCAGGCGCGCTGCAGCGTCCACAGCGTGACGAAGGCCTGCGGCAGCGTCTGGCCCCAGACCAGCAGGCCGTGGTTGCGCAGGATGACGGCCGGCCTGTCGCCGATGCTGGCCAGCAGGCGCGGGCCTTCGTCGGCATGCACCGTCACGCCCTCGAAGTCGTGGTAGGCCACCCGGCCGTGCAGCTGCGCGGCGTAGAAGTTGGACAGCGACAGCCCGCCCTCCACGCAGGCCACCGCCATGCCGGCGGTCGTGTGGGTGTGCATCACGCAATGGGCGCCGGGCAGGCCGTCGTGGATGGCGGCATGCACGGTGAAGCCGGCCGGGTTGACCGGATGCGACGACCCATCGAGTACCTGCCCCGCCAGGTCGATGCGCACCAGGTTGCTGGCCGTGACCTCGCTGTAGTGCAGGCCGAAGGGATTGATCAGGAACTGCTTGTCGCCGCCGGTCACGCTGTCGGGCAGCCGGACGGTGATGTGGTTGTAGATCATCTCCGTCCAGCCGAGCATGGCTAAGACGCGGTAGCAGGCCGCCAGCTGCACGCGGGCGGCCCGTTCGTCCGGATGCATGCCGCGCAAAGCGGCCGAAGTGGCCGATGCGGCCGATGCGGCCGAGGTGGCCGAAGCGGCTGCCACGGCCGGCACAGCCGCAGCGCCGACGTCCGGCGTGGTGCGCATCAGGCCTCGGCCGTGAAGCCCACTTCCTTCACGATGGGCGCCCACTTGGCCGTGTCCTTCTTGATCAGGTCGGCCAGTTCGGCGGGGCTGGAGGACATGGCTTCCAGGCCGAAGGTGCCCAGGCCGTCGATCACGTCCTTCTGCGCCAGGGCGTTCTTCATGCCGGCATTCAGGCGGGCCACCAGCTCGGGGTTGGCCTTGGGCGGCAGGAAGAAGGCGAACCACTCGCTGTGGGCCATGTTGATGCCCTGTTCCATCAGCGTGGGCACGTCGGGTGCGAAGCGGCTGCGCTTGGCGCCCGACACCGACAGGATGCGCACCTTGCCGGTGGACAGGTGCTGCGTGATGTCGCCGATGGGGCCCGACACGGCCGAGATGTTGCCGCCCAGCAGGTCCAGCATGGCCGGCTGCGTGCCGCGGTAGGCCGCATGCTTGAGCTCGACGCCGGCGCTCTTGCCGATCAGCACGCCCACGAAGTGCGGCGTGGAGCCGGCGGCCGGCGAGCCGAAGTTGGCGCCCGTCGGGTTGGCCTTGGCCCAGGCCAGGAAGTCCGCCACGTTCTTGACGCTGGCCGGCACGGCCGGGCCCACGGCAAAGCCGAAGTCGAACACGCAGCCCAGGCTCACCGGCGTCAGGTCGGCCTGCGGGTCGTACGACAGCTTCTTGTAGATGTGCGGATAGATCGTCAGCATCGACGTGGGCGTCTGCAGCATCGTCGTGCCGTCGGCCGGGCGCGCCTTGATGTAGTTGATGGCGATCTGGCCGCCGGCACCGGTGCGGTTGTCCACCACCACGGCCTTGGCGTAGTCGGGCTGCAGCTTCTGCGCCACGCGGCGGCAGATGGTGTCGGAGGTGCCGCCGGCGGCGAAGCCGGTGACGATGGTGGCGTTCTCCAGGGCGCCCTGGGCGAAGGCCTGCTGGCCGATGCCGGCGAGCAGCGCCGAGGCGCCCGTGGTCTGCAGCAGGTGGCGGCGGGTGATCTGCATGGGAGGTGTCTCCAGAAGAAAAAAAGGGGCGCGACGCGCCCGATGATGGGCGCGATTGTTCCAGCAGCAGGCACCGCTGCGTCTTCTGGTTTACGCGAGCACCGGGCAACCGTCATCCCGTTCCCGGCCGGACGCGGCCGGCTCAATACACTCCCTCGATGGCCAAGGACAAGACCCAGTACGTGTGCAGCGAATGCGGAGGCACCAGCCCCAAGTGGCTGGGCAAATGCCCCTCGTGCGGCGCCTGGAACACGCTGGTCGAGCAGGCGCCGGCAGCGGCCGGCGGCCCGGCGCAGAACCGCTTCGGCAACACCTTCGCCGCGCTGGGCGGCGCCTCCGAGCTGGCGGTGCTGGCCGAGATCGAGGCCACCGACGTGGCCCGCACGCCCACCGGGCTGGAGGAACTGGACCGGGTGCTCGGCGGCGGCATCGTGCCCGGCGGCGTGACGCTGATCGGCGGCGACCCGGGCATCGGCAAATCGACCCTGCTGCTGCAGGCGGCCGACGCGCTGCAGAACGCCGGCCAGATCGCGCTGTACGTGACCGGCGAGGAAAGCGGCGCCCAGGTCGCGCTGCGCGCACACCGGCTGGGGCTGGAGCGCTCGCAGGTGCAGCTGATGGCCGAGATCCAGCTCGAAAAGATCCTCGCCACGCTCGACGCCCACCGGCCGGCCATCGCCATCATTGATTCGATCCAGACCGTGTATTCGGACCAGCTCACCTCCGCCCCCGGCTCGGTGGCGCAGGTGCGCGAATGTGCGGCCCACCTCACGCGCTTCGCCAAGGCCAGCGGCACGGCGGTGGTGCTGGTGGGCCACGTGACCAAGGAAGGCGCCCTGGCCGGCCCGCGCGTGCTGGAGCACATGGTCGACACGGTGCTGTATTTCGAGGGCGACACGCATTCCAGCTTCCGCCTGGTGCGCGCCATCAAGAACCGCTTCGGCGCCGTCAACGAGATCGGCGTCTTCGCCATGACCGAGCGCGGCCTGCGTGGCGTGGCCAACCCCAGCGCCATCTTCCTGAGCCAGCATGCGCAGCCGGTGCCCGGCAGCGTCGTGCTGGTCACGCTGGAGGGCACGCGGCCCATGCTCGTGGAGATACAGGCGCTGGTGGACGACGGCGGCCCCAGCCCGCGCCGCCTGTCGGTGGGCCTGGAGCGCGACCGCCTGGCCATGCTGCTGGCCGTGCTGCATCGCCACGCGGGCGTGGCCAGCATGGACCAGGACGTGTTCGTCAACGCCGTGGGCGGCGTGCGCATCACCGAGCCGGCGGCCGACCTGGCGGTGATGCTGGCCATCAGCTCCAGCCTTCGGGGCAAGGCGCTGCCCAAGGGCTTCGTGGCCTTCGGCGAGGTCGGCCTGGCGGGCGAGGTGCGGCCGGCGCCGCGCGGGCAGGAGCGCCTGCGCGAGGCGGCCAAGCTCGGCTTCTCGGTCGCGCTGGTGCCCAAGGCCAATGCGCCGAAGAAGCCCATCGAGGGCCTGACGATCCACGCCGTGGACCGGGTGGACGAGGCGATGGCGGTGGTGCGACAGCTCGACTGAGCGTCAGACCGGCGCCGGCGGGACGCCGCGCGCCTCGATGGCCTCGCCGGCCTCCAGGCAGACGTCTTCCCGGAAGCGCCCCGCCACCAGCTGCACGCCCACCGGCGCCGGGCCGCATTCGCCCTCGGCCATGCCGGTGCTGACCACCAGCCCCGGCAGGCCGACGAAGGGCAGGGCGATCTGCGTCATCTGCGCCGCCCACACGCGGGCATAGGCCTCGGGGCCCTGCAGGTCCAGGTCGGCCGGAAAGGGCAGCTCGGCCGACACCGGCAGCAGCACCAGCGGATAGCGCTCCTGCAGGTAGCGCTGCCACTGCCGCGCCAGCGTGGCGCGGCGCACCAGCACGGCCGAGAGCATCTCGCCGTCCATGCGGCCCGCCAGGTCGGCCTGGCCGTGCAGGGCGGCGAGGGCGGCCGGGTCGCCCTCGCGCTCGGCGTTGCGCAGCTGGGCGGCGTAGCCGTCGCCCATCCACAGCCGCACCTGGTCGGCGCAGGCCGCCTGCAGCGGCGGCAGGGCGTCGACCTCGTCCACCACCCAGCCGGCGTCGCGCAGCCGGTCGGCGGCATCGCGCAGGGCGGCCTCGACCGGCGCGGTCGTGGCCAGGCCGTCGGGGCGCACGCACAGCGCGGCGATGCGCGGCACGGCCGGACCGATGAGCGGCGCGGGCACGGCCCAGGGGTCGCGGGCGTCCCAGCGGGCCATGGCGGCCAGGGCGAGGCGCAGGTCCTGCACCTGCCGGGCGATGGGGCCGGAGACGGCGGTGATCTGGCCGCCGACGGTGCGCTCGGGGCTGGAGGCATTCCAGGCCGGCACCCGGCCGACGGTGGGCCGCAGGCCGTGCACGCCGCAGGCATAGGCCGGGTAGCGGATCGAGCCGGCGATGTCCGTGCCATGGCCGATGGCGCCGATGCCCGCCGCCACGGCTGCCGCCGCGCCGCCGGAGGAGCCGCCGGGCGTGAGCGCCGCATTGCGCGGATTGCGGGTGGTGCCGTGCAGCTGGTTGCCGGTGAACCAGCGGTAGCTGAAGGCGGGCGTGTTGGTGCGGCCGACGATCACCGCGCCGGCGGCCAGCAGGCTGTCGGCGACCGGGCTGTTGTGGTCGGCGATCAGGTCCTGCTGCAGCCGCACGCCGTTGGTGGTGGCGAAGCCGGCCTGGTCCACGTTGACCTTGAGCGTGACGGGCACGCCGGCCAGCGGCCCGGCGGGTTCGCCGCGGGCGAGTGCGGCATCTACCTCGGCGGCGCGGCGCAGCGCTTCTTCGGGCCGGTGGTCGACCACGGCGTTGATGGCCGGGTTGGCCGCCTCAAGGCGGTCGAGCGCGGCCTGCGTCGCCTCGGTGGCGCTGATGCGGCGGCTGGCGACCAGCGCAGCGGTCTGCGCGGCGCCGAGGCGCCAGAGTTCGGTGGGGAGGGAGTCGGAGGGTGCGGCGGAGGGCATACGCCGGTGTAGCGGCAAGTGCGGGCGGCTGTCCACTCCTGTGCAACAGCCGCCGCGCCGTCCAGAACAAGCTGTGGCGGCCAAGCCGCGTCGCAGCGACCGGCGGGCAGGCGTGCCGCGATGGCGGCGGATCGCCTCAGCGCGAGGGCGCCTGCGCGTTGCAGTAGTCGAAGAAGGCGTCCAGGTCGTTGGACTTGTCGAACACCCGGTCCGCGCCCGCCTCGCTGCAGCGGCGGCGCATGTCGGTGGTGGCGTAATTCGTCAGCACCACCATCGACTGGCGGGCACCGCCGGAGCGGCCACGGCGCAGGACGCCGAGGCCCGAGCCCTGCCGGAGGAACAGGTCCACGATGGCCAGGTCCCAGCCGCCCGGGTGCGCCTGCATCCAGCGGACGGCCTCGTCCTCGCCCTCGGCCAGCCCGACGATTTCGGCGTCGGTCAGGTCTTCGAGCGTGGGGATGAGGCTGTCCCGGATGGTCGGGTTGTCTTCGACGATGAAAATGCGGAGAGCGGCCATGACGTGGCGCGTGCAGGGAATGGGCAGCTTAACGACCGGGGGCGGGGCGCCGTGGGCGTGCGGGGCCCCCCTTGGTGTCGGACATTGCCGACAGGCGGGTTGCCGTCAGCGCGGCGCCACCTGCTTGGTCACCTCGGCCTGGGCGGCCTCCAGGGCCTCGAGCACCTCGGCCGAGCGGCTGATCTGGTCTTCGACCTGGCCCGACTGGTCGAGCGCCTGCGCCACCTCGCCCACCTGGGTGGTGGCGGGCAGGGCTTCTTCCAGCACGGTGTTGACCACCGCGAGGTTGTCCGCCGCCTGGCGGATCTCCGCAGCCACGGCCTTGGCCTGGTCGAGTGTGCGCTCCAGCGCCTCGACCGCCTCCGCGGCCTTGTCCTGCTTGTTCTGGCTCATTCAACGCTCCTGCGCCAGCCAGCGATGGCCCCTGGCGCCTGTGTGACGACCGGCGATGGTAGCGCCCGGCGGCCGCCGCTGCCGGCCAAGCCACTGTTGCACCCATGGTCCGGGCTGTCGCGCCGGCGGGCCTTCCACAATCGGCCGGGTGGCCCCATCTTCGGAGTTCGGGCCTGCCGGGCCTTCGCACCCTAGAAAAGAGCACTCCATGAACGACACCCCCGCCTCCGCCGTCCTGGGCGTCCACCCGCTGGGCTTTCCCTGGCCGACCGTCGACCCCTTCCTGTTCTGCGCGTACCACGACGACGGCTATCCGCGCGGCGACGGTCGCATGGCGCCGGCCGCTTCGCTGGCCGGCCGCGAGATCGGCGCCGACTTCAGCCGCAAGGACGGCTGGAGCATGTACCACGGCGAGTCGGTACCGGGCTTTCCGGCCCATCCGCACCGCGGCTTCGAGACCGTGACGCTGGTGCGCCGCGGCCTGATCGACCATGCCGACTCGCTGGGCGCCGCGGCCCGCTTCGGCGGCGGCGACGTGCAGTGGGTGACGGCCGGCCGCGGCCTCGTGCACTCGGAGATGTTTCCGCTGCTGCGCGAGGACGCGGGCAATCCGCTGGAGCTGTTCCAGATCTGGCTGAACCTGCCGGCGGCGCGCAAGATGGTCGATCCGCACTTCACCATGCTCTGGTCCGGCCAGGTGCCGCACTGGCGCGCCGAAGGCGTGGACGTGACCGTCGTGGCCGGCCGGCTGGAGGGCGCCGATGCCCCGCCGTCGCCGCCGCCGGATTCGTGGGCTGCGCAGGCCGATGCCGACGTGGCCATCTGGACCCTTCGCCTGGAACCCGGCGCGCGCTGGACGCTGCCGGCCGCGGCGGGCGCGGGCACGCAGCGGGTGCTGTACTTCTTCAAGGGCGCGTCCGCCACGGTGGGCGGTCAGGCGGTGCAGGGGCCGGCGGCCATCGAACTGCGGGCCGACGCCGCGGTGGCGCTGGCGGCGGGCGACGAGGTCTGCGAATTCCTGCTGCTGCAGGGCCGGCCCATCGCCGAACCGGTGGCGCAGTACGGCCCCTTCGTCATGAACTCGCAGGCCGAGATCGCGCAGGCGATGCAGGACTACCGCCGCACCCAGTTCGGCGGCTGGCCCTGGCCGGACGCGGCGCCGGTGCATGGCGCGGCGCCGGCGCGCTTCGCACGCTACCCGGACGGGCGGCGCGAAGAGGCGGTGGACGCGGCGGGCTGAGGCCGGAGCCTCAGCGGCGAGCGGCGGTGCCCGCGATGGCGCGGGCCAGCCGCCACATCAGCCACAGGAAGCCCAGCGGCAGCAGCACCGTCTGCACCACGAACAGGGCGATCAGCCGCACCATCGTGCGCGTCCATTCGCCGGCCGCCTGCAGGATGGCCTCGTAGCCGGCGCGCAGGTCGGTGGCGCGCTCGGACCAGCGCCTGAGGCGCTCCAGCAGCCCGTCGTCCTTCGGCTCGGCGTGCGGTGCGCGGCCGGCGACCTGCTCGGGCGAGGCCTCGATCACCGCCAGGGCCGACTGGTATTCGCCCGCCATCACGGCGCGGTAGACGCCCTCGTTGGCCAGGCCCACCGCCGGCACCGCGAAGCGCACCAGCAGCAGGCCGGCGAACACGGGCGACAGCCAGCGCAGGGTGCGGGACGACGCCACTGCAGCGCCGGTGGCCGGCGGCGCGTCGGCGCGGGCTGCGGTGCCCTCCGCAGCGCCCGGCGCGCCGGCGGTCCGCCAGCGCAGCACCAGCCAGGCCAGCAGCACCGCCGTGAGCGCCACCGACACCGCCCCATGCCCGCCGATGCCCAGCATCAGCAGCTGGATGCCGAACGCCACGCTGGCCGCCAGCATGACGGCGGCGAAGCGGTCCACCAGCTCGTTGAGCGGCTTGAGCGCCTGGCCGGGTGCCAGGCTCAGGCCGACGCCGGCCGGCTTGACGTCCAGCTGCGTGCCCTGTGCCACCGACAGCACCGCGCCCAGCGCCCGCGCCGCCGCGAAGGCGGTGAGCGAACGCTGCAGGCCGGCGCGCAACTGCTCGCGCGCCAGCGGCTCCAGCGGCAGCAGCCAGCAGCCGGCCAGCACCGCGGCGGCGACGAGCAGCAGCAGGGCGCGCTTCAGGGCCGTGCCCAGGCCCGACCGCGGCGGCGCGCCCGGGCGCCCGCTCATATCGACTTGAGCGCCTCGGCGCCGGGCGCGGTCATGCTGGGAGTGAACTCGACGATGTCGATGCGGGCCAGCTTGTGCTGCGCGAAGGGGTCTTCGGCCAGCACGGCCTCGAGGGCGGCGCGGTCGCCCGAGCGGGCCAGGATCACGCCGCCCACGCGCGGCACCTGCCGGCCGGAGGCGACGAACAGGCTGCTCTCGTAATGGCGGCGCAGCCAGGCCACGTGGGCCTCCATGTGGGCGTCGATCTCTTCGACGGGGCGGATGTAGGTGAGGGTGACGATGAACATGCGCCCGAGGGTAGCCCGTGGCCCCGGCCGCTGTCTCGGAAGGCCTCGGCGGGCGCGGAGGATTGAAGCGCCGCGGTGCCTGTCCCTGGACGGTGCCGCTAGCGGCTGCGGCCGTCGCTTCCGCCTCAGCCTTGCCCCGTCGCCACCGTCCAGACCAGCCACACGTTGGCCACGGCGATCACCGCGAACAGTCCCCAGGCCGTGCCCTTCATCGCCCAGCCGCTGGCGAACTCGCCCATCAGCCGGCGGTCGCTGGTGAAGCGCACCAGCGGCCAGATGGCGAAGGGCAGCTGGAAGCTCAGCACCACCTGGCTGAGCACCAGCATCTTGCCCACGCCGCCGTCGCCGAACCACCACACGCCGACGAAGGCCGGCACCAGCGCCAGCGCGCGGGTGATCAGGCGCCGCTGCCAGCAGGGAATCTTCAGGTCCAGAAAGCCTTCCATGACGATCTGGCCGGCGATGGTGCCGGTGAAGGTCGAGCTCTGGCCCGAGGCCAGCAGCGCGATGCCGAAGAGCAGCGCGGCCAGGCTGCCCACCAGCGGCTCGATCAGGTGGTAGGCCTCTTCGATCTCGGTCACCGGCGCGCGGCCGCCGCCGTGGAAGGCGCTGGCCGCCAGGATCAGGATGGCCGCGTTGACGAACAGCGCCAGCGTGAGCGAGAGCACGGCGTCCACCGTGCCCAGGCGCACCGCCTCGCGCGTGGCCGCCGGCGTGCGCGCCACCAGCCGTGTCTGCACGATGGAGGAATGCAGGTACAGGTTGTGCGGCATCACCGTCGCGCCCACGATGCCGATGGCCAGGTACAGCGCGCCGGGCTGCTGCAGCCGCTCCAGGCTGGGCACGAAGCCGATGGCCACGCCGAACCAGTTGGGCTGCGACATGGCCAGCTCCACCGCGAAGCAGCCGGCGATGGTCAGCACCAGGCCGAGCACGATGGCCTCCACCCGGCGGAAGCCCGCGCCCTGCAGGCCCAGCACCAGCAGCGTGTCGAAGGCGGTGATGGCGATGCCCACCGGAATGGACACGCCCAGCAGCAGGTGCAGCGCCAGCGCACTGCCCAGCACTTCGGCCAGGTCGCAGGCCACGATGGCCAGCTCGGCGCCCAGCCACAGGAAGCGGTTGACGCGCGGGCCGTAGTGGCGGCGGCAGGCCTGCGCCAGGTCCAGCCGCGCGGCCAGGCCCAGCCGCACGCACAGCGTCTGCAGCAGCATCGCGGCCAGGCTGGCCAGCAGCACCACGAAGAGCAGGCCATAGCCGAAGCGCGAGCCGGCCTCGATGTCGGTGGCCCAGTTGCCCGGGTCCATGTAGCCCACGGAGACGAGGAGGCCGGGGCCGGCGAACTTCAGCAGCCTGCGGTGGAAGGGCTGGCCGGGGTCGACGGTGACGCTGCCCTTGACCTCGGAGGGGCAGAAGGGCGCGGTGGCGGTGCGGGGCAGGCGGTACATGGCGGGCGGGATGATAGGCAGGCACGCCCTCGATGAACCGCCGCCCGGCCTCGCCGGCGAGCGCTGGCGTCAGGCTTGGGCCGCCGCGCCCTTGCCGTTGGTGCGGAAGATGTTGAGGTCCAAGTACTGTGAAACGAGCAGCTCGAAGGTCGGAATGTCCACCACCTGGCAGCGCCCGGCGCCGTACTGCTTGGCCACCTCGACCACGAACTGGGCCGCTTCCGCGATGTCGATGGCATGGTTCGCGCTTGTGGCGCTGCCTGGAATGACGGACTGGGATGTGACAGCGACACCAACGACCGGCGAGGTCGTGGCCGCGTGGGGGGAAACAATGCTGTTGAAGCGAGGGAACTGCTTGAGGTCGTACGGGATGATGTCCTGGATCGCGATGGGCAGCGTGACGGCCACACGTCCGGTGCAGTACTCCATGATGCTCACCAGGTCGTCGCTGACCGCGAGAACGTAGCCCTGCATGATGGTCGGTGTGATGGCGATGCCCTTCTGTTTCACGATGCGGTTGCCTTTGGAAGCATCGATCGAGAGGATGACGTCCATCTCCGGCAGAACCTCGTGCCGGTTCATCGTGACCATCGACACCGGTGCGCCCATGAAGGGCACCGGCGTGTGCGGCTGCGTGGGCGCGTCGGTGGAGATATGGGTCGTGACGATCACGTCGCCCGGGAGCGGGTCTCCATTGACGGCCATCGTGGCGATCTTGAGCGCCGCGGCCAGGGCGGCGATGGGCCCGTCTGCGTCGGAGACCATGCCGATCTCCGACAGTTCCGGATGCGCCTCATTGCGCCGCGCGCCGATGGCGCCGCAGCGGCCGATGATGCCCGTGGTCGGCGCCTGGCCGCCACGCGTGCGGCCGCTGGTTCCCGGGATGCGGATGGTGACGAAGTCGGTGGTCTTGTCGGATTCGGCCGGCGGCTCGTCCGGCACCGTCTCCACATCGACCGTGACGTCTTCAAAGCCGTCGAAGACGGCCTTGACGTCCGTGCCGCGGACGCGGGCGCTGTCGAGCAATTCGTAGAACTTCAGAGTTTGAACCAGGGCCATGGTGATCCGTTAGGAAGTTGAAGATGTCGCCTCGGGGCTGCGGAGCCTTGAGCAGAGCACGCGCGTCGCGCGCAGCAGGGGACGAAGCGCGTCGCAGCGTAGGCCGCTGGCAACGGCCGATCAAACGGTTGCAAACGGTGGAACCAGAGGCGAGCGAGGGAGGACAAGGCGAAGTGCGCAATCCACGCAGTTCCATTTTTTGGCATCGGCTGACACCGGCGCGGCACGGCCGGATAGTTGCCTCCTCATGAACGGTTTCGCCCCCGCGTCCATGCTGCAGTCGCGCTGACATGGCCATCCTTCACTCCGCTGCGGCTGTGCTCGCCGTCTTCGTCCACCAGGGGCGGCCCATGGGTGTGAACGACATCGCCCTCGCGCTGAAGATGCCGAAGAGCTCTGTATCGCGCCTTCTCAGACAGATGGCCGACGCGGGGCTGCTGATGAGGGACGCCGAGTCCCTCGCCTATTCGCCGGCCGACATGATGGTGGCGCTGGGCCGATTCGTCCTGGAACACCAGCCAGTGATCCGCCGCATCGAGTCCGAATTGAGCGAGGCCGTGGCGCTCAACGGACACACGGGTTTCATCAGCGTGCTCGACAGCACCCTGCATCAGGTGGTCGTGCTCCGCGTTCTTCACGGCACGCAGATGCTGCGCATCGTCACCCAGGCCGGCAAGCGCAACAGTGCCGTATCGACGTCCACCGGCCGGGCTTTGCTGGCGCGGCTGTCCGACGACAGGGTGGCCGCCGCGTTCGGGGAAACCTTGGGCATGGATGCTTCCCCGCAGAGCCGGGGGTTGCCCTGGCTTCTGAGATCACTGGCCGGTGTGCGCAGGACGGGTTGCGCCGTCGCACTCGATGAAGCCTTCGCGCATGTGGGAAGCGTGAGTTGTGCCGTGGGCGAACCCTCCAGCGGCCAGAGCTGGGCTTTCTGCCTGAGCTTTCCTTCGGTTCTCGCGCAGGAAAAGAGCTTCGTCGAGGACCTGTCGCGCCAGTTGGTGCGAAGCGCTCGTCGTCTCGGGCGTTCCATCGACGATCCGCACTGGCAGTGAGCCGCCGGTCCCTCGATTTTTGTTTATCGGTCCGTTCACCTGGGGAGTAAAGCCGTGTCTTCCGTACCTCGTCGCTCCGGCCTTTTTGGCGCCGGCAACCTCATGTTCATGCTGCTGCTCAGCGTATTGGGCGCCATCATCGGCATCCAGCTGCTGACGACGTTGGGCGTCACGCCCAACACGTCGTTGATCGGCGCCCTCGTCGCGATGGTGGCTGCACGCATTCCGCTGCGATGGTTCAGCACCTACCGCTCGGTGCACGTGCAGAACATGGCGCAGACCGTCATTTCGTCGGCCACCTTCGGCGCGGCCAACAGCCTGTTGCTGCCGATCGCCGTGCCCTTTGCATTCGGCCGTGCCGACCTGGTGCTGCCGATGCTGGTGGGCGTGAGCCTGGCGATGCTTCTCGACGGCTGGCTGCTCTACCGCATGTTCGACTCGCGGGTCTTTCCTGCGTCGGGTGCGTGGCCGCCCGGCGTCGCAGCCGCCGAGGCCATCAAGGCGGGCGATCAAGGTGGCCGGCAGGCGCGCTTGTTGGCCTTGGGCCTGGGCGTCGGCGTTGCGGGCGCCTGGCTGAGCGTGCCCATGTCCGCGTTCGGTACCGCCTTCATCGGCAACGTCTGGGCACTGAGCATGTTCGGGCTGGGCCTTCTGACAAGAGGCTATAGCCAGGCCCTCGTGGGCATCGATATCGGCAAACAGTATCTGCCTCACGGACTGATGATCGGTGCCGGCCTGGTGGCGCTGATACAGGTGGCCGGCCAGTTGCGCCACCGAAAGGTGTCCGGCGATGCGCCCGCAAACGCCGAGCCGCGGTTGGACGCCACGCAGATGCACCGCGTGCTGCGCCAGGGGGCCGTCGCCTACGTTCTGATCGCGGCCTTTCTCGCCCTTGTCTGCGGACTCTATGCAGACATGTCGCTGCTCGCGCTGGTCGGCTTCGTGATGTACGCGGCCTTCGCCGCCTATGTGCACGAGCTGATCGTCGGCGTGGCCGCGATGCACTCCGGATGGTTTCCTGCATTCGCCGTCGCCCTCATCACGCTTCTGATCGGCATGCTGCTGGGTTTTCCGCCCGTGGCCCTGGTCGTGCTGTGCGGCTTCTCCGCCGCCACGGGACCGGCTTTCGCCGACATGGGATATGACCTCAAGGCCGGCTTCATCCTGCGTGGCAACGGACAGGACCCGGCCTTCGAGCTCGAAGGCCGGCGCCATCAGCTGATGGGCGGCATGCTGGCTTTTGTCGTCGCCATCCCGGTCGTTTACTTCAGCCATCCCATGTTCTTCTCGCAGAACCTGTTACCGCCGGTCGCGCGCGTCTATGCGACGACCATCCAGGCCGGCATCGCCAGCGGTGTCGGCCTGAAGCTGGCGATGTGGGCCGTGCCGGGCGCACTGATCCAGTGGGCCGGTGGCCCCCGGCGCCAACTGGGCGTGATGCTGGCCACGGGGTTGCTGATCACCCATCCGATGGCCGGCTGGGCCGTGGCCGTGGGCCTGGTGCTGAGGCTGGTGGCGCAACGTTGGGGTGGCGAGACGGTGCGCAGCCGCCTGGAGGTGTTCGCCGGGGGCGTCATCGCGGGCGACGCGCTGTTCAGCTTCTGCAACTCGGCCGCGAAGTCGTACACGAAATCCAGATGACTGAACCCCGAGCGTTAGACGGCCGGCGGGAAGCTCCTTCGGCCAACCTCCTGCTGCTCAGCAATTCGGTGGGCGCCGATGGCTATCTCGCCCACGCGCTCGACGCCATCCGGACCTGGTGGGCGCTTGGCGAGGCGCCAGGCGAAGCGGTGTTCGTGCCCTTCGCGGGCGTCGTGCGTGACTGGGATGCCTACGCCGAACTCGTCGCCGGCGCACTCGAGCGGCTCGGCATCCCTCTGCGGCCGCTCCATCGAGCGGCCGACATGCAGGCGCTGCTGGCTGGGGCGACCCATGTGGTCGTCGGTGGAGGCAACACCTTCCATCTCCTGTACGAGCTGCGCCGGCGCGGGCTTCTGGCGCCGCTGGCGGATCGCGTCAGGCAGTGGCATTGCAGCTACCTGGGCTGGAGCGCGGGTGCCAATCTGGCCTGCCCCACGATTCGCACGACGAACGACATGCCAGTGGTGGACCCCGGTGGATTCGATGCGCTCGCCGCCGTGCCCTTTCAGATCAATCCGCACTTCACGCAGGTTCATCCGTCGGGGCATCGGGGTGAGACACGGCTGCAGCGTCTGCAGGAGTTCTGCGCGCTCAATCCAGACGTGCCGGTTTGGGCTCTGCCCGAGGGCACGGGGCTTCACGTCGGTGCGCAGGGAATGCGTGTTCTGGGCGGGCCTGTCTTCCTTCTCGCAGGTGATGGTGATCTGCGCCAGGTGCCGGAAGGGCCCGTAGCGGCAACTGTCGCTGCGCGGCGCTGAAGGGCGCTGCGGCGTGACGCCGCCAGCGTGCCGGCCCGGGGTTCAGAAGTTGCCCGGCAGCGGCATGTGCTCACGCATCCACGCCGTGAAGGCCCGCAGCCGCGGCGGGTACTGCCGGGCGTAGGGATGCATCAGGTAGATGGGCAGCGGATCGCCCACCCACTGCGGTGCCAGGCGCACCAGCCGGCCGGCGGCCAGGTCCGGCGCCACGGCCCAGGCCGACACCAGCGCGATGCCCGCCCCGCCCAGCACGGCGCGGCGGGTGGCATAGAGGCTGTCGGTGGCCAGCCGCGGGCGGATGGGGAAGGTCTCGCGTGCGCCGTCGGCCTCGCGCGTCAGCGTCACTTCGTCGCGGTAGAAGGTCTGCAGCGCCAGCCAGGGCAGGTCGGCCAGCGCCTGCGGCGTGGCCGGCGGCGGCCCGTTGCCCCACAGGCCGGGCGGCGCCACGACCACGCGCTGGATCTCGGTCAGGCGCTGCGCCACCACCGACGGGTCGCTCACCGCGCCGACGCGGATCGCGCAGTCGATGCCCTCGGCGATGAAGTCGGGCTGGCGGTCGTGCAGCAGCCATTCGATGCTGACCTGCGGATGCGCGTCCAGAAAGCCCAGCAGCGGCGCCATCAGCTGGTCCTGCCCGAAGGCATGCGGCACCAGCACGCGCAGGTGGCCGCGCGGCAGGTCGCGCGCGCCGCGGGCCTCGGCCTCGAAGCTGTCCCAGCGCTCCAGCAGGTCGCGGGCATGGGCCAGGCAGCGCTCGCCGTCCTCGGTCAGCGCCATGGCGTGGGTTGAGCGGTGCAGCAGCCGCAGGCCCAGCGATCGCTCCAGCGCCTGGAGCCGGCGGCTGACGGTGGGCTGGGTGCTGCCCATCTGCTGGGCGGCGGCGGACAGGCTGCCGGCCTCGACGATGCGCAGGAAGGTCTGCAGCAGTTCCAGGCGGTCGGCGGCAACGGCAGGGTCTTTCATGCGTTGAGCGTATATCCAATCTGCATTGCCGGCCTCTACAGCGGGCAATCATTCGTTGGAAGAATGCAGCCTGTTGCACTGCAGCATCGCGGCCTGGAGGGGCCGGCGCTGCGGCCGTCTTCGTGATCAGGAGCTTCGCCATGTCTTCCCTTCCCCTGTCCGCCACCGCGCCCACGGCGCCCGCCGAGGCGGGCCTGTCGCGCCCGCTGGTGCTCATGCTCGCGGCCGGCGCCGGCCTGGGCGCCGCCGCCCTGTACTACGCCCAGCCGCTGCTCGGCATCCTGGGCGCCGATCTGCGCGCCAGCCCGGCACAGACCGGGCTGGTGCCCACGCTCACCCAGCTGGGCTATGCGGCCGGCATCCTGCTGCTGATTCCGCTGGGCGACCGCTACGACCGGCGGATCATCATCCTGGCCAAGGCCGTGCTGCTGATGCTGGCGCTGCTGGCCTGTGCCCTGGCGCCGGGCCTGGGCGCGCTGATGGTGGCCAGCCTGGCCATCGGCCTCACCGCCACGCTGGCGCAGGACATCGTCCCGGCCGCCGCGGCCCTGGCCCCCGAGGCGCACCGGGGCCGCACCGTCGGCACCGTCATGACCGGGCTGCTGCTGGGCATCCTGCTGTCGCGGGTGGCCAGCGGGCTGGTGGGCGAGCAATGGGGCTGGCGCGCCGTGTTCGTGGCGGCGGCGGCGTCCATCGCGCTCATCGGCATCGCCCTGTGGCGCGGCCTGCCGCGCTTTGTGCCCACCACGCAGCTGGGCTACGGCCAGCTGATGGGCTCGCTGGTGCAGCTATGGCGTCGGCACGAGCCGCTGCGCCGCGCGGCGCTGGCGCAGGGCCTGCTGTCCATCGGCTTCAGCGCCTTCTGGTCCACGCTGGCGGTGATGCTGCACGAGCGCTTCCAGATGGGCAGCGCCGCCGCCGGCGCCTTCGGCCTGGCCGGTGCCGCGGGCGCCCTGGCCGCCCCGCTGGCCGGCCGCCTGGCCGACCGCCGCGGTCCCAACCGCGTGACGCAGCTGGGCGCCGGCCTGGCGCTGGCGTCGTTCGCCCTGCTGTTGCTGCAGGACCTGCTGCCGCCCGCCGCCCAGATCGGCCTGCTGGTGGTGGCCGCCATCGGCTTCGACTTCGGCGTGCAGGCCACGCTGGTGGCGCACCAGACGCTGGTCTACAGCCTGGACCCGGGTGCCCGCA
Source organism: Pseudacidovorax intermedius (assembly GCF_001476815.1). Lineage (GTDB taxonomy): Bacteria > Pseudomonadota > Gammaproteobacteria > Burkholderiales > Burkholderiaceae_C > Xenophilus > Xenophilus intermedius_A. Next base: position 3,271 of record NZ_LDSL01000145.1, on the reverse strand, counting down.
GCCGGCTGAACGCGCTGCTGTTCACCGGCATGTTCATCGGCATGGCCGCCGGCGCCGCCCTGGGCAGCCAGGTGCTGGCGCACGTGGGCTGGTGGGGCGTGGTGCTGCTGGCGATGGCGAGTGCGGGGGGGACGCTGGTGGTGCGGATGCGGGCTGGCCGACGCTGATTCCTTGCACTCAGCGCCGCGGAAAGGGCCGGCTCAGGAAAGGCGACGCTGCCTCGCCGAAGCGCCAGGGCACGTCGGCCGCGCGCGTGATGCCGATGCGCGGGCCGGTCTGGATCTGGACCTGCTCCGTTCCCGCGCGGGGCCGCAATTCGAAGGGCGGCTGGTCCAGCGGCCGGCCGTTCAGGCGGGGGTCGATGGCCAGCGCCTGGCCGAGCCGGCCGGGGCCGGCGGCCAGCAGTCGCACGTCCTGCAGCCCGCGCCGCTCGCGCATGCGGGCCAGACCATGGGTGGGCGCCAGCGCGCGGATCAGCACCCCGGCGCCGTGGCCTTCCGGCCCGCACACGACGTTCAGGCACCAGTGGATGCCATAGGACCGGTAGACGTAGGCCCGCCCCGGCGGCCCGAACATGGCGGCGTTGCGCAGCGTAGGGCCGCGGTGGCTGTGCGAGGCGGGATCGTCGCGGTCGTAGGCCTCCGTCTCCACGATGCGGCCGCCCACGCCGTCCACCAGCAGCTCGACCCCGATCAGGGCCGCGGCCACCTCGTGGGCCGGCGCGAAAAAGTCGATGGCGAGATGGGGCAGGACGGGCGTGGGCGGGGCCATGGGGAGCGGGTCAGCAGCGCGCAGCAGGAAGCAACCATCGTGGCCATCAGCCCGGATCGTCCGCGCCGGACGGCGCCTCGGCCTCCTGCCAGGGCGGCAACTGTTCGCGCAGGAAGTCGTAGAGGCAGCTCGCCGCCTTGGGCAGCGCACGGTCGGCCTTGTCCAGCCACATTTCCGACGCGGGCAGCGGCGGGAAGCCGTCCGCCCCATCCAGCACGCGCAGCGGCGGCGCGGCCTGCACCGTGGCGGCCTGGAACACGCCGACGGCCGCGCCGGCGCGCACGCTGGCCTTGAGCACCTCGATGCTCAGGCTTTCCTGCACCACCACCCAGCGGCGGCCGGCGGCCGTGAGCGCGGCCTCGGCCCATTTGCGCAGCAGCGAGCCGGGCGGCAGCACGGCCAGCGGCACCGGGTCGCGCGCGGGCGCATCGCCATCGCGCGCGGCGGCCCAGACCACCGCCTCGCGCCGCAGCAGCACGCCGCGGCCCGAGCCGCCGGGGAAGGCGTTGATGATCAGGTCGTAGGCGCGGCCCAGCTTGCGCTGCATGTCGTCGGCCACGCCCACCTCCATCTCGATGTGGATGCCGGGATGCCGCCGCGAGAACTCGGCCAGCAGCCCGGGCAGCACGCTGGTGGCGTAGTAGTGCGTGGCACCCATGCGCACGGTGCCGCTGACCGGCTCGGGGCGCAGCCGCTCCAGCGCCTCCTGGTTGAGCGCGAGCAGGCGGCGGGCATAGTCCAGCAGCACGCCGCCGGCCGCCGTGAGCCGGATGTGCCGCTTGGGGCCTGCGAACAGCGCCGTGCCGACCGCGTCCTCCAGCCTCGAGACCTGCTGGCTGACGGCGGCCTGCGTCCGGTGCAGGTGGTGCGCCGCATGGGTGTGGCCGTTGCAGTCGACGACGGCGACGAAGGCGCGCAGGAGTTCGGGGTCCAGCAGGCGGCCGAGCGGCGGGCCGGCCGCGGCCGGCGATGACCGGGGCATGCCTCGCGGCGCAGCACCGCGGGGGGCGGTCGAAGGCGTGGGGTCTTCCATGGCGGTCGGGCCGCGGCGTCCCCGGGGCCCCGGCGACCATCACGAACCCTTATGCAGAGCTTCTGAAAACGTTGTTTGTACCTGATCCGGCCGCTCATTAGCATGGGTCCGAACCATCACGCGGACAATGAATAAACCGGCTTTCTTATTCGGCTTTCTGTTTTTTCTGGGAACCGGCACGGCAGCCAATGCGCAGAATTCCGGCGACGCCGAAAAATTCGCGTCCAACGTCGAATTCTGCGCCTACATGGTGTCGCCGCCCGGCAGCGAAAGCCGCGAATTCCTTTCCAGGTACGAATCGGGACTCGCCGCGGCGCTGGCGGCCCAGCGCCGCCGTGCCGCAACAGCGAGCGACACGCAGCTCATCTTCGAGTTGCGCTCGCGCTGCGCGGCCACCCTGGCCGACCCGGCGGCCATGCATTCATTCGAGAAATCCTGACGAGGAGCGAGACATGTACAAGGAAGCCGAAGAAATGCCAGCAGGCGAGGCGCGATCCACCGTCACCCTTTTGTCGGACAGCCTGGGCGCCATCATCGACGGCATTCGCATCAGAAAGGGAATGCCGGCGTCCGACATCGAATTCATCCACGCCATGCTGCTCAAGCACCGGGTGGTTTTCTTCCGGAACCAGCACGGGCTGAGCGACGCGACGCAATTGGGATTTGCCAGCCAATTCGGCCAGATGGTCGGGCATCCCACGGTCGGCAATTCCGATTCCCAGATCCTGGAGTTGCATTCGCACCAGGGCGGCCGTGCCAATTCCTGGCACACCGATGTCACCTTCGAGCAGGCCCCGCCCAAGCTGTCGGTGCTGCGGGCCGTCACCCTGCCCGAGGTGGGCGGCGACACGGTGTGGGCCAACACGGTGGCGGCCTACCAGCACCTGCCGATCGAACTGCAGCTGCTGGCGGACCGGCTCTGGGCGGTGCACGGCAACGACTTCGACTATGCGGCCAGCCGGGTGGAGTTGCTGCATGACGACACGGCGCGGAAGTACCGGCGCCAGTATGCGGCACAGGTTATCAAGCACGAGCATCCCGTCGTCCGCGTCCATCCGGAAACGGGGGAGCGCAGCCTGCTGCTGGGCCATTACGCCCAACGCTTCGTCGGCTTCAACACCCACGACTCGGACCGGCTCTACGAGGTCTTCCAGGCGCACGTGACCCGCCTGGAGAACACCATCCGCTGGCGCTGGGCGCCCGGCGACGTGGCCATGTGGGACAACCGGAGCACCCAGCATTACGCCATCAACGACTATGGCGACCGCATGCGCGTGATGCGCCGCGCCACCGTGGTCGGCGAGGTGCCCGTGTCGGTCCACGGCCAGCGCAGCCGCGCGCACTCGGCGTAGGCGCGCGGGGCCGGGTCGGCCGCGCGCCGGCGTGCGGGCGCATGGCGGGCAGTCGCCCGGCGATACCGCGCGAGCGCCCACCAGCACAGAATCGGCCATGCCGACGACCCCCGCC
>NZ_LDSL01000144.1 GCF_001476815.1 Pseudacidovorax intermedius | reverse complement strand
CAGCAGGCGCGGGCGGGTCATCAGCGCGCGGCCGATGGCCAGCATCTGCTGCTCGCCGCCCGAGAGCGTCTCGGCCCGCTGGGGCAGCCGCTCCTTGAGCCGCGGGAACAGCGTGAAGACCTGCTCCAGCGGCCCTTCGCGGTCGGCCTGCTTGCGGTAGAGGTAGCTGCCCAGGCGCAGGTTGTCGGCCACCGACAGCCGCGGAAAGAGCCGCCGGTTCTCGGGCACGTAGGCCAGCCCGCGCTGCGGGATCTGGTGGGCGGGCACGGCGTCGATGGGCGCGCCGTCGAAGCGCACGCTGCCGCCCTGCGGCCGTTCCATGCCGGCGATGGACTTCAGCAGGGTGGACTTGCCTGCGCCGTTGGCGCCGGCCACCACCACGATCTCGCCCTCGGCCACGTTCATCGAGATGTCCGAGATGGCGATCAGCCCGTTGTAGGCCGTGGTGAGGTTGGACACTTCAAGCAGCACGATGGCGGTCTCCAAGGTAGGCGGCCACGACGGCCGGATCGCGCACCACCTCCTGCGGCGCGCCCTGGCTGAGCACGCGGCCGAGGTTGAGCACGATGGCCCGGTCCACCAGGGGCATGACGATCTCCATCACGTGCTCGACCATGATGACGGTGATGCCGCGGTCGCGGATGCGGCGGATCAGCTCGACGCCCTTGCGCGCCTCGCTGGGCGTGAGGCCGGTCATGACCTCGTCGAGCAGCAGCAGGCGCGGCTCGGTGGCCAGGGCACGGGCCACTTCGAGCCGGCGCTTCTCGGGCGGCGTGAGGTTGCCGGCCGAGGCGCCGGCGCGGCCGATGAGGCCGGTGAACTCCAGCACCTCCAGCGCCGCTTCGCGCGCCGCGGCGGCGCGGGTGTGGCGCGAGAAGCTGCCCACCATCACGTTGTCCAGCACGCTCATGCTGTCGAAGGAGCGCGGCACCTGGTAGGTGCGGGCAATGCCCAGGGCGCAGCGCGCCGGCGCGTCCAGCCGGGTGACGTCGCGGCCCTCGAACACCACCTGGCCCTGCACCGGCGCGCGGGCACCGGCGATGATGCCGAACAGCGTGGACTTGCCCGCGCCGTTGGGCCCGATGAGGCCGAGGATCTGGCCGCGGGGCACGTCGAAGGTCACTTCGGCATTGGCCACCAGGCCGCCGAAGCGCTGCCAGATGTCGGTCAGCTGCAGGATGGGCGGGTCGGCTGCCGGCATCGTGGCCGGGCGAGCATCGTTGGCGGCGTTCATGCGGCACCTGCCTTGCGGCGCCAGCCGCTGAAGAGGCCGATCAGGCCTTCGGGCTTGAGCACGGCCACGCCCATGACGAGTGCGCCGTAGACGATCAGGTCGGTGCCGGTGCCCGAGCCGCCCATGTAGCTGCGGATGGCCTCGGTCAGCGGGATCAGGATCACCGCACCCAGCAGCGGCCCCCACAGGGTGCCGATGCCGCCGAGCACCACCGGCAGCACCATCAGCAGCGAGAAGCGGAAGTGCATGACGCTGTCCGGGTCGATGTAGGCGACAAAGGCCGCGTAGAAGCCGCCGCCGATGGCCGTCAGGCTGGCCGACAGGGCGGCGGCCGCCATCTTGGAGCGGAACACCGTCACGCCCAGACTTTCGCTGGCCTCGGGGTTGTCCTTGACGGCGCGCCACCAGTAGCCCCAGCGCGAGCCTTCGACCCAGAAGGTGATCAGCCAGGTCAGCGCGAACAGGCCGAGCACGAAGTAGAAGTACGGCGCCTTGTTGCGCGCGAACTGCAGCGTGGCCCAGCTGTCAGGGCCGAGCGGCCACTGGATGCCCATGGCGGCGCCCACGTAGTCCCAGTTGTGCACCAGCAGCAGGCCGATCTCGGCGATCACCAGCGTGGCGATGGCGAAGTAGTGGCCCTTGAGGCGGAAGCACAGCCAGCCCAGCAGCAGGGCCATGACGGCGGCGAGCAGCGCGCCGGCCACCATGCCGAACCAGGGCAGCACCCCGAAGTTCACGAACAGCACGCTGGTGGTGTACGCGCCCGCACCGAAGTACAGCGCATGGCCCAGCGAGATCTGGCCGCAGTAGCCGCCCAGGATGTTCCAGGCCTGCGCGAGCGCGGCGTACATCAGCGTGAGGATCAGGATGTTGCGCAGGTAGGCATCGCCCACCAGCAGCGGCACGGCGGCCATCAGCACCAGCGCGACGGCGCCCACCAGCAGCTGGCGGCGCCGCTGCGCGGCATGGGCCTGCAGCGCTTCCGAGGCCGGCGCGCGGCCGGCGGGAACAGCGATCGCTGCGTCGGTCATCAGAGTCTCCCGAAAAGGCCGCTGGGCCGCAGCAGCACGACCAGCAGGTACAGGGCATACACGCCCACGGTCTTGAGCGAGGCCGGCAGCACCAGGGTGGTCATGGCCTCGACCAGGCCCACGATGACGCCGCCCACCAGGGCGCCGAACACGCTGCCGAAGCCGCCCAGGGCCACCACGACGTAGGCGATGCCGCTGAAGGCGCCGCCCACCTGCGGGTGGATGTAGTAGAAGTTGGCCAGCATGGCGCCGGCCACGCCCACCATCGCCAGGCCCAGGCCCCAGCCCAGGGCGAAGACGCGGTTGCGGTCGATGCCCACCAGCGCCACGGCGCCCTGGTCCTCGCGCGTGGCTTCCAGCGCGCGGCCGAAGTCGGTGCGCGACATCAGCAGGTACAGCCCGCCGAAGACCAGCAGCGAGACCACCGCGCCGGCGATCTGCGGCTGGGGCAGGAAGACGCCACCGATCTCCACCGTCTTGTTGGCCAGCCAGCTGTCGCTGATCTGGCGGTAGTCGGGCGTGAAGAAGTACTGGGCCAGGCCCTGCATGAGCGTGCCCAGGCCGAAGGTGGAGAAGATCTGCACCATGCCCACGTTGGCCTTGGCCCGCATGGCATGGCGCACGATCAGCAGGTAGACCAGCACGCCGGCCATGAACAGCACCGCGCCCACCAGCGGCATGCCGATGATCGGGTCCAGGTGCAGGCCCACGGCCAGGCCGAAGGTGAGGTACATGCCCATCATCAGGAACTCGCCGTGGGCGAAGTTCACGACGTCCATCAGCCCGAAGATGAGCGACAGGCCGACGGCGATGAGGGCATACATGAGCCCCATCAGCACGCCGCTGGCGAGCACCTGCGCGATTGCTTGCGCGTTCATTCGTGGTTCCCGGCTCAGCCGTTCATCGGCCACACGGGCTGGGCCATGGCCACCGCCGTGGGGAAGATGGTGACGAAGCCCGTGCCCTTGAACTGCTGCAGCACCGGGCTGGCGAAGGTGTTCTGGCCGCTGGCGTCGAACTTGACGCGCGACCACGGCATGATGGTCTTGTCGCCCGGGATGTCGGTGGCGGCCAGCGCGGCGCGCAGCTTCTCGCCGTCGGTGGAACCGGCGCGCTGCAACGCGTCGCCCAGCACGATGGCGGCCATGAACTGGCGCGAGCTGGCGTCGTTGAGGTCGCGGCCGGCGCGGGCCTTGAAGGCGGTGTTGACGAAGCCGATGGAAGGCCGCTTGCCCGCGGTGTCCAGCGCGAAGCTGGCGCGGGTGATCATGCCCTGCAGCTTGTCGCCCACCACGTCCAGCGCCGCCTTCTCGACGAAGCCGGCGGCCTGCGCCACGATGTTGCGCGGCTTGTAGCCCAGCTGCGCGCAGGTGTTCATCAGCAGGATGACGTCGGTGGTGTAGCAGGAGGGCAGCAGCACGTCGGCATTGGCGGACTTGAGCTGCTGCACCTCGGCCGACAGCGAGGGCGAATTGGCGCGGAACTTGACGTCCGCTGCCACCTTGTAGCCGCGCTCGGCGGCCAGCTTGCGCTGCACGGTGGAGGAATCGGTGCCGAAGATGGTGTCCTCGAAGAACAGGGCCACGGACTCGACCTTCTTGCCCTGCTTCTTCTGCAGGTCCATGAAGTCGAACATGGCCTCGGAGAACATCTCGTCGTGCGCGGCCGGACGGAAGAAGTACTTGAGGTTGCGGCGGTGCAGGCTGGGCGAGGACGAATCCGCGCACACGAAGGGCACGCCGTAGCGCTCGCAGGTGGTGCCGACGGTGGCGGCCACCGACGAATGGAAGCAGCCGATGATGGCCACGGCCTTCTCCTGCGTGATCAGGCGCTCGGCCTCGGCGCGGCCCTTCTGCGGGTCGGCCTGGTGGTCGGCATAGACCACGCGCAGCTTGCGACCGCCCAGGCTGGCGATGCCGGCGCCGGCGGCGCCCGGCAGATCGACCTGCGTGGGCGTGTTGATGATCTGCAGGGCGGTGTCGATGGCATGGCGCGCATCCACGCCCACCTGGGCATTGGGCCCGCTCATCGGGTAGATGGCCCCGACCACGATGTCGTCGTCGGCGGCCCAGCTGGGCGAGGTGTTCATCGCCAGGGCGCTCAGGCTGGCCATCTGCATCAGGATTTCTCTGCGGTTCATCAGCAACTCCTCGAAAAAAAGGTTGATCGGCATCAGGGTGCCGGTGCCGCAGCGCGGCGATGGTTGGTCTTGTCCATCATGCAAAACCTGTGCCATGAATCAACAACACCAAACGTTCGGATCAACAACTGACGGTGCATTGTTGAACAATATTGGCGCATGACTTTTCGGGGTTTGCCCTGCCAGGGTGCATGGGCAGGCCGCGGTGGTGCACGGCGGGGGCGTCGGGCTATCTGCTACAAACCGGCCACACGAGACGCCCATGACTGCTTCCACTGCCGACCTGCCCGCCCCGCCGCTGAGCGAGCGCGTGGCCGAACAACTGCGCCAGAAGATCACCGCCGGCGAGTTCCAGCCGGGCCAGCGGCTGTCCGAACAGGCGCTGAGCGATCACCTGGGCATCTCGCGCAACACGTTGCGCGAGGTGTTCCGCGTGCTGACCAAGGACGGTCTGCTGCGCCACGAGCCCAACCGCGGCGTCTTCGTCTCGGTGCCCAGCATCGCGGCCATCATCGACATCTACCGCGTGCGGCGCCTGATCGAATGCCAGGCGCTGGCCCAGGCCTATCCGCGCCATCCCGCCAAGAAACGCATGCGCGAGGCCGTCGAGGCGGCGCTGCGTGCCCGCGAAGCCGGCGACTGGCTCGGCGTGGGCACGGCCAACATGGCCTTCCACATGGGCATCGTCCAGCTGGCCGACAGCGAAAGGCTGAACCTGCTCTTCGCGCAGGTGCTGGCCGAACTGCGGCTGGCCTTCGGGCTGCTGCGCGACCCGGAATTCCTGCATGCGCCCTACGTGGACATGAACCAGAGCATCCTGGTGCTGACCGAAGCCGGCGACTTCGCCCGGGCCTCGTCGGCGCTGAACGACTACCTGGTGCATTCCGAACGCATCGTGCTGGCCGTCTATGCGCGGCAGCTGGGCGACGGGACGCTGGGCGGCGGCAGGTAGGCGCCGGTGACGCCAGGCCCGTCGCCGCGGGCCGCCCATTGCGCCACCGCCGCCCGGCGGCGCTTATTTGGCGAACAGCCGGGCGATGTCCTTGAAAGCCTTGATTTCCATGGCATTGCCGGCCGGGTCCATGAAGAACATGGTGGCCTGCTCGCCGACCTCGCCCTTGAAGCGCACGTAGGGCTCGATGACGAATTCGACGCCCGCGGCGCGCAGCCGGCCCGCCATGTCTTCCCACTGGGCCATGGGCAGCACGATGCCGAAGTGGCGTACCGGCACGCCGTGGCCGTCCACGGCGTTGCGCTGCGATGCGCCGCATTCGCTGGGCGCCAGGTGCGCCACGATCTGGTGGCCGTAGAAGTTGAAGTCGATCCAGTCCTCCGAGCTGCGGCCCTCCGGGCAGCCCAGCAGTTCGCCGTAGAAGCTGCGCGCCTTGGCCAGGTCGTCCACCGGGAAGGCCAGGTGGAAGGGGGACATCAGGGTGGGGTTGGTGGTCACGTCGAGCATGGCAGTGGGGCGGTCGTTGAAAGCTGGCGAGCAGTCTAGGAATGCCCCGCCAAAAACAAAATCAATATATTTTTCTTCGACTGATCGATAACATCGATCAGTCATGATCCGCGAACTCAAGACCTTCATCGCCATCGCCGAGGCCGGCACCTTTGCCCGCGCCGGCCAGCGCATCGGCCTGACGCAGGCGGCGGTGAGCGCCCAGGTGCAGCGGCTGGAGGAGCAGTTGGGCCATGCGCTGTTTGCCCGCGCCGGCCGCACCGCGCAGCTCAATGCCGAGGGCCTGAACGCGCTGGCGCAGGCGCGCGAGGTGGTCCGCCTGTTCGACGAAATGGCGGCGCAGCGGCGGCGCCGGCCGCTGGGCGGGCGCGTGGTGTTGGGCGCCATCGCGTCGGCGCAGGCCATCGTGCTGCCCGCGGTGCTCGCGCGCTTTCGCGCACTGCATCCCGACGTGCACGTGCGGGTGGTGCCGGGCGTGTCCTTCCACCTGCTCAACCAGGTGGATGCCGGCGAGGTGGATGCGGCCATCATGATCCGCCCCGGCTTCGCGCTGCAGGCGGACCTGGGCTGGACGCCGCTGTCGCACGAGCCCTTCCGGCTGCTGGTTCCCGCGGCGCTGCCCCGGCCGCACGACTGGCGCGCGCTGCTGGCCGGCCAGCCCTTCATCCGCTACGACCGCACCTCCTTCGGCGGCAGGCTCGTGGAGCGCTTCCTGCGCGAGGCGCAGTTCCAGGTGCAGGACAGCGTGGAGATCGACGAGCTGGACGCCATGGCCCAGATGGTCGCGTGCGGCGTGGGCGTCGCGCTGGTGCCGGAGGCCTTCGGCCGCCGGGCCTGGCCACGCGGCGTGGTCGCGCTGCCGCTGGGCGAGCACACCTTCTTCCGCGACATCGGCATGGCACGACGCACCACGCGCACGGCCGCACCGGCGGTGCTGGAGCTGCTGCGCCTGATCGAGGAGGCCTATGCGGCCGGCAACGCGCGGCAGGCGCCCGACGCCGCCGCACGCCCGCTCAAAGGATCTTCATCCGCCGCTCGATGACGCGCAGCGCCAGCGCGATGCAGCCCGTCATGATCAGGTAGAACACCGCCACCGAGGCCCAGACCTCGACCGAGCGGAAGTTGCCGGCAATCACCTCCTGCCCCTGACGCGTGAGTTCGCCAACGCCGATGACGATGAAGATGGAGGTGTCCTTCAGGCTGGTCATGCACTGGTTGCCCAGCGGCGCGATGAGCCGCCGGAAGGCCAGCGGCCCGATGATGTGGATGACGACCCGGTGGAAGGGCATGCCCAGCGCCAGGCCCGCGTTGCGCAGGCCCGGCTGGATGGACAGGAAGGCGCTGCGCACCACCTCCGAGAGATAGGCGCCGGAGTTGAGCGCGATGGTGATGATGGCCGCATGCAGCGCCTCGATGCGCGTGTGCAGGATGATGGGCATCGCGAAGTACAGGAACATGGCCTGCACCACCATGGGCGTGCCGCGGATCAGGTCCACGTAGCACAGCGCCACCGCGCGCAGCAGCCGCCCGCCATAGGCACGGCCGATGCCCACGGCAAAGCCCAGCAGCACGCCGCCGCCCAGGCCGATGGCGGCGATCAGCAGCGTGAGCCGCGCACCCTGCAGCAGGCTGGGCAGGGCATCGGCCACGGCCGACCAGTCGAAGTTCATGTCCCGTTGCTCCCCGGCTTGTGCGCGCTGCCGTTCAAAAGGCGGGCGGCTCGGTGCCGAACCACTTGCGGTAGATGGCGGCATAGCGGCCGTCGGCGCGCATCTTCTTCAAGGCCGCATTCACCGGCTGCACCCATTCGCTGCCCTGCGGAAAGCCGATGCCGTAGAGCGAGCCGGTCTTGCGTTCCATCGCGACCTTGACCTTGCCGTCGCCGGCGGTCTTGACGTAGTACTCGACATTGGGCGTGTCGTGCATGGCGGCATCCAGGCCGCCCGCGCGCAGGTCGAGGTAGGCGTCGTCGATGTTCTGGAACAGCCGCAGCTCCTTGGGCTTGAGGTTGGCCTTGATCCAGTCGGCCGTGGCGGTGCCGGTCTTGGCGCCCACGACGCGGCCGTTGAGGTCCTCCGCCGACTTGATGGTGGTGTTGTCCGAGCGGACCATGATGGCGGTGCCGCTGGCGTAGTACGGATCGGAGAAGTCGATGACGCGGGCACGCTCGGGCTTGATGCTCATGCCTGCGAGCGCCACATCCACATTGCGCGTCTGCAGCGCGGGAATGATGCCGACGAAGTTCATGACCTGAAACCGATAGCCGACCTTCAGTTCGCGCGCGATGGCATCCCACAGGTCGACGTCGAAGCCGACGTACTTGCCGTCCTGCTTGAAGCCGAAGGGCACGAAGGCGGCGTCGATGGCGACCAGCAGCTCCTTGTCGGCCGCGCGCGCGGCCGGCATGGCGAGCAGGGGGCCCAGGGCGGCGATGAAGGCGAGAAGAAGTCTTCGACGGTACATGGATCACTCCGGGGTTGGCTGGGGAACGGTTGCAGGAACGGGATTGTGAGAGTGCGCGGCCGGGGCCCGGACTGCGGCATCATGCCGCCTCGCCGAAGAGCAGGCCGGCGATGAGCCGCGGCTGGTCGACCCAGGCGCTCAACTGGTCGAGTGCATCGGCGACCGCCTGCGCCACGGCGCCCGGCCCGCCGGCATCGGCCAAAGCAGTGCCGACGGGCTTGAGGCGCAGCGCCGCACTGGCGCCGGGCTGGCCATGGGTGTTGGCGGTGACGATGCCGTGGTCGCGCAGCAGCAGCACGGACAGGGCGGCCGTCGCCTCGCACGGCACGATGGCCGGCCAGCGGCCGGCGCGGGCGGCCAGCTCCCCGAGCACGGCTTCTTCGCGCAGGATGGGACCGAGCAGCGACGGCTCGGCCAGGTCGCCCAGGCGCTCGACCAATGCGGCGCGCAAGGCGGCGCCGTGCGCGGCCTCGCTGCGCAGGTGCTCGGGGGCGAAGGCCTGCAAGGCACGCAGCACGCCGGCGAAGAGGGGGGCGCGCGCTTCGAGGCCCCATTCCGACGCGCGGCTCATCGTGCGGCGCACCAGTGCGTCCCGGCCCGCCAGCAGGCCCGCGCGCGGGCCGTGCAGCCCGGCCTTGTCGCCGTTGGTGATGACGAGGTCGGCGCCGAGGCGCAGTGCAGGCGTCCCGTCCAGCAGCACGGGCCGCACCCGCGCACCGTAGGCATCGTCCACCAGGGCCACGGCGCCGGCGCGGTGGGCCCCGTCGATCATCTGCTGCAACGTCGCATCGTCGATCAGGTCGAGGTTGCTGGTGACGGGCGTCATCAGCACCAGCGCGGGCCGCGCCCCTTGCAGTTGCGCCTGCCAGGGCCCGTCCTGCGTGGCCTCCACCAGCGGCACGCCGGCCAGGGCGGCGCCGCGCGCGACCGATGCGTGGGCGCGTCCGCCGGCCGGGCTCAGGGCCACCACGGGCCGACCGTCGCACAAGGCATGGATGGCGGCGATCAGGCCGGCCGACGTGCGGTTGAGCAGCCCGACGCCGTGGGCGGCGCCACCGCCCAGGTGCGCGAGCGCCGCGTTGCGGAATTCGTCCGCGGCCAGCGCCGGCCCCAGCCATTCCTCGCAGACGGAACCCAGGTCGCTCGCCTGCACCGGATAGTTGCGCCGGTTGCCGGTGAAGATGCGCACGGCGGCGGCGCCCTGCGCGCGCCACCGCACCGTGGCCAGGCGCTCGCAATGCGCAAGCCGGCGCGACTCGTCCTCGCTCGCGCGCAGCAGGGTGCCGCGGGCATAGCCCACCGTCGGATCGATGGCATGGCCGAAGGCGTCGTGGTGCACCGCGGGGGCGGGTCGCTGGGAAAACATGCGGCGGACTTTACGAAGCCGCTTCCTGGAAAAAAAGTCCAGCCCTTCTATCGCGTCCCGTAAACTTTTCTTTCGCTTTGGGGAGGCTGTCATCCATGCTCGATCTGCGCCGGCTGCAGTTGCTGCGCGACCTGTCGGTGCTCGGCACCATCGGCCGCGTGGCCGAGGCGCGTGGCCTCACGCGGCCCGCCGTGTCCCAGCAACTGGCCAGGCTGGAAGAAGAAGCGGGCGCGGTGCTGTTCGAGCGTTCCGGGCGCGGCGTGAAGCTGACGGCGACCGGCGAACGGCTGGTCTCGCGCACGGGCGAGGTGTTCGGCCTGCTCGAAGCCATCGAGGCCGAGCTGGGCGAGCAGACCTCCGCGTTGCGTGGCCAGTTGCGACTGTGCGCCTTCGGCTCGGCCGCCAACGGGCTGCTGCCCGATGCGCTCGGCCGGCTGGCCCGGGAACACCCGGAGCTGGACGTGTTCGCCACCGAGGAGGAAACGCGCGACGGCCTGCGTGCGGCGGCGTCCAAGCAGGTCGACATCGCCATCGTGGACGACCTGACCCCTTCGGGAACCCAGGGCGCGGCACTCGAATTCACGCCCTTGTGCCGCGACACCTTCCATGCCGTGCTGCCGGCCCGCCATCCCCTGGCGTCGCGGCGCGTACCGCTGCGCCTGGCCGACCTGGCCGACGAACGCTGGGTGAGCAACATGATCTCCGCGCCCTACCACCAGTTGCTGATGTCGGCCTGCAGCGACTGCGGCTTCACCCCGCGGGTCCGAGGCAGTTTCCGCAACCTGCTGGCCACGCTGGAGCTGGTGCGCAGCGGCGGCTTCGTCTCGGTGCTGCCCTACTTCGCCGTGTGCGACCTGGGGGCCGATGCGCGCCTGGCCGTGCGGCCGATCACGCCGACGCTGGGCCGCGGCGTGCTGGCGGCCTATGCGCGCGGCAGCGGCGGCCGGCCCGCGGTGGCTGCGGCCTTGCGTGCGCTGCAGGCCGCGGTAGGGCGCATCGAATCGGCGCGCGATCAGGCGCGCGGGCCGCAGGCACCGGCATCCCCCGCCCGCACGGCAGACGACGGTGGCCGTCGCCGCCCCGCCAAAGGCAAGGTAACAGCCCAAGTACAGTAAATCGACAAAACAAATCCAGATGCGTAAAATCGATTTACAGCATTTGAACTGTATGAGCCTCGACACCTACCCCGTGCGCACCCCCGATCAGCTCCCTGCCCTGCTGCGTGCCTTTCGAAAGGAAACGGGCCTCACGCAGGGCGAGCTGGCCCGCCGCCTCGGCGTCACGCAGCAGACCTATTCGGCACTGGAGCGCAATGCCGCCAACATCGGCGCGGCCCGGCTGCTGTCGATGCTCAATGTGCTGGGCGTCGAGATGCGTCTAGGCCGGCCTGGGCCTTCCGCCACCGTGCTGCACACGGCCGAGCGCGACTCGCCCGCCTGGTGACCATGGGCCGCCGCACGCACCGCCAGGCGCTGGGCCTGTGGATGAACGGCGACTTCGTCGGCACCTGGAGCCTGGCCCCGGACACGCCCGACACACTCCAGTACGACACGGCCTGGGTGCAGTCGCCGGAAGGGCGACCGCTGTCGCTGTCGCTGCCCTTCACGCCAGGCAATGCGCCGCACCGCGGCCCGGCCGTCCGGGCGTACTTCGAGAATCTGCTGCCCGACAGCCGCGACATCCGCGAGCGCATCGCCCGCCGCCATGGCGCGGTCGGCATCGACGCCTTCGCACTGCTCGCACGCATCGGGCGCGACTGCGTGGGTGCGCTGGAGATCCTGCCCGACGGCGAAGCCGGCCACGACGCCGGCACCGTGCAGGCCCGGGCGCTGAACGAGGCGGAGGTGGCCCAACTGCTGCGCAGCGCCACCACCTCTGCGCCGCTCGGCTTGCGCGGCGCGGACGACGACCTGCGCATCTCCATCGCCGGCGCGCAGGAGAAGACCGCCCTTCTGCTGCACAACGGCCGCTGGTGCCTGCCGCACGGCAGCACGCCCACCACCCACATCCTCAAGCTGCCGCTGGGCCTGGTGGGCGGCATGAAGATCGACATGCGCGACTCGGTGGAGAACGAATGGCTGTGTGCCCGCGTGCTGCGTGCGTTCGGCCTGCCGGTGGCGCAATGCCATCCGCTGCAGTTCGAGGACATGAAGGTGCTGGCCGTCGAACGCTTCGACCGCCGCTGGTGGACGGCACCCGATGGCCGGCCGCGGCTGCTGCGCCTGCCGCAGGAAGACTTCTGCCAGGCCACCGGCACGCCGCCCGATGTCAAATACGAGGCCGATGGCGGCCCGGGCATGGACCGCGTGATGCGGGTGCTGGACGGCTCGACGGCGCGCGAGGACGACCGGCGCACCTTCTTCCTGGCGCAATTGCTGTTCTGGATGCTGGGCGCCACCGATGGGCATGCCAAGAACTTCAGCCTCTTCCTGCGGCCTGGCGGGCGCTACCAGCTCACGCCGCTGTACGACGTGCTGTCCGCCTGGCCCGTGCTCGGCGAAGGGCCAGGTGCCATTTCGCACCACAAGGCGCGCATGGCCATGGCGGTGCGGGGGCGCAACGCGCACTGGAAGCTGCGGGAGATCCTGCCGCGTCATTGGGTGGCGCTGGGCCAGCGCCATGGCGTGATGGCGGCCGACGGCCGCGGCGTGGCGGCCTTGATCGAAGCCGCCGCCTTACTGACGCCGGGCGTGGTCGACGCGGTGCACAGCGAACTGCCGGTGGGCTTTCCGGCCGCGCTGGCGGATCGCATCCTGGGCGGGCTGGCGGACTCGGCGCGCAGGTTGTCGGCCGTCGCCTGAACGGTCTCGGCGCCATTCGACCCCCCATGGCCAGGCGCTTCGCCACGTCCACTACAGTGCCCGCCATGGATTGCCGCCCCGACTGCGGTGCCTGCTGCACCGCGCCCTCCATCTCCAGCCCCATTCCCGGCATGCTGCACGGCAAGCCGGCGGGCGTGCGCTGCATCCAGCTGTCGTCCGACAACCGCTGCCGCATCTTCGGCCAGCCCGAGCGGCCGGCCTGCTGCGGCGGCCTGGCACCGTCGGCCGAGATGTGCGGCAGCTCGCGGCTCGAAGCCATGCACTGGCTCACGCGACTCGAAGCGGAGACTGCGCCCGACCCCGTGCGTTGATCGACGACGCTCGCCGTCAGTCAGGCAGTGACTCGGCGCGGGCGCGACTCAGCGGCTACGAGCCGTCCTTCTTCACCAAAGCAGCGGCGGCCATGTCCGTCGCAGCCGTGGTCGACGACGACGGAGCGGCCGCCACCGGCGAGCCACCCCATCCTCCGCCCAGCGCCCGCACCAGCGCCACGGTGGCCTGGTACTGCGCCGACCGCACCTGCAGCGCCTGCCGGCGATTGCGCAGCTCGCTACGGCGCGCATCGAGAAGATCGAGCTGGCTGATGTAGCCATTGCGGTAGCGCGTGTCGGACAGCTGCATGGCCCGTGCCGCCGCCTCCACGGCGGTGGCCTGCGCACTGGCCTGTTCCTTCAGGAGTCGGAGCCCCGAAAGCTGGTCTTCGACCTCGCGGAAGGCAATGAGCGACTGCGCGCGATAGCCGGCCGCCGCTTCGTCGAACACGCCGGCAGCCTGCGCCACGCCCGCAGCGCGGCGACCGCCGTCCAGCAGCGGAAGCGACAGCAGCGCACCCACACCCCAGGATCGGACCGACCACTTGAACAGGTCGCCCAGTTCGGGTGAGGCGAAGCCACCGCCAGCGGTCAGCGCAATGTCCGGGAAGTAGGCCGCCTGCGCCGCACCCACGCGCGCCTGCGCGGCCAGCACGGCGGCCTGGGCGGCCGCCACGTCGGGCCGGCGCAGCAGCACCGTGGACGGCACGCCTGCCGGCACCACCGGCAGTGCGGTCTGCCAGCGATCGACGCCGATGCCGAAGTCCGCCGGCGCACGGCCGACCAGCACGGCCAGCGCGTGCTCGAGTTCGGCGCGCTGCCGATCCAGGGCGAGCGCTTCGGACTCGTTGGCCGACACCTCGGCCTGCATGCGTGCCACATCGAGCGCGGCCACGTCGCCGGCCTGCTCGCGGCGCTGGGTCAGGCGCAGCGTGTCGCGGTAGGCCGCCACGCCGTCGCGCACCAGGGCGCGCTCCTCATCGGCGGCACGCAGCGCCAGGTAGGTCTGGGCCACTTCGGCCTGAACCATCAGGCGTGTGCTCTGCAGCAGGGCCTCGCGGCCCTGGGCGTCGAGCGCTGCGGCATCCTGCAGGCGCGACAGGCGGCCGAACAGATCCAGCTCCCACGACGCACTGATGCCGGCATTGAGCAGGGTGGAGGGCTGCGTGGACTGGTTGCGGTCCAGCCCGCGCTGACGCGTGGCGCCCCCAACCAGACCGAGCTGCGGCGAACGGTCGGCCTCGGCATTGCGCAGCAGCGCCCTCGCCTGCCGCACGCGGGCGGCGGCCTGTTGCAGGCTGGTGTTGGCTTCGCCAGCCTGGGCCACGAGCGCATCGAGCACCGGGTCCTGGAAGGCCTTCCACCATTCGCCGCGGGGCTGGGCCTCGGCGACAGCCGCCTCGGTCCAGCGGCCTTCGGTGGCCGTCTGCGATGCGGGCAGTGCCTCCTTGAAGCGGGCAGGCGTGGGCACAGCGGGCAGTTCCACCGGGGCCGTGGCGCAGCCAGCCAGCACCAGGGCGGCCAGCAGAGGGGCCAAAGCACGACGCTTGGACAGGCTCGGCGCGAAAGGTTGGAGGCGATCGAAGGGGGTGCGGGCCGTCGCGGTGCGGTTCATGGGCGTGTCCGTGATCGACGGCGCCGTCGTGGGGTACGCATTCGTGTTCGTCATGGTCGGTGTCCTCGTGAACAAGGGAGGCGTCATTCGTGGGCGCCGCGCGGCGCGGCGGGCAGAGACGTGAGGCCACCGCCGCCACCGTGATGTCCCGACGCCGCGGGATGCTCGGCCGACACGAAGTCGTCGGCATGGGTGGGCACCTGCCCGTGCTGTCGCAGTGGCCGGTTGCCCGCCAGGCGGCGAAGCGCCACGTAGAAGACGGGCGTGAGGAAGAGGCCGAAGGCGGTCACGCCGATCATCCCGGCGAACACGGCCACGCCCATGGCATGGCGCATCTCCGCGCCCGCGCCGGAGGACAGCACCAGCGGCAGCACGCCCATGATGAAGGCCAGCGAGGTCATCAGGATGGGCCGCAGCCGCAGCCGGCTGGCCTCGATGGCCGCCTGCACCGGCGTTCGGCCCGCAAACTCCAGCTCGCGCGCGAACTCCACGATCAGGATCGCGTTCTTCGCCGACAGGCCCACCAGCACGATCAGGCCGATCTGCGTGAAGACGTTGTTGTCCCCCGCCGAGAGCCACACGCCGGTCATGGCCGCCAGCAGCCCCATCGGCACGATCAGGATGATGGCGAGCGGCAGCGTCAGGCTTTCGTACTGCGCGGCCAGCACCAGAAAGACCAGCAGGATGGCCAGCGGGAAGACGATGAACGCCGAGTTGCCGGCCAGGATCTCCTGGTAGGTCAGGTCGGTCCATTCAAAGCTGATGCCGGCGGGCAGCGTCTCGGCCGCGATGCGTGCGATGGCGGCCTGCGCCTGGCCCGAGGAGAAGCCGGGCGCGGCGCCGCCGTTGACGTCGGCCGTGAGGTAGCCGTTGTAGCGCATGGCGCGCTCCGGGCCGAAGCTCGCATCCACCTTCATCAGCGCGGACAGCGGAATCATCTCGCCCGACGCCGAGCGCACCTTGAGCGCGCCGATGTCCTCGGCCCGCGCACGGTAGGGCGCGTCGGCCTGCACGCGCACGCTGTAGGTGCGGCCGAACTTGTTGAAGTCGTTCGCATACAGGCTGCCCAGGTAGATCTGCAGCGTGTCGAAGATGTCGGTCAGCGGCACGCCCAGCTGCCGCGCCTTGGTGCGGTCCACGTCGGCAAAGAGCTGCGGCACGTTGACCTGCCAGCTGGTGAACATGCCCGCCAGTTCGGGCGTCTGGCGTGCCTTGGCCATGAAGGCCTGCACCGCCTTGTCCATGGCCTCGTAGCCCAGCGAGGTGCGATCTTCCAGCTGCAGCTTGAAGCCGCCGGTGGTGCCCAGGCCCGCCACGGGCGGCGGCGGGAACATCACGATGAACGCATCCTGGATGCCCGCGAAGGACTGGTTGAGCTGGCCGGCCACGGCCGCACCGCTCTGCTCCGGCGCGCGGCGCTGGTCGAAAGGCTTGAGCATGGCGAACACGATGCCCGCGTTGGAGCTGTTGGTGAAACCGTTGATCGACAGGCCCGGGAAGGCCAGCGTGCCTTCCACGTTGGGGTTCTTCTTCATGATGTCGCCCATGCGGCGGATCACGTCGTCGGTGCGGTCCAGCGTGGCGCCGTCGGGCAGCTGGGCGAAGCCGATCAGGTACTGCTTGTCCTGCGTGGGCACGAAGCCGCCCGGCACCGCCTTGAACAGGCCGAAGGTCAGCGCCACCAGCGCCAAGTAGACGCCGAGCATCAGCGTCTTGCGCGAGATCACGCCGCGCACGCCGCGGCCGTAGCCCTCGCTGCCGCGGTGGAACAGCCGATTGAATCCGCGGAAGAAGCCACCCAGCAGACGATCCATGCCACGCGTGAGCGCATCACGCGGCGCGTCGTGGCCCTTGAGCAGCAGCGCGGCCAGGGCCGGCGACAGCGTGAGCGAATTGATGGCCGAGATCACCGTCGAGATGGCGATGGTGACGGCGAACTGCCGGTAGAACTGGCCCGTCAGGCCCGAGATGAAGGCCAGCGGCACGAACACCGCCACCAGCACCAGCGCGATGGCGACGATGGGGCCCGATACCTCGCGCATGGCCCTGTATGTGGCCTCGCGCGGGGTGAGGCCGGCCTCGATGTTGCGCTCCACGTTCTCCACCACCACGATGGCATCGTCCACCACGATGCCGATGGCCAGCACCAGGCCGAAGAGCGACAGCGCATTGATCGAGAAGCCCAGCAGGTGCAACACGGCGAAGGTGCCCACCACCGACACCGGCACGGCCAGCAGCGGAATGATGGACGCGCGCCAGGTCTGCAGGAACAGGATGACGACCAGCACCACCAGCGCCACGGCCTCCAGCAGCGTGTGGATCACCGACGCGATAGAGGCGCGCACGAACTGCGTCGGGTCGTAGGCGATGCGGTATTCCACGCCCTCGGGCATGGCCTTCTGGATCTCGGCCATGGTCTGGCGCACCTGTTCGGAGATCTGCAGCGCGTTGGAGCCCGGCGCCTGGAAGACGCCGATGCCCACGGCCGGGTCGTTGTCCAGCAGCGAGCGCAGCGAGTAGTCGGCCGCGCCCAGCTGGATGCGCGCCACGTCGCGCAGGCGCACCACCTGCGTCGACGGCTCGCCGGCGGCACCGCCCTTGACGATGATGTCGCCGAACTCCTCCTCATTGGCCAGGCGGCCGCGGGCGTTCACCGACAGCTGCAGATCCACGCCGGAGAGGCCCGGCGATGCGCCGACCACGCCGGCCGCGGCCTGGATGTTCTGCCCGCGGATGGCGGCCACCACGTCGTTGGCCGACAGGCCGCGCTGGGCCATCTTCTGCGGGTCGAGCCAGACGCGCATGGCGTACTCGCCACCGCCCCAGATCTGCACCTGGCCCACGCCCTCGATGCGCGCGAGCCGGTCCTTGACGTTGAGCACCGCGTAGTTGCGCAGATAGTCGATGTCGTAGCGCTTGTTGGGCGACACCAGGTGCACCACCATCGTGATGTCCGGCGAACTCTTCACGGTGGCCAGGCCCAGGCGCCGCACCTCTTCCGGCAGCCGAGGCTCGGCCTGCGCCACGCGGTTCTGCACCAGCTGCTGGGCCTTGTCGGGATCGGTGCCGAGGCGGAAGGTGACGGTGAGCGTCATCACGCCGTCGGTGGTGGCCTGGCTGCTCATGTAGAGCATGCCTTCCACGCCGTTGATCTGCTCTTCGAGCGGCGTGGCCACCGTTTCGGCGATGACCTTGGGATTGGCGCCGGGGTACTGGGCGCGCACCACGATCTGCGGCGGTGCGACTTCGGGGTATTCGGAAATCGGCAGGCCGCGCAATGCGATCAGCCCGGCGATCAGCATCAGCAGCGACAGCACGCCGGCAAAGATCGGCCGGTCGATGAAGAACTTGGAGAAATTCATGGCGCCAACTCCTGGTGGCGGGGTGAGGACAGCCCCCGCGCGCAGCCCCGGGGGCGCGCACGGTGGCGACTTGAACGGAAGCGAAAGTGAAGAGGAACGCCGCAGTAGCAGCGTTCAGGGCGCGCGCCTCAGCTGCGTGAGGCGACGCGCTCGGTGCCCGCGCTGCTCGCCGCAGCCATGGGCACCTCGCTCGGCGCCACGACCATGCCGGGCCGCACATGCTGCGTGCCATTGACCACGACGCGCTCGCCGGCCTTGAGGCCGGTGCTGACCACGCGCAGGCCCTGCACGGGCGCACCCAGCGTCACTTCGCGGTACTCGGCCTTGTTGCCCTCGCCCACGACCAGCACGAACTTCTTGTTCTGGTCGGTGCCGATGGCGCGCTCGCTGACCAGCAGCGCACGGCTCTCGCCTGCCTGGCCCATGCGGATGCGCGCGAACTGGCCGGGGATGAGCACGCCGTCGGCGTTGTCGAAGCGGGCACGCACCCGCACCGTGCCGCTGCGCGCATCGACCTGGTTGTCGATCAACTGCAGGCGACCCTCGTAGGGCGTGCCATCGGTGGTGGCGGTGCCCATCTGCACCGGAATGCTGGCGAGCTGCGTGCGTGCACCGGCGCCGCCGGGCAAGTCCTTCAGTGCGCGGGCCACGATCTGCTCGTCCGCATCGAAGCTGGCGTAGATGGGGCTGACGGACACCAGCGTGGTCAGCACCGGCGCGCCCGGGCCGGCCGGCACGAGGTTGCCGACGGTGACTTCGGCCCGGCCGATGCGGCCCGCCACCGGCGCACGCACCTGGGTGTACGACAGGTTCAGCCGGGCGCTCTGCAGCGCGGCCTGCGCGGCGCGCAGGTTGGCCTCGGCCTCCTGGCCGGCATTGAGCCGCTCGTCCAGTTCGCGTTGCGCGATGGCCTGCTCGCCGTACAGGCGCCGGGCCCGCTCCTGCTCGCTGCGGGTGTAGGCGGCGCGCGCCTGGGCGGAAGCCACCTGCGCCTCGGCGCGCTGCACCTCGGCCTGGTAGGGCGCGGGGTCGATGGTCAGCAGCAGGTCGCCCTGCTTGACGAGTGCACCTTCACGGAAATGGATGGACTGCACGGCCCCGGCCACGCGTGAGCGGACCTCGACACGTTCCACCGCCTCGAGCCGGCCCGAGAACTCGTTCCAGGCATTGATGGGGCGCGCTTCGACGGCGGCGACCGTCACTGGCGTGGCCGGCGGCGCGGCACTCGCCGGCGTGTCGCTGGCCTTGGCGTTGAGACCGGGAATGCCCAGCACGCCGGCGCCGATGGCAAGCACGGCCGTCAGGCTGGTGATGGCCGGCCACAGGCGGCGGCGAACGGGCGGTGTGGCGGCGGGGGTGTCGTTGAGATGGGCCATGGAAGGTCTTTCTTTCGGGTCGAAGAATGCAGGCCGCCTGCCCGGCGCTTGTGGCGCAGGCGACGGAAGGGATAGGGGTGGGTGGCGCCGCCGTATGCAGGACGGCAGCGCAGGTCGGCCCACGCTGCGTGTCGGCGCAGCGAAAGCCAGTCAGTGTTCAGGGTGGATCAAGGCCGCACGGCGGCGCAGCGCACGGGCGCCGTCAGCTAGGCGGCGTGGCCGCCGCGGCGCGGCGGGCTTCGAAGAAGGCGATGAACTTCTGCCGCGCTGCGACGCCGCAGGCCGGACAACCCGGCTCGTCGGGCTGGTAGAGCGCCTCGGGCCACTGCGACGTGGACGGCAGCACTTCGGCAACGACGTCGATGCCGGCCGCCTGCAGCCGCTTGGCATAGGCCAGGGCCTCGTCGCGCATTGGGTCGTCAGGGCCGACCAGCACCAGCGTGGGCGCCACGTCGGTCAGCCGCAGCGCGGCGCCGGGAACGGCGTACGGATGGCTCGCATCCATCGGCCGGCGCAGGTACTGCTGCCAGCCGGTGGCCCATTTGCAGGCCGCGTCGGCACACGAGGCCTCGCGCAGCGAGGCGGTGCCCGCGCACGGATCGAGCATGGGCGACAGCAGGATCTGTCCCGCCAGCGGCGGATGGCCGCGGTCGCGCGCCACCAGCGCCACGGCGGCGGCCAGGTTGCCGCCCGCTTCTTCACCCGCCAGGAAGATCTGGGCGCCCTTGCCGGCCAGCTTGACGCGCTGCTTGTGCAGCCATTCGAGCGCCGCGAAGCCCACTTCGATGGGCTTGGGAAAAGGATGCTGCGGCGCCAGCGGATAGGCCAGCGACACGACGCGCGCCCCGGCCGAGGCCAGCAGGCGGCCCACGTTCCGGCCGTTGTCCAGGTCGCCGCAGACGAAGGTGCCGCCGTGGAAGTGCAGCACCAGCGGGGTCGCGCTCGCGCCCTTGCGGCGCTCGCCGTACAGGCGGGCCTTCACCGGCTCCTCGCCGGGCAGTTCGATGAGCAGATCTTCCTCCGCCACGGCACAGGCGGCCACGGCGGCGGCCGTGGGCGGTGGGGCGTGGCGGTCTGTGCTGCTCATGGCGGGCCTTTCGGTACGACGTGGGGTTCTCGTTTTCGGAGCGTGGAACGAACTATAAGGACCGCCGCCGCAACATACGCTCGGCCGGTGGCCCTACTCTGTTTCTCGCGCAGCAACAATGAAGCGGGCATCCGCGCACAGAATGCGAAGCCTGACCACTGCGCTGACCGCGTCAGCGTGACGCATCCCGCGCGCGCGGGATGTCAGCCCTTTTCGCACATCGATCCATGGACCAGATCCAGACCATGCGGGTGTTCGTGCGCGTCGTCGAGGCGGGCAACTTCACCCGCGCCGGCGATTCGCTCGGCCTGCCCAAGGCCACCGTGACCAAGCAGATCCAGTCGCTGGAGTCGCGGTTGCGCGTGAAGCTGCTCAACCGCACCACGCGGCGGGTGACGGTCACGCCCGACGGCGCGGCCTACTACGAGCGCGTGGCGCGGCTGCTCAACGACTTCGACGAGCTCGAGTCGAGCATGACCAACAGCAATGCCGCGCCTTCGGGCCGGCTGCGCGTGGACGTGGGCACGGCGACGGCCCGGCTCATCATCATTCCGCGGCTGCAGAGCTTCTGCGACCAGTACCCCGACATCCAGGTGGACCTGGGCGTGAGCGACCGGCCGGTGGACCTGATCGGCGACAACGTGGACGTGGTGATCCGCGCCGGCGAGATCGGCGATCAGTCGCTGGTGGCACGGCGCATCGGCACCCTGCCCTTCGTGACCGTGGCTTCGACCGGCTACCTGAAGAAGTACGGCACGCCGCGCACGCCGCACGACCTGGAACGTGGACGCCAGCACGTCATCAACTTCTTCTCGCACAACTCCCGGCGCGTGTACCCGCTGGAGTTCCACAAGGACGGCGAGGTGCTGGAAGTGGTCGGCCCGTCGCGGCTGGCGGTGAACGACAGCAATGCCTACACCGAGGCGGTGCTCGCCGGCTTCGGCGTGGCGCAGATGGTGCGCTTCGTCGCCGCGCCCTACCTGGCCAGCGGCGAGCTGGTGGAGCTGTTCCCGGACTGGGAATGCCCACCGCTGCCCATGCACGTCGTGTACCCGCCCAACCGGCACCTGAGCGCCAAGGTGCGGGCCTTCGTGGACTGGACAGCGGCGGAATTCGCGCGGCGCCCGGACCTGGTGCGCGCCCCCGCCCAGGCCACCGCCGAGACGCCTGCGATCGCGGGCGCGTCCACGCTGGCGGCCTTCGCGGACGCACGGCCGGGCTGAAGCCCCGGTCCGGCGCTCGCACGCCGCCTGCCCCGCGCCACCGTCCGTCAGCCCTCTTCCCCGCCCATCTCCGTGGCGATCTCCAGCAGGTCTTCGGCCCCCGGCTTGTCCCATCCGGGCCCGAAGGTCGCATCGCCGAAAAAGCGCAGCATCTCTTGGCGCACCATGGGATGGTGCCAACCGCTGGTGCCCAGCCGCTTGATGATCGACGGATGGGCGCCGCGGGCCTGCAGGGCCTGCAGCAGTTGCTGCTCCAGCGCGTGCTGCGTCTCTTCCGACAGGGCCTCGATGGCGGCCAGGCAGCGGTCGTTGGCGCGGCGGATCCACTCGGCCTGCCAGCGCTGGCGGCGCTGCGCCTGCTGCTCGCGGGCGGCCAGCGCAACGGCCGCCGGATGGGCAGCGGCGGCCTCGGCGGCCGCCTCCGCGCGTTCGCTGCCCTGCAGCAGCAGCGCCTTGAGGTAGCGCACCGGGTCGCGCAGCGGCTCCGGATAGGCGGTGTTGACGCGCCGCTCCAGCACGTCCAGCGCCGAGCGCACGGTGGCCTCGCCGCAGCCCACGGTCATCGCGTCGAAGGCCTCCTCGCCCACGCCCAGCTGCATGGCCCGGCCGACCAGGCCCATGTCCACCGGTGCCGGCGCCCGGGCAAGGCCCAGCGCGGTCGCCGGCTTCTTGCGGCCGATGTGGAACTGGATCTCGTCGATGAAGCGGCCCTGCTTGTGCTCCACCAGTTCGATTTCCAGGTCGGTGATGGCATTGACCTCGGCAATGGCCGGCTTGAGCGTGTCGCGCTTGAAGATGCGGTATTCGAGCCGCTCGGTCTTCTCGGTGTGCGGATTGCCGCTGAGCACCGGGTACCACCAGCGCCAGGGCTGACGGGCGGTGCGGCCGATGTCCTTGTAGCGGGTGCAGATCTCGTACAGCACCACGCCGGCATGGGTGCGCAGCTGGCTGATCACTTCCAGCCTCAGCCGCGCGAACACGCTCGGATCCAGCAGCTCCTGCTTGAGGTTGACGGCGTAGGACCATTCCACCCAGACCTGGCCGCGCTCCTTGCTCAGGCGCGCATGGGCGAGCAGGCCGCTGACGTTCCAGGCGGCGCCCTCCCCGCTCGTCGGCGACTGCCATTCCACGGTGGTCGACACCATGGCCCGCAGGTGCTTCTTGATGAGGGCGTGGTCGTTGCTGTCGAAATCCAGGCCGCGCACCACCGCGTCGAGCGGCGTGCGGAAGACGTCTTTTTCCATCCCCTGCTCCTGCGCGAGGTACAGCAGCACGTTGTAGCTCTTGCGGCCCAGCGTGGTGATGCGGGTGGACTTGGGCACGATGGCGAGCGTGTTGACCGCCTTGCGCAGCAGCTGGACGTCATCGGCCGCCGTCATGTCGGTGCCGCCGCCGTCGAAACCGCGGGCGCGTGCGAGCGGGGACGTTCGGGGGGTTCGAGCCATCCCGCTAATGTAAGCGAGACGTGAGAGCGGCTTTCACCTGAAAGCGTTCGGCACTGATCCTGAAAAGTCTCACGTGAGTCTGGGGCTCACACCTTGGGCGGCAAATCCAAACGGAGAGTTTTCGGGATTTTGGCCGGGCCGCATGGCTCGGCTTCCCCGGATCGGACAGGCTGACGCGGAAAAGCCCCCTTCCACCAAGTCTGGCAGCCCGCGATCGGGCGCCGATGCGCGCCTGTCGCCTCCAGTCCTCGCGCAACCATGCTCACCCCAACGATGCGCTCCCGAAAACCCTCACCTGAAAGCCATCACAGAGGAGTTCACAGAATCACGAATGCACTCACCTCGGCTACCGAAAACTCTCCAGAGTTTCCTGTCTTCCCTGCCTGGCGTTCCCGCCGCTTCTCCAAAGCGTCCCGCGTGCCTGCATGCAGGTTGAAGTAAGTGTTTGATTTTAAATAAGATTTCTCTCCCTAAAGGTATTAAAGGAATTGAAGGGTTCTAGACTATTCCTAAACGGCAACTGAGCCCAAGAAGAAGAGAAAGCCACCAAATGTGTGCTTCTTGACGTTTTCTCGAGCGAAACACGCTTTTCCGTAAAGTGCCTCGGTAAACTTCAGCCTTCAGGAGTTTCACATGGCATCTTCCCCTCTTCCCCCCCCTCGGCCCATCAGCCTCGCCGATATCGCCGCCCAGGCCGAACGCGCCGTGGCGATGATGGAGCAAATCCGCTCGGCCATGCTTGCGCCGACGGCACGCAAGGAGGCTCCCGGCTTCAGCCTCTCCCAGCTGGCGGCCCTGCTCGAGATGGAGAAGGGCTCCATCTCGCACCGGCTCGGCAAGGGAGACCTTCCAAGCGGCCGGCTCAATCCTTCCGGCAGCCGCCGTGAGTTCACATTGGCCGAAGCGCGGCAATGGGTGCGCGAATACCGCAAGGATCGGCTGCGCCCTGAGGGTGGCGAGGCCATCACCATTTCCATCGGCAACTTCAAGGGCGGCGTCTCCAAGACCACCACCGCCGTGACCCTGGCTCAGGGTCTGTCGTTGCTTGGCCATCGGGTGCTGGTCATCGACACCGATCCGCAGGGCTCGCTCACCACGCTGTTCGGCATCCTTCCTGACACGGAGGTGGAAGAGCAGGACACCATCCTCCCTCTGGCCATGGGGACGGAGACGTCGATTCGCTACGCGATCCGCTCAACCTACTGGGATGGCATCGACCTGGTGGCCGCGGCACCCGTGCTGTTCGGCGCAGAGTTCGCGCTGCCGGCCCGGCAGACCCAGGAACCCGGCTTCGAGTTCTGGCGGGTGCTGGACCTTGGCATCGACGACGTGCGCAGCGAGTACGACGTCATCATCATCGACACCCCCCCTGCCCTGTCGTACACGACGATCAATGCCTTCATGGCATCCAACGGCATCATCATGCCGCTGCCGCCCAACGCGCTGGACTTTGCCTCTGCCTCGCAGTTCTGGAGCCTCTTCTCGGACCTCACCGGTGAGTTGCTTACCAAGCGCGGGTTGGACAAGCACTTCGACTTCATCCATGTGCTGCTCGCTCGGGTGGATTCGGCCGACGCCGCCAGCACGGTCATCCGGCAGTGGATCGGCCAGACCTATGCCGAAAAGGTGCTTCCCGTGGAAATCCCCAAGACAGCCGTCACCGGCGTGGCCAGTGCCGAATTCGGCACCGTGTACGACGTGTCGCGCTACGACGGCAGCGCCCGGACGTTCAAGCGCGCCCGTGATGCCTACGACAGCTTCGTGGGCCAGATTGAAGGTTCCATTCGCGCCGTGTGGAACGGGCAGGTGGGGGCGTTGAACGGTTCAACACCCGTGCAGGCATCGACTAAGGAGACCCGCCGATGAGTAAAAAACTCGCAGCCAAGGCCAGCCTGATCCAGTTGCCGCCCGTGCGGCCGGTGCCTGTCGCGGAGTCCAGCCCGTCACCCGTCACGTCGGCGCCCGCCGAAACCGCGACAGCACCGGCGGTGGCTTCGGCGGTTGCACCAGCATTGCCGGAAGCGCGCCCGAAGACGGCGCCAGGATCGATGGCGGTGTTCATGGCCTCGCAGTCAGCAGCCGTGAAAGAGGCGGAAGAACTGCGACTCAAACTGCGCGCCTTCGACGGTGCGGTGCCGATGAAGGCGCTGGATCCCCGCCGGATCCGCGCCTCTCGCTGGGCCAACCGCCATGCCGACGCGCTGGCCGACAAGGCCTATGAGGAGTTGCGTGCGGACATCGCGGCGAGTGGTACCAACGTCCAACCCATCTGCGTGCGTGGCCTCGCGGCGGGCACCGATGCCAATGCCGACTACGAACTCGTCTTCGGCCACCGCCGGCACCGCGCTTGCCTGGAACTCGGGTTGCCCGTCCAGGCGATCATTGCCGACATCGACGACAAGGGCCTGTTCGAGGCCATGGAGCGCGAGAACCGGGCCCGGAAGAACCTGAGCGCCTGGGAGCAGGGAATGATGTACCGACGGGCGCTGGACAGCGGCCTGTATGCGTCGCAACGCAAGCTGGCGGAGTCGGTGGGCGTGGACCTGTCGCTGATCTCGAAAAGCCTTGCGCTCGCCCGTCTGCCAGATTCGGTGATCGAGGCTTTTCCGTCTCCGCTGGACGTGCAGTTCCGCTGGGCCCAGCCGCTCAGTGAGGTGCTGCAGCGCGATCCCGAAGGTTTGGTGGCCCGCGCAAAGGAGCTTCGGGCGGCAAAGGCGGTGCTGAGCGCGAAGCAGGTTCTGGAGGTGCTGCTGGGGCAGTCGCAGAAGCCGTTGAACCGTTCAACACCCGTGCCCGAGCGCCGCATCGGCAGGGCAGGGCAGGGCGCGGTACTGACGGGTGAGGCAGATGGCCGTGTCACCTTGCGCTTCGATGCCGGCGTTCTGACCGAGGCGCGCCAGGCGGCCCTTCTTGCCTGGCTACAGGGGCATCTGGACTCTGAGTGAGTCCCTTGGGGGTGTTGAACCGTTCAACGCCCATGAACTCGTGCCAATGCGGCCTGCTCATAGCAGGCCGCATTTCTTTGGTCTGAAATGAGGCGCCGGAAGGTTGGGGCGTCCCGGGCGACAGTGACGACTGTTCGGTGTGCCGAGTTCTTGTTGCGGAGCCACTTGTCTGGCGCGCTATTCCGGGGTTGCTGACGTCGAGTCAGCGCGCTTCAGGCCGAGTAGGGGAGGGTGCTGATCTCTCGATGGCGGCTGCCAATCATTGGCCATTCCGGCGCAGCTCGACGAAATGCAAGTTCGATCGATGCGTCGGCTGGATTGGCGGTGACTGAGTGAGAGGCTGGCCGGCTGCCGAGCCAGCCCTTTTGCCAGCCAGCCTCCGTGTGTGGCCGTGACGGTTGGCGGGTGCCGCAGCTTCCGCGTCAGTGTGGCGGGCCCTGAGACCGTGTGACCGGCCAGCGTGGGGCTTGGTAGACGACGACGCGGCGCGGCGTGTTGCCACGACGCGGGCGCACGCGACGACTTGGAGCGCAAAGGGCAGCAAGGGCGATGGCCCTTGAGGGCGGGGAAGGTGCAGAGCGTGCGCCGCACTTCTGCCGGCGTAGTCAATCGCGGTCGCCCGTGAACGCATCTGCCAGCCACCGCCGGGAAGGTTGGTAGCACAAGGGCCGCGCGATGGTTCGGCGCTCCAACAGACTGGGAAGAGTTCCGTCCGGGAGGACGCGCCCCGTGCTCAGAGGTATGAAGCGGTAGAAGCCGGTCGGCGGTGTCTCACCCAATCAGAAGCAGCGCCGAACGCGCCGCCTCTTGTGAACGGGATCCGTTGACGCCCGACGGGCGCAGGACGCACAACGGGAAGCCAATGGTCACTGCGTCTTAATCTGCTTGCGCTTCGTCCTTCGGGGATAGGGGAAACAGCGCTTTTGCCGCATCCGTCAGGCCAGCGTCCAATGAATGTCGCTACGTATCAACTCGGCGAGCAAAACGCAGGGCCGCTCCCATGTTGTTGGCTGCCATCCGCTACTTCGTCAGAGGCGGTGGCGATCCAAGACATCGTCCGCCGGTCGAGGCGGATGCTGGCAAGGACATCGCCGGACGCAGCCGCCTAGCGCCCGGTGCCTCCGCTGAGTGGCAACGCCCAGCCTCTGGTGCGTGCCGCCAAGCCCATCGTGGTCAGCGGTGCCGTGGGCCACCCATAGGCATTCGCCGCGTGCCCAGACAGCTGCTGATTTCAAAACTGCTTTTGCTGACAAGCACTTATGGCACCTACTCGAAGTGTGCGCAGGAAAATACGAGGAAGCTGCACAAATAATGATGTATTGATAATAAACTATGCGCAAAGACCATGGCATGCCTGTTCATACCGTTCATCCCACCCATTCCGAGGCGCCGACGGCTGCAATGCCGGGGCGTGTGCGTGGACTTGGCAAGGCAGTAGACGATGCTGGCTCGGACGATTCGGCGCACGTGGTGAACGCGGGCAACCAGTCCCGCGACTCGGCGCCTGCTCGACTTGCGGGGGAGGGCGGGGGAGAGGGGCGCCTGGAGAGCCATGGGTCCGCAGTGCCCAGACCTGCGGCAACATCGGTAGCTGCCCTGCCGCGCCGCAGGGACACGCGCCGTTCCCGTGCGCTGCACCGTGGCCACTTCGCCTTCATGCGCGCGGTCATCCAGGGCATCGACGAGCGCCAGGCCTGGAAGCGGTACATGCAGGGCGAGGACGACCGGCTCGACGACCGGCTCATCCGGCGCGCCATCCTGGTCTACCGCGACGAGCTGGCCGCGGCCGCTCGCCGGCATGCGCGGCCCGGCACGGCCCGGCTGGTGCGCATGGACGCCCGCGCCGCTTCGGACGAGGCCGCGACGGCCGCGCTGACGCTCGAGGACTTCGCCGCTGAACGGGGGCTCGAGGACTTCTCCATCGAGGACCAGGTCGCCGCTTATGAGGAAGCCTTCGGCGCAGGAGGGCAGGGCGCCGCGCGGCAGTCCAAGCGCCGCCGGCTGATCGAGCGGCAGCTGGAAGCACTGGCCTGGCTGGAAGGGCTGACGTCGCGCTCACCGCGGCCTGCGGATCCGGTGGGCGACTGGCTGGGGCCTCTGCTGGCGGAACGGATTGCGGCCGCGGGCTTCACGAGCCTGCAGGACCTGGCGGTCCACATCAACCTGGTCGGGGCGCGCTGGTGGCGGGCGGTGCCGGCCGTGGGGCCGACCAAGGCCGCGCGTGTCGTCGAATGGCTGCGCGTGCACCAGGCGGACACGGGGCTGGTGCTCGGCGCCCATGTGTTCTCCCCGATGTCCCGGGTGCCGCGGCCCTTGCTGGAGGCGCTGGTGCCGCCTGCCCTGGCACTGCGGCCGCTCGACAAGCTCGTGATCCCGCCGTCCCTGCGGGGCACGGAGGGGCGGTTCCGTGCCCCGGCGGCGCAGTGCCGGATCGCCGCGGCCGACGATCTGGCCGCCATCGATGCCTGGCTGGCAGCCTGCGGCCGCCGCAGGGGCGATGGCGCCTCCGCGGAGACGCGCCGTGCCTACCGGAAGGAGGCCGAACGCCTCGTGCTCTGGGCCGTGCTGGAGCGGGGGAGGGCGCTGTCCTCGGTCGATGCCGGGGACTGTGCGGCCTTCGTGGACTTCCTGCGCACCCCGCCGGCCGAATGGTGCGGGCCGCGTCACCAGGAGCGCTGGTCTCCCCTTTGGCGGCCCCTGGAGGGTCCGCTGAGCCCCGCCTCGCTGCAACGCTGCGTCGCGGCGCTGCGCAGCCTGTTCCGCTTCCTGCATCGAGTGGGGTATCTGTCTGCCGATCCCTCGCCCGGGCTCGCATCGGCGGCAGCGGCGCAGGCTATGAGCCTCACCGAAGAGGAAAGCCAGGCGACGGAAACGTCTGCGGGCCATCGCAGCGCGCCCGATCCGGCGGTGATGGCTCCACCCAGTGCGACGCCCGGGGCCACGGCGCCGACAGAAGCCCGCGAAGGCGCCTGGGCGACAGAGCCGGCGGAGCCACAAGTCGCGGCCAACAACGCTGTGAGCAGCAGCGACGATGCGAGCGGTGTCCCCGATCTAGCTGCACTGGCCCGCCACCTGTCCGGGCGCAGGCCCGCAAGTCGCGGCCTGCACCGTGCCCAGCGGGCCACGGAATGGCTTCAGGCCACCGGCTTGCGGCCTGGAGAACTGGCACTGGCCCGTTGCGGCGACCTTCGGCGCCGCGCGTCGGTCGTACCCGAAGCGCAGGCCGGCGGCGGCAGCACGCAGTGGCAACTCAACACGAGGGCGCGGCAAGCCGAACGCCTGGCGGCGCGGCCGGTACCCGCCCCTCTGGTGTCCGCCCTGTCGATGCTGCTGCAAAGCTGCGGCTTGCCCGCCGACCCCTGCGATCCCGCCAACGCCCACCTGCCGCTGCTGTTCGACCCGACCGACACGCGGGCCGCCGGCTTGAGCCGCGGTGGCGTCTACAAGGCGGTCAAGCGGCTGCTGGCATGTTGTGCTCACGGGCTTCCGGCGCAGGACCGGCGGGCGTTGCTCGCACTGTCGCCGGACCGGCTTCGGCAGACGCGGCGGCTGCCTGGGGCAGCCGGGTGGCAAGATCCAGCAACGGCGGTGTGAGCCTCTGGGGCGACGGGCCGGAAAAGACAACGGGCCACGGGGCCCGATGCCAGTCAGTGTCCTTTGCGCTTCAAGCTTGCCGTTTCCTGAATTCTTCGAAGACGCAGAGCGCTTTTGCCGAAGCTTCGTCGGGCTCGGCCCGAACGGTGTTGGGGCAACGGGCCGCGATCAGGATGGGCATGTGGCGCCGTTCACGAAGCAAGCGGGGAGGGCACCGCTGTTCTCCCCGCAGGATCGAGGCATCACTTCGCGTTGCCGCGCTTCTTGCCGCTGTCGTGCGCTCCATGGATGCCCTGCGCATGTGCCAGGTGCTTCTGTACGACCGGAATGGTCTTGGCGGCATAGGCACGCAGGTCGCTGTCGCCGGTTTCGCGCTGCACGCGCTGCAGCTTCTCCAGCGTCTGCTTGTGGTCGTTGATGCCCACCATGCGCATGTACTGCTTGTCGAAGGTGTCGCCGCTGAGCGGCTTGAGGCCCGCGGCGATCAGCTTGTGCTTGGCATCGGGCTCCGACGGCAGTTCCACGTTCTTCGTCGTCGCCAGGGTCTGCAGCTCGGTGAGCGCCTTCCGGTGGTCTTCCACCATCTGGGCGCCGAACTGCCTGACCTGATCGCTGGCTGCCTTTTCCTGCGCCATGCGGCCGGTCTCGATCTCGGCCAGGTTGGCCTGGGCCAGGTCGCGCATCATGCGCTGGTCGGCCGTGGCGACACCCGGCGACTGCTGGGCCGTGGCGGTTTGTGCCGGCGGCTGCGGCGCGGCGGGAGCGGTGGGCGCCGTCTGGGCCGTTTGCGCGGCACAGGGCTGCAGCAGGGCAGCGCCCATGGCGAGCGCGGCGGCCCAGCGCAGGTGGGAGTGGCGGAGCGGATTCTGGATGTTCATGGGTGGTCCTTGTTGGCAGAGGCCGGCACCTGCAAGTGCACCGGCTTCACCCAGACTAGGACCGCCTCTGGCGGCCACCGTCGGACGATTCACCCCGTGCCGTCGGACGCCGCGTTGGCCGGGCGTCGCGGCCTATGGCCTCCCCGCAGCCCAGCCCGGTGCTGGGCAGGGGCAGCGCCGTTCCCCTCACTGCGGCACCGCCGGCAAGGCATAGGCGCGCACCGAATCCCCGGGCTTGGTGCCGGTGGAGCCGTGCCCACCGGCCACGACCAGGACATACTGGCGGCCGTCCTCGCCGGTGTACGTCATGGGCGTCGCCTGGCCGCCCGCGGGCAGGCGGTCCTGCCAGAGCTGGCGGCCGGTGCGCACGTCGTAGGCGCGCACATAGTTGTCGAGCGCGCCGGAATAGAAGGCCACGCCGCCGGCCGTCATCATCGGCCCGCCGATGCCGGGCACGCCCATCTTGAAGGGCAGCGGCAGCGGCGACAGGTCGCGCACGGTGCCGTTGCGGTGCTTCCACACCACCTGGCCGCTGCGCAGATCCACGCCGGCCACGTAGCCCCAGGGCGGCGCCTGGCAGGGCAGGCCGACGGGCGACATGAACGGCTTCATCGAGGCCGCGAACGGGGCGCCGAAGTTCTCGTTCAAGGCCGGCAGCGAGCCCTTGGGCGGGCCGCCCTCCTGCACCATCAGCGTGGTTTCGTCATGGCGGCGCACCAGCTTCGACACGAAGGCGAGGTAGGTCGGCGTGGTGAAGGCCCAGCCGTGTTGCGGATCGACCGCGATGCCGCCCCAGTTGAAGACGCCGAAGTTGCCCGGATAGATGATCGAGCCCTGCTCCGACGGCGGGGTGAAGCGCCCCTCGTAGCGCAGCCGGTGGAAGGCGATGCGACAGGCGAGCTGGTCGAACATCGTCGCGCCCCACATGCTGCGCTCGGTAAGCGGCGCCGGCTCGAAGGACAGGGCCGACCGGGGCTGCGTCGGCGCCGTGTGGTCGCCTTCGGCCGCGCCCTGCGGCGCCGGCACCTCGGTCACGGGCAGCAGTGGCTGGCCCGTGCGGCGGTCCAGCACGAAGAGCTCGCCCTGCTTGGTCGGCTGCACCAGGGCCGGCACGCGCTGGCCACCCATGTCCAGGTCGACGAGCGTGGGCTGGGCGGGCACGTCGTAGTCCCACAGGTCATGGTGCACGGTCTGGAAATGCCAGCGCACGCGGCCGGTGGCCAGGTCGAGTGCGACCACCGACGACGAATAGCGCTCCACCGCCTCGCTGCGCCGGCCGCCCCACTGGTCCGGGGGCTGGTTGCCCATGGGGATGTAGACCAGGCCCAGCGTCTCGTCCACCGACGAGATGGACCAGCTGTTGGGCGAGTTGGGCGTGTAGGTGCGGCCGGGCGGCAACGGCGCAGTGTCTTCGGGGTTGCCCGAATCCCAGTTCCACACGAGGTCGCCGGTGCGGATGTCGAAGGCACGGATCACGCCCGACTGTTCCTTGGTGGACGCGTTGTCCAGCACCGTGCCGCCCACGATGACGAGCCGCGCGGTCACCACCACGGGCGAGGTCGAGTAGTAGGCGCCAGGGCGCACGTTGGGCATGTGCCGCCACAGGTCGATCTGTCCGCTGCCACGGCCGAAGTCGGCGCAGACGGCGCCGTTGTCCGGATTGAGGGCAATGACGCGCCCATCGGCCGTGGGCATGAACAGCTTGGCCGGACAACTGGGCGCCGTCGGTCCTTGCCGGGCGGCGACGGGCAAGGGGAGGGCGGACGCGTTCGCGTTGTCCTGCGTCGAGCCCGCGTCCGTGGGGGCGGTCGTCGGCGCCGGGTTGGCGGCCGTGCCGGCGCCGGGCCGCGCGGGCTCGGGTGCTGCCGCGGCCACCGCTGGCTGGGGTTGGGCAGTGGCCGCATTGCCGCTTGCTGCCGGCACCGCGGCGGCCTGGTACGACAGGCCGCGGCAGGTCAGGTGCTGCAGCGCGAGGTCGCCGGCGATCTGCGGATCGAAACGCCACACCTGCTTGCCGGTGGTGGCGTCGAGCGCGATCACGGATTGGTGCGGTGTGCACAGGAACAGGCGGTTGCCGATCTTCAGCGGTGTGACCTCGAAGGTCGTCTCCTCGGGGTCGCCGGGCTTGCCGCGGACGTCGCCTGTCTGGTATTCCCAGGCGAGCTTCAGGCCGTCCACGTTGGTGGCGGCGATCTGCGACAGCGGCGAGTAG
The DNA here is from genome assembly GCF_001476815.1 of Pseudacidovorax intermedius. Lineage (GTDB taxonomy): Bacteria > Pseudomonadota > Gammaproteobacteria > Burkholderiales > Burkholderiaceae_C > Xenophilus > Xenophilus intermedius_A. Next base: position 7,085 of record NZ_LDSL01000144.1, on the reverse strand, counting down.
CGCTGGCCTTCGCCGGTGCGGCCGTAGGCATGCCACTCGCCGGGCGGAATGGTCGGCGCGGGGGCGTCGGTGGCGGCCGGTGTGGCGGCCGCACGGGCCTGCAGGTTGCCGTCGATGGCCTGCGGGTTGCGGAACCAGGACGCGACCGCCAGCACGGCCGAGGCCGCGAGAACGAAGCCGAGCGCCCCGCGTGCCGGGGCCATGCCCGGTGTGCGCGTCCGCGTCAGCGACGGGCGGGTGCCGACCCGCGGCTGCTCGAGCGCCCGCCGCATCCACGGCAGCACGAGCCACAGGCCGAGCACGAACAGCACGTCCAGCCGCGCGGCGAGCGGCCACCAGTCCACGCCCACCTCCCACACGGCCCAGGCCGCCGAGACCAGGAGCAGCAGGGCGTAAAGCCACAGCGCTGCCACCGAACGCCGCCGCAGCAGCGCGCCGGTGGCTGCCATGGCCAGCCCCGCCAGGAGGTAGTAGACGCTGCCGCCCAGCGAGAGCAGCCAGCCGCCCGCGGCGGCCAGAGCCAGTCCCAGCAGGATGAAGAGGACACCGGTGACGCGTGCCATGTCGACCTTTCGGAAACGCCGCGACAGCGCGGCCGCAAGGCACGCGTCGACGGCGGAGGAAACAAAGGCCGACGAGGTTGCCGCCGACAGCGGGACACCGCTGTCAGCGCGTCGCGGGCATGCCTGTCGTCATGCGGGGGGAACGGCGGCGACGTCCGAGGCCACGCCGGCCAATGCGGCCAATGTCACGGCCAACCTCGGCGCGATGGCGGATGTGGCGCACACGGCCGTCGGTGCGCCGCGCGGGTTGTGGGGCGCGTTCTTCGGCACGGGTTCGCTGCTTCTGCAGGTGCTGATGCCCTATGCGCGGTATGCCAGTGTGCTGAAGTGGCTGACGCTCTCCCTGTTCTCCTATGCGGCGGTGGCCATGGTGGCCGGGGTCGACTGGCCCGCGGCGCTGCGCGGGCTGGTGGTGCCGACATTGGCGCTCTGGGCAGACGGCGTGCGGCTGCTGGTGGCCATCCTCGGCACCACCATCAGCCCGTCGCTGTTCTTCTGGCAGGCCGCGCAGGAGGTGGAGGAACTTGGCGGCCGTCGCAGTGGCCAGCTGCCGACGCAGGCGCCGCGGCAGGCCGGGTCGGCCCTGGCCCGGCTCCACGCCGACACATGGATCGGCATGGCCTTCGCCAATGCCATCGCGCTGTCGGTGGTGCTGGCGGCGGCTGCCACGCTGCATGCCAGCGGACAGACACAGATCACGAGCACCACCGAGGCGGCGCAGGCCCTCAAGCCGGTCGCGGGACAGGGTGCCTTCGCGCTGCTCGCCCTGGGCATCGTGGGCACCGGGCTCCTCGCGCTGCCGGTGCAGGCCGGCTCCACGGCTTATGCCTGCGCCGACCTGCTCGGCCTGCGGCGCGGTCTGGCCCATCGGTTGCGCGAGGCGCCCGGCTTCTACGCCCTGCTCGCCGCCGCCATGGGCAGCGGCATGGCACTCAACGCGCTGGGCATCGAGACGCTGGATGCACTGGTGTGGGCCGCCATCATCAATGCTGTGCTGGCCGTGCCGATCATGGCCGGCGTCATGCGTGCAGCTTCGGCGCCGGTGGTGATGGGCCGCTTCGTGCTGCCGCGACGCTGGCAGTGGACGGGCTGGCTGGCGACCGTGGCGGTGGGAATGGCCTGCCTGGCGTGGGCGGGCGTGTCGCTGTGGGCCTGACCGGCGCGGCGGCGTCAGATCACCGGGGCCGGCGCCGGGCCTGGTGACTCGTAGCGCTTCATCTCCACCGGCTCCACGCCCAGCCACCGCGCGAGCAGGTCGGGCGAGGTGCCCCGCCGCAGCTGCCGCACGGCGAAGGTATGGCGCAGGCGGTAGGAGCCGCCGGCGCCCGGCCGCTGGCCGATGCCCGCGGCGTCGAGCACCTTGCGGGCACACTGGTACTGCGAGTCCGCGAGCCAGGGCTTGCCGGTGCGGGTGGAGGGAAAGAGGAAGTCGCCTGCGATGCGCGCCGCCGAGCGGACCTCCAGCCAATGGTGCAGTAGCTCTGCCGCCCAGGGGGCGATGGGCGTCTCGCGCGCCCGCACCGTGCCGTTGGCCGGCACTCGCAGCAGCCAGGGCCGCGCCTGCGGGCCGACGCCGTTGCGGACCGGCGAGGCCAGGGTCAGGGCGCGCACGTCGCCGGGCGCCAGTCCGGCACCGAGCTGCAACGCGACGGACGTGCGGTTGCGCAAGTCCTGCCAGGGCAGGGCATCGAGCGCCGCGGTCGCGCGGCCCGGCCGTGGCCGGGCTTCGGACAGGTAGGCGACCAGCTGGCGGGCCTCCGCCGGCGACAGCACTTCGGGCGGCGGATCTTCACGGCCGGCCTCGGCATAGCGCACCGTGGGATTGGCGCGGATCCAGTCGCCGGGCGCGCGGTTGGGGCGGCTGGCGGTTCGGCTCGCATGGTGGCCGAGCACGCGCTCGATCAGCCGGCTCAGGCGCAGCGCGTAGCGCGGTGACAGCGATTGGTCCGAGGACTTGCGGCCATAGCGGGCGGCCTGGAAGGCCTGCAGGTCCTGCAGGTGGAGGTTCCGGATCGTGACCGGGGGCGACTGGGACAGGCACCACGTGGCAAAACTGTCCCACATGGCCTGGTATACCTCGTGCGCGCCGGGCCGGCGCAGGACGCCGGCGTTCTGCTGGTCGGCGAGCCAGGCATCGAAGGCCTGCCGGAACGAGGTCCAGTGACGGCTGGAAGGCGCAGTGACGGGCGAGGGTACGGGCTGGTCGGGCATCAGCAGAAAATAAGTTAACGGCCGAAGGAAGCTCATCGTACGTGCTAAGCAGTTTGTAGTGGATGGTTGAGTTTGCCGTTAACTTATTTTTAAACGACTCCAGTTACTTGTCGCTTGCTCAACCGGCAGTCGAATGCGTTCGCCACTGACGCCGGCTATGCCGATGCATCGCCATGGTGACGCAGCTACCGTATCGCGACCATGGCCGAGCCCGACCCTTTCCACCACCCACCGGACGGCATCCTTCGCCCGCACACCCTGCCGCGCGGCGGACTGTCGCGCCATGCCAATCCGCTGTCCCTGCTCATCCTCAGCACCGTCGTGACGCTCGGCCTCTCCGGCGTGCTGGGCCACGCAGGCATGCAGCGCGACACCTACCGTGCCGACGGCCCCCCGCATTCCCTCGACGTCGAGATGCCCACCACCATCCGCACGGGCGACTTCTACGAGACGCGCCTGCGGGTCCGTGCCGGCAGCGACATCGCCACGCTGCGGATCGGCGTGCCCGCCGCGCTGTGGCGAGAGGTGACCATCAACGCCATGGTTCCGCAGCCCGAATCCGAGAGCAGCGACGGCGAGCGGTTCCAGCTCGACTTCGGCCCGCTGGCCGCCGGCAAGGAACGGCTGGTCAAGATCTCGGCCCAGGTCAACCCGCGCCTGCACGGCACCTTATCGGGCGAGCTGGAAGTCATGGACGGCGACCGGGTGCTGCTGCGCGCCCCGCGCCAGATGCGGGTGCTGCCCTGATGGAAGTCGTCGTCCGCGCCACCGTCATGTTCGCCGTCGTGTACCTGCTGGTGCGGGTGCTCGGCAAGCGCGAGCTGGGGCAGATGACGCCCTTCGAGTTCATCGTCATGGTCGTCGTCGGCGACCTGATCCAGCAGGGCATCACGCAGAACGACTTCAGCCTGACCGGCGCCACGCTGGCCATCTGCACCTTCGCCTTCTGGGGCCTGGTGCTGAGCTGGGCTTCCTACCTGTCGCCCAAGGCGGCCCGGCTGCTGGAGGGCGAGCCCCGCGTCATCATCCAGCATGGCCGGCTGCTGGCGCACAGCCTGCGGCGCGACAGGCTCACCCGGTCCGAGATCGAATCCGAGATGCGGCTCGCCGGCATCGCCAGCATGCGCGACGTGGACTGGGCGGTGCTCGAGCCCAACGGCAAGATCAGCTTCATCAAGCGCGACGACGGCCGGGGCGACCCGGCCAGGCAGCAGGACGACCAGGCGGCCGGCTGAACGCACGGCGGCGCCTCGATGTGCGCCGAGCAGACGCCGCGCAGACGCCGAGCCGCGACAGCGGCCCGCGGCAGGCGCCCTCAGCCCGCTCGCTTCAACCGCTCGCGCGCCTTCTGCAGCCGCGGGTACACGATGGGCACCGTCAGCATGGTGCTGAACACCGCCATCAGCAGCAGCGCCGTGAAGGTCTCGTGGGTGATGATCTTCTTGTCCAGCAGGATGTTGGCAAAGATGATCTCGATCAGGCCCTTGGTCTGCAGCAGCCAGCCGATGGTGGTGGCCTCGCCCGGCGGCCAGCCCAGCACGCGGCCGGCCATGCGGGCGGCCAGCAGCTTGCCAGTGACCGAGGCCGCCAGCAACATCGCCGCTCCCAGAAAGACCGCCGCGCCGCCGATGTCCCATTGCGTGCGCAGGCCGGTGGACAGGAAGAACACCGGCATCATCACCAGCAGCACGTGGTGGCGCAGCTGGTCGACCTGGGCCTGGCCGAACCAACGGGCTTCCAGCACCGCGCCGGCCAGGAAGGCGCCGACCATGTAGTGCAGGCCGGCCCAGTCCGCCCCCAGCGCCACCAGGATCAGCCACACGATGCCCACGTACCAGCGGTCGGCCACCGGCAGCCGCGCCAGCAGCCGGCGCACGCCCCAGGTGGCCAGCGCGAAGAGCGCCAGGAAGCCCACCTGCCGGCCCACTCGCGCCCAGTCCATCAGGATCACCGCCAGCACGGCCCAGATCGCCACGTCGTCCAGGCTGGCATAGCGCAGGACGCGCTGGCCCAGCGGCTGGCGCAGGATGTCCATCTTCTCCATCAGCAGGATGATGATCGGCAGTGCCGTCACCGCGCAGCCCATGCCCACGCCGGCCACGAACTGCCAGGGCTGCGCCGCCGGTCCCAGCCAGCCGCCCATGGTCATCAGCACGAAGGCCACCGCGCAGCCCAGGATCAGCGGCATGCCCAGTGACAGCGCCGCGGTGATCGAGGTTTCCCGCCGGTGGCGCCAGGTCATGCCCAGGTCCAGCTCCAGCCCGGCGATGAAGACGAACAGGCTCACCGCCCACCACGCCAGCCCGTTGAGCGACTGCACCACGGGCGCGGTGAACACGAAGGCGTGGTACTCGGGGAAGAAGCGGCCCAGCACGCCCGGGCCCAGCACCACCCCCATGATGATCTGCACCACCACCAGCGGTGCCACATAGTCCGTGCGGCCCAGCCGCCACACCAGGTAGGGCACGGTGAAGATGATCGCCATGGCGATCAGGAAGATCTCGGTGGTGGTCATGGCGCGGCCGGTCCAAAAAATGGCGGCGAATGATAGCCAGGGCCCCCTGCCTGACCTGGCCGCATCGGCACGGGCGCGCGCGCCCGGTCAGGCGAAGCCCGCCGCCATCCCGTGCGAGGCCGCCACCCGGCGCTCGGCGCTTGGGCCATGGCCCGTCCAGCGCTGCACGGCCCGGCGCAGGCTGCGCGGGCTGCCGTAGCCGGTCTGCTCGGCCACGTCGTGCATGGCCGCATGGGTGCCACGCACCAGTGCCAGGGTGCGCAGCCGGCGCTCCTCGGCCAGCAGGCTGCGGTAGCTCAGGCCCTGGTCGGCCAGTTTGCGCCGCAGCGTGCGCTCGGTCATGTTGAGGGCCTGGGCGATCTGGGCCAGCGTCGGCACCGCGGCGCCGTGCCGGCGGATCACCTGTGCCACGGCCGCGCCGTGGTCCAGCAGGGGCTCGCGCGGGCTGATCTGCGCAAGCAGTTCCCGCATGCGCTGCGCCACACAGCGGTCGGCCGTGGCGATGGGCAGCGGCGCCGGCGCCAGGCTCAGGCAGTGGCTGCCGGCCTCGAAGTCCACGCGGCAGTCGAGGGCGCGCTCCATCCATCGCACGTCCGCCGGCCGGGGCAGGGCCAGCCACACGCCGCGCACCCGGAAGCCTGGGCCCGCCACCTGCCGCGCCAGACCCAGCAGCGCCGACACCGTGTAGCCGACCAGGAAAGGCTGAATGTCCGGGTCGCTCAGCGACGGCTGCACCTCCACGTCGACATGGCCGCCCGTGCGCACTTCCTGCAGCGCGAGCGGGAAGCCGCCGACGCGGTGGAACGCCGTCAGCAGGCGGAACATATCGCCCGTGTCGGCACTGGCCATCATGCCCAGGCCGAGCTTGCCGAGGGAGACGACGTTCAGACGCGCCCCCAGGCGGACGCCGTCCTCCAGCGCCAGCCGGCCGCCCGCGCCGGCACGGCGCAGCACGTCCACGCACTGCCGATAGGAAATGTTGAAGCCGGGCGTGAGCAGGTCCTCCGGCCCGAATCCCGATCCGCGCAGGAGGCCGGCCACGCCATGCCCCTCGCTGCCTACCTGGGCGGTGAGCAGCCGGAGCAGCACCGGAACGAGGTCCGCCCGGTGCTCGTCCCGGCAGGCCAGATCACGCTTCGAACTTGCCATGTCTTGTTCCCTCTTTGAATGCCCTGGTGCGATTGGACGGCCAAAGCTTCTTGCTCGCACAAGACTGTAAGCATCTGAAACAATTGTTCACGTTTATGTCCTTTTCGAGGACGCCGGACGGTCAGTCCAGTCCCTCGGCTTCGGCGACCCCGCGCTTAACGTTCCGTCCACAGTGCCACCCCGGCGCTCCGCGACGCCGGACGGCCCTGCCGCCAGCGTCCATCCACCGACGAACGTGCCCGCACGGGGCGAGAGGAGTTCATGAAGGCAGCGACGCATCGCCTCGCGGATCTGGCAAACCCCGGCCTGGCGGCACTGGGAGGGCTGGGTGCCGTGTGCAGCCTGGCCGTGTCGGGCGCCAGCATTGCCGGTGGCGTGTGCGCCGCGGCGCTGCTGGTGGCGGGCGTCGTGGGCGAGCGCGCCGAGCGCCGCCGCCGCCTGCGCGCCCAGGCGCAGCTGGAACAACTGCTGGCCGGCTTCGAGTCCTTCGGCGGCGACCTGGCGCCGGTGTGGTCCGGCCAGATCGAGTCCTCGCGCGGCCAGATGGAGGCCGCCATCGCCTCCCTGTCCGGGCGCTTCGCCAACATCGTCAGCCACCTGGGCCGCACGCTGGACCAGTCCGCCGGCGCCGGCGCCGCCTCCCAGGA
>NZ_LDSL01000143.1 GCF_001476815.1 Pseudacidovorax intermedius | reverse complement strand
ATGAACATCTCGGCCACGATGACGATGACCAGGGCCATCGACACCGCCGAGCGCAGGCCCACGAAGCTGGGCTGCAGGCTTTCCCACAGCAGCACGTCCTTGAAGATCTGCCAGCGCGTGGCGCCCATCACCTTGGCGGCCATCACCCGCTGCTTGCGGGCATTGATGACGCCGTAGGCGCTGTTGAACACCACGATCAGCAGCGCGCCGAAGGCGGCGATGGCGACCTTGTTGATGTCCGAGGTGCCGAAGATCATCAGGAACAGCGGGATCAGCGCCGACGAGGGCGTGGAGCGGAAGAAGTCGATCAGGAACTCCACGCTGCGGTACGCCTTCTCGTTGCTGCCCAGCAGCACGCCCAGCGGCATGCCGACCGCCGCGGCGATCAGAAAGGCCTGCAGCGTGCGCCACACGGTGACGAGAAAGTCGTTGAGCAGCGGCCCGCCCGCCAGCCCCGTCACCAGGGTCTGGAAGGTGGCCAGCGGCGGCGGCAGCAGGATGGGCTTGATGAAGCCCAGCCGCACCACCAGGTCCCACAGCACGAAGAGGGCGATGGGCCCGATGGCCGGCAGCAGCTTGTTCCACACCGGCGGCCGGGGCAGTGCCGCAGCGGCGTCGGCGGCGGGCGGCTTCCAGGCGCCCGCGGCGGCGGAGGTCGGCGCGTTCATGGCGTTCAGCCCCGGTACAGCAGACCTTCCACCGCCACCTTCTTCTCGAAGATGCCCTTCTCGGTGAACAGGTCGAAGAACTTCTGGAAGTAGGCGATGTCGGCGGGCTTGAACTCGTCGTGCAGCATGTACGAGGCCAGCGGCACCTCGTTGGTGAGCGCGCCCTCGATGGCGGTGTAGCCCTTCATGTACTGCCGCGCCTCGGCCGGGTTGTTGCGCACCAGCTCGATGCCGCGCTTGTAGGCGGCGATGTATTTCTTCGCGACCTCGGGGTTCTTCTTGATGAACTCGGTGGTCAGGCTGGCCGAGCCGCCGTGCCAGGGCGCCATCGGGTCGCCCAGGATGTAGTGGGCCACCACGCCGGCCTCCAGCACGCGCGTGGTGCCGTTGAGGCGCCCCACGGTGCCGGTGGGCTCCAGCGTGTAGACGGCGTCGACCTGGCCGGCGGCGAGCGCGGCCACGTGTTGGCCGATGGGCAGCTCGGTCACGCTCATGGGGCCGGCGCCGGCGCGCTCCAGCATGGTCTTGGCCAGCGTCACGTTCTGGATGCCGGGGCCCGAGGCCACGCGCTTGCCCTTGAGCTCGGCCACGCTCTTGACGGGGCTGTCCTTGGGCACCAGGAATTCCTCCAGCACGAACTTGGCGTTGCTGGGATTGGTGCAGAAGATCTTGAACAGGCCCGGCTGCGCGATCTCGCCGATGGCCAGGTTGGCGCTGCCGGTGCCGTTGGCGCTGCCGTCGGAGCGGCCGGAGAGCATGGCCTCCATCACCTGCTGGGCGCCGGCGAACTTGAGCGGCTCGACGTCCAGGCCCGCCTCCTTGAAGTAGCCCTTCTCCACCGCGGCGAAGAAGGGCAGGCCCGCCGCCACCGGCCAGTAGCCGATGCGCAGCTTGGGGCCGCCCTGCGCCCGCACGATGGCGGGCGCGGCCAGCGCGCCGAGGGCGGCACCGCCGGCCTGCAGCACATGGCGGCGGGAGGGACGGAAGGAGGACGTGGGGCTCATGCGAAGACTCCTGCGGGTGAACGGAAGAAGGGACGGAATGAGGAACGACGGTGCCTGCGGAACGCGTGGGCCTCAGGCACTGCGCGAGGCGATGTAGGCCCGCCAGCCGCCATGCGCGCTGACGTCTTCGGCGCCCTGCAGCGCATGGGCCTCGCAGATGAAGCTGTGCACCCAGCGGCCGTCGGCCAGCTCGACGCTGCCCAGGCCCAGCGGCGGCGGGATCTGCGCCAGGAAGGCACCGACTTCGGCGCACGGCACGCGCCACACCTCCAGCGCGATCGGCACGCCGCGGCCGGGCTCGCGCTGCAGGCCGGGCTTGGGCGGCGTGGTGCCCGGCAGCGCATACAGGCGGTAGTGCGGCGCGGTCGTCGTGGCCTCGACCAGCACGGCGCCGCGTTCGACCAGTTGCCGGTTGAGCGGCATGCCCGTGAGGTGCGCGCCGACCACGGCGATGGACATGCCTTCGGCCTCGGCCAGCGGCGGCCAGACCGGCGGTTCCGGCGCCGGCAGCGGGCCGCCCGTCGCGCCCATCGGCAGGCCGGTGGCGTGATGGAAGCGCTGGCCCAGCTCGGCCAGGCGGAAGTCGCTGCCGCAGGGCCCGATGAGGGTCACGCCGAAGGGCAGGCCGTCGGGCCGGATGCTGGCGGGCACCGACAGGGCCGCGTAGTCCAGGAGGTTGACGAAGTTGGTGTAGTGGCCCAGCTCGCTGTTGCGCCGCACCGGCTCGGCGCGCATCGCGTCCAGCGTGCAGTGCGTGGGCGCGGTGGGCACCAGCAGCAGGTCGATGCTGGACCACATGGCCGCGGCCTGCTGGCCGAGCGCATGCAGTTCGGTCTGCGCATCGACCAGGTCGGCGGCGCTGAAGGCGCGGCCGCGCGCCAGGATGCCGCGCACCGGCTCGATCACCTCGGACTCGTGCGCGTCGAAGAAGGGACGCACCGCGGCATAGCGTTCGGCCACCAGCGCGCTGTCGTAGAGCAGGCCGGCGGCACGGGCCAGGGGCGCGTAGTCGACGGGCACCGGCTCGCCGCCCAGCTCGCGCAGCTGCGCCACGGCACGCTCGAAGGCGGCGGCGGCCAGCGCGTCGCCATGGAATTCCAGCGGCTGCGGAACGCCGAAGCGGAAACGCGCCGGCAGCGGCGTGCGCGCCAGCTCGAGCCGCCGCGAGTACGGATCGCCCGCGTCCGGCCCCATGGCGCAGGCCAGCACCCGGGCGGCCAGCGCCACGGTGGGCGCGAAGATGGAGACGCAGTCCACGCTCTGCGCCGCCGGCACCACGCCCTTCGCGCTGATCAGGCCCTTGCTGGGCTTGAGGCCCACGATGTTGTTGAGCCCCGCCGGCACGCGGCCGGAGCCGGCGGTGTCGGTGCCCAGGGAGAAGTCCACCTGTCCGGTGGCCACCGCATAGGCCGAGCCCGAGCTGGAGCCGCCGGAGACGTAGCGCGCGTCGAAGCTGTTGGGCACCGCGCCGTAGGGCGAGCGGCTGCCGTTGAGGCCGCAGGCGAACTGGTCGAGGTTGGTCTTGCCGGCGACCGAGGCACCGGCATCGAGCAGGCGCTGCACCACGGTGGCGTGCACCTCGGGTGCGTACGCGAAGGCCGGACAGGCCGCCGTGGTGGGCAGGCCGGCGACGTCGATGTTGTCCTTGACGGCGAAGCGCAGGCCGCCGAGCGGACCGGCCTCTGCACCGGCGATGGGCGTGGCCGGACGGCTGATCCAGGCCGCCTCGGGCTGACCATGCGGGGCCGGCTGGGGCGCTGGTACGTGAGCGGAACCAGCGGCCGCAAAAGGGCGGATCAAGGCGTCGGGAGAAGCGGCTTCGTGCACCATGTTCAAGCATCCATTCTTGGATACATGATGTGATGCAAGCGGCATGCCACCTGCCGCAGGCATTTCTTGGCCGGCCCGTGCTTATCGGGGCCGCAGGTTGTCTCTGCCTCGTTGCGCTACCGCGCAGCAACCCTCGACGGGATACGGACGCGCCTCACCCTCCGGCGCGGGCGTGGCGTCCGCACGGCCCGCTTTCTCTTTCTGTCTGTCGGGCCGTCAGTCCAGCTTCACGCCCGCGGCGCGCACCACCTTGCCCCACATCGCCCGGTCGGCCTGGATGAAAGCGGTGAATTCAGCGGGCGTGTTGCAGCGCAGTTCACCGCCGTAGTCGCGCCACTTCTTGGCCAGCTCCGGCGACTGGCAGACCTTGGCCATGGCCGCGCTCAGCTTCTCCAGGATGGCCGGCGCCGTGCCGGCGGGCGCCAGCAGGCCCTGCCAGGCGATGGGCGTGTAGTCGGGCAGGCCCTGCTCGGCGAAGGTAGGCACGTTGGGAAAGCTCGGATGCCGCTCGCGGCCGGTGATGGCCAGCAGCTTGAGCTTGCCCGCCTGCACATTGGTGGCCGCCGCGGGCAGGCCGTCGAACATCAGCTGGATCTGCCCGGCCAGCAGGTCGGCGTAGGGGCTGTTGCTGTTGTAGGGCACGAGGTTCGACTTCACGCCTGCCACGCTGTTGAACCACACGGCCGACAGGTGCGAATAGCTGCCGATGCCCTGCGTGGCCACGGTGACCGAATCGGGCTTGGCCTTGAGCTGGGCGACCAGTTCGCGCGCGTCCCTGGCCGGCACCGAGGGCGTGGCGATCAGCCCCGTGTTGAGCACGCCCAGCAGGCTGATGGGCGCGAAGTCGCGCTCGGCATTGAAGGGCAGCTTGCTGTAGAGGTGCGGCACAACCGACAGCGAACTGGTGGTGCCGATGTAGAGCGAGTAGCCGTCGTTGGCGGCCTTGGCCGCCACTTCGGTGCCGATGATGTTGGAGGCACCCGGGCGGTTCTCCACATAGAAGGACTGGCCCAGGATCTTGGTCAGCTCCGCGGCCAGCTCGCGGGCGTTGGCGTCGGGGCCGCTGCCCGCGGGGAAGGGGGCAATGATGCGCACCGGCTTGCTGGGGTAGTCGGGTTGGGCGCCCGCACCGGTGGGCGCCAGGGCCAGGGCCAGGGCCGCGACGAGCGGCAGGGCGGCCGCGCCAGCGGCGAGCCTTTTGAGGATGGTCATGAATGTCTCCGTTTGCGAACGCGTGCAAATTGCACGGGGCCGGATCATACGAATACATTGTTCATTGTCAAAATACGATAATCACAATATTATTTGGTCCATCGAAGGACTGGCGAAACAGTCCGTTCTCGCATGGAGACAAAGTTGACCCCTCCCCAACCGTTGCAACTGCAGTTCAGCCACATCGGGCTGTACGTCACCGACCTGCCCCGCATGGCGCGCTTCTACAAGCAGGCGCTGCGCTTCACCCAGACCGACGCGGGCGACCTCGGCCCGGTGCAGCTGGTCTTCCTGAGCCGCGACCCCAGCGAGCACCACCAGCTGGTACTGGCCACCGGCCGGCCGGCGGACATGGCCTTCAACGTGGTCAACCAGCTGTCCTTCCGGGTGCCCGACGTGGCGACGCTGCGCGCCTTCCATGACCGGCTGCTGGCCGAGGGCGCAAGCGAGATGCTGCCGGTGACGCACGGCAATGCGGTCTCGGTCTACTGCCGCGACCCGGAGGGCAACCGGCTGGAGCTGTTCATGGACACGCCCTGGTACTGCGAGCAGCCGCTGCGCGAACCCATCGACCTGACCCAGAGCGACCAGGCCATCCTGGCGCAGGCCGAGGCCATCGCGAAGCGCTTCCCCAAGTTCATGAGCCGCGCGCAATGGCAGGCCGAGGTCGCCCGCCGCATGCAGGAAGACCAGCATGTCTGAACGACCACCCGTCTACGACGTGGCCATCGTGGGCCTGGGCCCCACGGGCGCCACGCTGGCCAACCTGCTGGGCGCGGCCGGGCGCTCGGTGCTGGTGATCGAGAAGGAACGCGACCTCTTTCCCCTGCCGCGGGCCATCCATTACGACGGCGAGGTGCTGCGCATCTTCCAGGCCGCGGGCCTGCGCGAGCCGGTGCTGGCCATCTCGCGGCCCGGCACGCAGGGCATGCACTTCGTCAACGCGGCGGGCCAGACGCTGCTGATCCGCGGCGGCACCGCGGCGCTGGGGCCGCACGGCGGCGCCAACAACTACTACTTCCACCAGCCCGAACTGGAGGCCGTGCTGCGCGAAAGCCTGGCACGCTTTCCGAACGTGCATGTGCGGCTGGGCACCGCCCTGACCGCCATCGACGTGGACAGCGAAGGCGCCACGCTGCACGGCAGCCAGGGCGGCGACGGCGGCAGCTTCGAAGCCCGGGCCCGCTGGGTGGTGGGCTGCGATGGCGCCCGCTCGCCGGTGCGCCAGCACATGGGCAGCCCGATGGTGGACCTGGGCCTGCGCCAGCCCTGGCTGGTGTTCGACGTGGTGCTGACCGAGCCGGTGGACCTGCCGCCGCACACCGTGCAGCACTGCGACCCGCGCCGGCCCATGACCTACTGCAACGTGGTGGGCAACCGGCGCCGCTGGGAGATCATGGTGCTGCCCGGCGACGACCGCGAGGCGCTGGTGCAGCCCGAGAACCTGTGGAAGCTCGTCGCGCCCTGGGTGCGGCCCGATCAGGCGCGGCTGGAGCGCGCCGCCATCTACACCTTCCATTCGGTGATCGCCGACGGCTGGCGCCAGGGCCGGCTGCTGCTGGCCGGCGACGCCTGCCACCAGACGCCGCCCTTCCTGGGCCAGGGCATGTGCGCGGGCATCCGCGATGCCGCCAACCTGGCCTGGAAGCTGGACGCGGTGCTCGCCGGCCGCGCACCCGACGCCCTGCTGGATACCTACGAATCCGAACGCAAGCCGCATGTGCGCGCCCTGATCGAGCTGGCCGTGCGCCTCGGCGGCATCATCCAGACCACCGACCCGGCCGCGGCGGCCGAGCGCGACGCGCGCTTCGCCAGCGGCGAGCCGGAGGTCTTCGAGCTGCCACCGCAACTGCTGGGCGCCGGCGCCTTCGATTCGCTCCAGCAGGACCTGGCAGGCCGGCCCTTTCCCCAGCCGCGGCTGGCCGACGGCCGGCTGCTGGACGAGCTGCTGGGCCGCCGCAGCGCCGTGATCGGCCAGCGCGAACTGCTCGCCGCCGCAGCGCCCGGCACCGCCGAGCGCTGGGCCCGCAGCCAGGCCCTGGTCATCGACGAGCCCGATCCGCCGCTGGCGGACTGGCTGCGCAGCCACGAAGCGGGCGCCGTGATACTACGGCCCGACCGCTACATCGTCGGCGTGGCGCGCACGGGCTCCGAGCTGGACCGCATCTCCCAGTACCTCCCGGTGGCGCCATGACGACCCACACCCCGGGGCCCCACCTTGTCCGACCCTTCGTCCTCGTCCAGCCTGGAACGCATGCTGGGCGTGCTCGACCTCTTCGACGACCACCACGTCACCCGCACCGCCGAGGACATCGCCAAGGCGCTGGACGTCTCGCTGCCCACCAGCTACCGCTACGTGCGCCAGCTGCTTCAGGTCGGGCTGCTGCAGCGCGTGGAGGACTCGCACTACGCGCTGGGCCCGCGCATCATCCTGCTGGACCACTACATCCGCCGCGCCGACCCGGTGCTCAAGGTGGGCCTGCCGGTGCTGCGCGAACTGGTCGATGCCACCGGCTTCGACTGCGTGGTGACCGAGGCCTTCGGCCAGCAGGTGCTGGACACGCACCGCGAGATGGGCGGCACGCCCGCCACCCTGGCCTACACGCGCGGCCGGCCGCGGCCGTTGTTCCAGGGCGCGGCGCCCAAGGTGCTGCTCGCCACGCTGGGCACGGCACCGCTCAAGAAGCTGTTCGACGCCCGGCGCGACGAGGCCGTGCGCTGCGGCCTGCCCGGCGACTGGGCCGAGTTCAGGCGCCACTTCGCGGCCATCCGCAAGGCGGGCCACTATGTCTCCAAGGGCGAGCTGGAGCCCCAGCTGGCGGCCGTGGCCGCGCCCGTTCTCAAGTCGGATGGCGGCGCCTGGGCCGCCATCTCCCTCGTGTTCGATACCTCGCGCCTGGCGATCGTCGACCTTGAAAAGATGGTCCGTCTGATCACCGAGGCCGCGACGCGGATCGGAGGTCGGCTGGCCTAGCACCAACCCCTCTCCTCCCAAGGAATCCCATGAGACTCATCAGCTACCAATACAACGGCCAGGACGGCTATGGCGCCGTCGTCGGCGACCGCGTGGTCGACCTGCACGCGGTGTTCGGCGCGCAGGCGCCGGACCTCAAGGCCTTCATCGCCGCCGGCCTCGCATCGCGGGCGGCAGCCCATGTCGAAGCCGCCCGCGCCACGCTGCCGCTGTCGGAGGTGCAGCTGCTGCCGGTGATCCCCAACCCCGGCAAGATCTTCTGCATCGGCCTGAACTACGGCGAGCACATCCGCGAGACCGGCAAGACCGAAACCGAGAAGCCGGTGATCTTCCTGCGCGTGGCCGACTCGCAGCTGGCCCATGGCGAGGACATCGTGCGGCCCCGAGCCTCCGAGCGCCTCGACTACGAAGGCGAGATCGCCATCGTCATCGGCAAAGGCGGGCGCCACATCAGCGAGGCGGACTCGTGGTCGCACATCGCCGGCTACAGCTGCTACAACGACGGCAGCGTGCGCGACTGGCAGGTTCACACCTCGCAGTGGGCGCCCGGCAAGAACTTCTGGAAGACCGGCGCCTTCGGCCCCTGGATGGTCACGGCCGACGAGATCGCCCCCGACCAGAAGATGACGCTGGTCACCCGCCTCAATGGCCAGGAGATGCAGCGCGCCACCACCGACATGATGGTGCACAGCATCCCGCGCCAGATCGCCTACATCTCCACCTTCATCCCGCTGGCGCCGGGCGACGTGATCGTCACCGGCACGCCCGGCGGCGTGGGCAACAAGCGCACGCCGCCGGTGTTCATGAAGCCGGGCGACGTGTGCGAGATCGAGGTCGACGCCATCGGCGTGCTGCGCAACGGCATCCGCGACGAGCAGGGCTGACGCCGCCCGGAACCCGCTCGCCATGCTGCCCGGCCGCCCCGCACCGCCCATCGCCACCCTGCTCGGCGCGCGCCTGCTCGCCCTGGACACCACGGCCGGCACGCTGGCCGCCGAGTACGAGGCGACCGCCGCCTTTCTCAACCCCGCGGGCACCGTGCAGGGCGGCATGCTCGCCGCCATGCTGGACGACCTGTGCGCCGCCGTCGTGGACGCCCGCGCGAGCGAAGGCGGCGGCGTGGTCACGCTGACGCTGAACCTGAGCTTCCTCGCGCCGGCCCGGCCCGGCCGCCTGCAGGGCCGCTCGGCCATCGTGGGCGGCGGACGCAGCATCTGCTACGTGGAGGCGGTGCTTGCGCAGGCGGGCACCGAGGTGGCGCGGGCCACGGCCTGCTGCCGCGTCATCGGCTCGCGCGCGGGCTGAGACGCAGGCGGGCGGTGCGCCGCCGCCGTCGGGGCATGGCGGTCGCGACAATTGCCGGCTCTGACCCACGACCGCCTTGGCCATGCTGCGCTACCAGATCCTCCCCGTCACGCCCTTCCAGCAGAACTGCTCGCTCGTGTGGTGCGACGCTACCCACAAGGCCGCGCTGATCGACCCGGGCGGCGAGATCGACCGGCTCATCGCCGCGGCCGAATCGCGCGGCCTGCAGCTGGCGCAGCTGTGGCTTACCCATGCCCACATCGACCATGCCGGCGGCGCCGGCGAGCTGGCCGAGCGCCTGGGCCTGCCCATCGTCGGCCCGCACCCGGGCGACCAGTTCTGGATCGACGGCCTGCCGCAGCAGAGCGCCATGTTCGGCTTTCCGCCCGCGCGCGCCTTCGTACCCACGCGCTGGCTGGCCGACGGCGACACGGTGACGCTGGGCGAGGAGACGCTCACCGTTCGCCACTGCCCGGGCCACACGCCGGGCCACGTCGTCTTCCATTCCGCCGGCGCGCAGCGGGCCTTCGTGGGGGACGTGCTCTTCGCCGGCAGCATCGGCCGCACCGACTTTCCCGGCGGCAGTCATCCGCAGCTGATCGACAGCATCGTGCAGCGGCTGTGGCCCATGGGCGACGAGACGGTGTTCATCCCCGGCCATGGGCCGGAAAGCAGCTTCGGCCGCGAGCGGCGCAGCAATCCGTACGTGCAGGGCACCTGAGGCGCGGGCGACGCGCGCATGCCCCGGCATGGGCTGCGCGGCTTGTCTGTCACGCTGGACGGGCGCCAGGCCCACCGGCAGCGGAAGCCCCCGCCTACGTCGGGCGGTCCTGGCCGCGCACGCGGCCGCTGCCCGGCCACGGCCATGGTGCACGGCAGTCCCGCAGACCGATCCGGTCCGCGGCCCTGTCGCTCACACACAAGGAACCCTGCCCATGAGCCACGGCGAGCCCAATCCCATCCTCAATGCCGCCTCCAACGCCATCGCCGCCCTGCGCGCCGATGACGACCAGCTGGAACTGGCCAAGGCGCACGAAGCGCTGAACCCCAAGGCCATCGAAAAGCTGGAGGTGGCCGAGGCCCGCCAACAGCCCACCGTCAAGGACGCCGTGGTCGCGCTGCTGCGCCAGCGCGGCGAATCGACCGACCCCAACGTGCTGGTGCCCGGCGTCACGATGACGGCCGCCACCGTCGACGGCGCCGCCGGTGCGCTGCCGGCCAACGTCTACACGCCGCAGGGCGTGGGGCCCTTCCCGGTCATCCTGTATTTCCACGGCGGCGGCTGGGTGATCGCCGACAAGGACGTGTACGACGCCGGGGCGCGCGGCCTGGCCAAGGCGGCGAACGCCATCGTCGTTTCCGTCGACTACCGCCAGGCGCCGGAGCACCGCTTTCCCGCCGCCTGGGACGACGCCCTGGCCGCCTATCGCTGGCTGAGCCAGAACGCCGCCTCGCTGGGCGGCGACCCGGTGCGCCTGGCCCTGGCCGGCGAAAGCGCCGGCGGCAACCTGGCGGTGGCGACGGCCATCGCCGTGCGCGATGCGGGCCTGCCTGCGCCGCGCCACGTGCTGTCGGTCTATCCCGTCGCGCAGACCAGCCTCAACACCGAGTCCTACCTCGAGAACGCCATCGCCAAGCCGCTGAACCGCGCCATGGTGAAGTGGTTCGTGGACCACCTCGTCAACTCGGAAGAGGATCTGAAGGACACGCGCCTGTCGCTGATCGACGCCGACCTGGCGGGCCTGCCGCCGGTGACGATCATCAACGCCCGCCTGGACCCGCTGCGCGGCGACGGTGCCAAGCTGGAGGACGCCCTGCGCGATGCGGGCGTGCCGGTCGAGCGCCGCGACTACGAGGGCGTGGCCCACGAGTTCTTCGGCGCCGCCGCCGTGCTGCAGAAGGCCCGCGATGCGATGGCCTATGCGGGCGACCGCCTGCGCACCGCCCTGGGCTGATCCATCCCGGCCCGCCGCGGCGCGGGCAAACGAAAAGCGCCTCGTCACCGAGGCGCTTTTTCATGGGCGGGCGAAACGTGCGATCAGCTCAGGATCACGCTCGACAGCCGGCGGCGGTAGGTGGCCACCACCGGATCGTCCGGCGGAATCTGGCCTTCGGCCACCTTCGGCTTGGGCGGCTCGATCACGTCGAGGATGGCGATGTAGGTCTTGCGCGCCAGTTCCTCGTTCCAGCTCCGGTCGCGCATCAGGATCTCGAGCAATTCGTCCATCGCCTCGGTCCACTGCTGCTGCGCGATCAGCGCCTGGGCGCGGGCGTAGCGGGCATCGAAGTCGCGGCGGTTGGCGGCGATGCGCGCGTCCAGCGCGGCGATGTCGGCGCCTTCGGCCGCGTCCAGCGCGTCCATCCAGCGCTGCAGCGAGTCGAAGCGGCGCACCAGCGCGCGGCGGTCGATCACCGGCGCGAAGGCCACCTTGGCATCGTCCGTGCGGCCCAGCTGCAGCAGCAGCTTGACGTAGTCGAAGCGGGCGTCGTCGTTGGCCGGGTCGGTGGCCACCGCATGCTGCAGCTTCTCGAGCGCGCCGTCGGTGTCGCCTTCGGCCAGGGCCTCCTGCGCGGCCTCTTCCTCCTGCTGCGCGGCCAGCTCGTCGGCGCCGGGCACGTGCTTGTCCAGGAACTCGCGGATCTTGTCGGCCGGCAGGGCGCCGACGAAGCCGTCCACCGGCTGGCCGTTCGCGAACATCACGCAGAAGGGAATGCTGCGCACGCCGAACATCTGCGAAAGCTGGCTGGAGATCTGCGGCACCTTGTCGGCGTCAAGCTTGGCCAGGATGAAGCGGCCGCCGTATTCGACCTCCAGCTTCTCCAGCACGGGGCCCAGCTGCTTGCAGGGGCCGCACCATTCGGCCCAGATGTCCAGCAGCACCGGCGTGGCGAGCGAGGCTTCGACCAGTTCGGTCTGGAAGTTGTCGAGGGTGATGTCGATCATGGGTGAGGCTGCGTCGTTGGGGGATGGCCGGGCGCCCGGCCGATTCAGATTCCCGTTCCAGCTGGGGCCGAAACGTAAAATTGAAAGATGAGTGAAACCATCCAGGTCGGCGTGGTCATGGGCTCGAACTCCGACTGGGAGACGATGCGCCATGCGGCCGAGATTCTCCAGCAATTCGGCATCGCCCACGAAACACGCGTCGTCTCGGCGCACCGCATGCCGGACGCCCTGTTCGCCTATGCCGAAAGCGCCGCCCCGCGCGGGCTCACGGCCATCATCGCGGGGGCCGGCGGCGCCGCCCACCTGCCCGGCATGCTGGCCGCCAAGACCACCGTGCCCGTGCTGGGCGTGCCCGTGGCCAGCCGCCACCTGCAGGGCGTGGATTCGCTCTACAGCATCGTGCAGATGCCCAAGGGCATCCCGGTCGGCACCTTCGCCATCGGCACGGCGGGCGCAGCCAACGCGGCCCTGTTCGCCGTCGCCATGCTGGCGGTGAACGACCCGACGCTGCGCCAGAAGCTGGACGACTTCCGCGCCGCCCAGACCCGCGTGGCCGAGGCCATGACGCTGCCGCCGCCCGCCGAGGGCGCACCGGCCGCGGCGGCGCCCGTGTTCTCGCCCCAGGGCGGAGGCGCGCTGTGAGCCCCAAGGTCACGGCCCCGGGCCGCAAGACCCTGCCGCTGCTGCCCGGCAGCACGCTGGGCGTGATGGGCGGCGGCCAGCTGGGCCGCATGTTCGTGCATGCGGCGCAGGCCACGGGCTACTTCACGGCGGTGCTCGATCCCGACCCGGACAGCCCGGCCGGCCGCATCAGCCACCACCACCTGCATGCGGACTACCTGGACAGCGACGCCCTGGGCCGCCTGTCGCGCCTGGCCGATGCCGTCACCACCGAATTCGAGAACGTGCCGGCCCAGGCCCTGGCCACGCTGGCCGGCGACGTGCCGGTGGCGCCCGCGGCCGATGCCGTGGCCATCGCGCAGGACCGCATCCGCGAGAAGGCGCATTTCGTGCGCTGCAGCGCCGCCAGCGGCATCGGCTGCGCGCCCTATGCGGTGATCGAGAACGCCGACCACCTGGCCGCCGTGTCGGCCGACCTGCTGCCCGGCATCCTCAAGACCGCGCGCATGGGCTACGACGGCAAGGGCCAGCAGGGCGTGCAGACCCTGGCCGAACTCGCCGCGGCGTGGGAGGCCACCGGCCGCGTGCCCTGCGTGCTCGAAAAGCGCCTGCCCCTGGCGCTGGAATGCTCGGTCATCGTCGCCCGCGGCCACGACGGCCAGGCGGTGCACTTCCCGCCCCAGCGCAACCTGCACCGCGGCGGCATCCTGGCCGTGACCGAGGTGCATGAGCAGGCCCTGCCGCCCGCCGTCGCCGCCCGTGCCGTCGAGGCCGCGCGCGCCATCGCCGATGGCATCGGCTACGTGGGCGTGCTGTGCGTCGAGTTCTTCATGCTGGAGGACGGCAGCCTGGTCGCCAACGAGATGGCGCCGCGCCCCCACAACAGCGGCCACTACACCATGGACGCCTGCGACGTCTCGCAGTTCGACCTGCAGGTGCGCACCCTGGCCGGCCTGCCGCTGGTGGCGCCGCGCCAGCACAGCCCGGCCATCATGCTCAACCTGCTGGGCGACCTGTGGTTCGCCGAGGGCAGCGACCAGCAGCGCGACCCGGCCTGGGCCCAGGTGCTGGCCGTTCCGGGGACTCACCTGCACCTCTACGGCAAGACCGAGGCGCGGCGCGGGCGCAAGATGGGCCACCTGAACATCACCGGCGCCGACATCGCCAGCGTGCGCGCCGCCGCCGCCCAGGCCGCGGCCCTGCTCGGCCTGCCCGACAGCACCGCGAGCTGACATCGCCATGATCCTCGACGGCCAGGACAGCCACGCCATCGAACGCGCCGCGCTCGCGCTGCGGGCGGGCGAGCTGGTGGCCTTTCCCACCGAGACGGTCTATGGCCTGGGCGCCGACGCGGCCAGCGACGAGGCCACGCGCGGCATCTTCCGCGCCAAGGGCCGGCCCTCGGACCATCCGCTGATCGTGCACCTGCCCGACCGGCTGCGGCAGGCCGAGTCGCTGTCTCGCTTCGCGCAGCCGCTGCCGCCTTTTGCCCGCGCGCTGGCCGATGCCTTCTGGCCCGGCCCGCTGACGCTGATCGCCACCCGCCAGCCCGGCGTGGGCGCGGCCGCCGCGGGCGGACAGGACACCATCGGCCTGCGCTGCCCCGACCACCCGGTGGCGCAGGCGCTGCTGCATGCCTGCGCCCGCCATGGCGTGCCCGGCCTGGCCGGCCCCAGCGCCAACCGCTTCGGCCGCGTGAGCCCCACCACCGCCGCCCACGTGGCCGGCGAATTCGGCGACGACCTGCTGATCGTGGATGGCGGTCCCTGCACCGTGGGCATCGAGTCCACCATCGTCGACTGCAGCCGCGGCGCGCCGGTGCTGCTGCGGCCGGGCGTCATCACCCGCGCGCAGATCGAACGCGTGGCCGGCGAGCGCCTGCGCAGCCAGGCCGAACTGGCCCAGCCCGATCCGCGCGCCTCGGGCACGCTGGAATCGCACTACGCCCCGACGGCCAAGGTGCGGCTGATGGATGGCCGCATGCTGCAGTCCGCGCTGGACGTGCTGGGCGCGCAGGCGGCGCACATCGCCGTATGGTCGCGCACGCCGCTCAAGAGCCGCTCGCAGCGGCTGATCCTGCGCCGCATGCCCGACGACGCGGCCGAGGCGGCACGGCAGCTGTTCGCGCTGCTGCGGCAGTTCGACGACGAAGGCGCCAAGCTGATCTGGATCGAGACGCCGCCGGAGACGGCGGAGTGGGAAGGTGTGCGGGATCGGTTGATGCGGGCCGCGGCTTGACCATAGATTTTGCGGAGAGGGCCACAGTTGCCACAGGTGGCCAAAACGCATTGCAGCGCTGAATTCGAAATCCTCAGATAAAGGAAAGCGACGTGTCTAAGACTTGGATGATTCGGGGCGAAGGTGGTCGCCTGTATGACATTTTCCGAGATCGATCTATTGCCGCAATCGGCTGGAGCGAGATTGCGGGCGAGGTCTCTGCAGGCATGACAAAGTCAGAAATCAGAACTTTGTACGCGCACAAGCGCCCAGAGCTCAAGCGAGGCACGGTCATCGCAGGCGCTGCGCAGGTTTGGCGCTTTCTCAATGAGATAGAGATCGGGGACGAGGTCGTCACTTACTCGCCTGATAACCGCACCTATCTTCTAGGCATTGTCACGAGCGATGCCACATATGCGGAGGCATCAGCAGCCGATGGGGTGGCGCTCGTCCGGAAAGTCGATTGGCGTCCCATCGAGGTAGAACGGGACCACTTGCCCACCAAGGCAAGAAATTCTCTTGGTTCTACGCTTACCGTTTTCGTCGTTCCAGAACAGGCCGCAGCATCTATTCGGGCGATTGCCGAGTCCTCCGGCATACCTGCTCAAACTCAGCCAGTCGTAAAGGGGGAGTTAGAGGAAGAGGAGGAAGACGAAGATTTAGAAGGGGCAGCGGGGGCCGGCTCGCCAACAACTCTTTTGACTGATCCACTGCTCGGGATCGAAGTGACTGCTTTGGAGCGAATCAAGGATGTCGTGGCCAAACTTGACTGGGAGGAAATGCAAGACCTCGTCGCAGGCATCTTGCGAGCCATGGGCTACAAGACCCTTGTGTCGCCGCCAGGCCCAGATCGGGGGAAAGACATCGTTGCATCCCCAGATGGTTTCGGATTCGAGCATCCACGGATCGTCGTAGAAGTGAAGCATCGCAACGGCCAAATGGATAGCAAAGCAATTCGCAGCTTTCTTGGCGGCAGGCACCAAGATGATCGCGGCTTGTACGTCAGCACAGGCGGCTTCAGCCGAGACGCGTTCTACGAAGCCGACCGTGCGGCCGTGCCGCTAACGCTTTGGACAATGGACACCTTGGTAAGGGCGCTGATTGAGCACTACGAACGGACCGACGCCGAAACCAAACGCTTGGTGCCTCTCAAGCGCATGTACGTTCCTGCATGAGCAGCTAACAAGACCCTCGCAATAGGTCAAGAAGCGGGGGGATGCCAAACGAGATGTCGCTGCTGACCCACGAGGGCAGCTAACCGCCTCGCGCCACCCACTCCACCAGCGCATCGAACGCCGGCCGCGCCGCGCCAGCCGTCGGGTCGTTGGCGATGGCGACGACCACCCAACGGCGCCCACCAGCGCCATCCACATAACCGGCGATGGCCGCCACGTCGCGCAGGCTGCCGGTCTTGAGGTGCGCCGACGTGGTCGCCGGCCGGTTGCGCAGGGTGCCGTCCACACCCATCACGGGCAGCGAAGCGATCAGCTCCGGCATCACCGGCGAGCGCCAGGCCACCTGCAGCATGCGCGCCAAGCCGGCCGCGGTGAGCCGGTCCTCGCGCGACAGGCCGGCGCCGTTGACCATCACCGGCGCCGGCTCGCTGCCGCCGATGCGCGACGTCCACCATTGCCGCACGGCGGCGCGCGCGGCGTCGAAGCTGCCGCGCTGCCGCTGCGTGAGGCCCAGCGTCAGGAAGAGCTGCTGGGTCATCACGTTGTTGCTGTACTTGTTGATGTCGCGCACCACCTGGCCCAGGGGCGGCGAGGCGGCCTCGAACAGCAGGCGCGCGCCCGCCGGCACGGCGCCCAGGCGCAGCTGGCCGTCGATCTGGCCGCCCATCTGCTGCCACAGGCCGCCGATGGCGCGCAGGCCGAAGCGCTGCGCGTCGGGCCAGGCCACCGGCCAGCTGCGTGCGCCGCAGGCGGCCGGCAGCGCGCCGGCAAAGCGCGGCTGGGCCGGATCGGCAAAGTCGGCCTGCAGCGCGGCGCGCCAGTCGCCGCATTCGCCGGCGCCCAGCGGCACGCGCGTGGGAAAGCTCACGCCGGCCAGCGGCGGCTCGGCGCCGACGACGGCGAAACGGCCGCCGGCCTCGGGCGTGAAGTCCAGCGTGACGGTGCGGAAGTTGACGAGGAAGGCGTCGGGCGAGGCGTTGTAGGGCCGCAGCGGCTCGCCGTCGAAGGCGGCCGGGTCGCTCTCCACGGCAGCGTCGAAGGCACCGCGGTCGACCACCACGTCGCCCGCGATGCGGCGGATGCCCAGGGCCTGCACCCGGCGCAGCAGCAGCCACAGCCGCTCCACCACCATCGTCGGGTCGCCCTGGCCGCGCAGGTACAGGTTGCCGTGCAGCGTGCCGTCGACCACGGTGCCGTCGGCGTACACCGGCGTGCTCCAGGTGTAGGCGGGGCCCAGCAGGTCGAGCGCGGCATAGGTGGTGACCAGCTTCATCACCGAGGCCGGGTTGACCGGCTCCTGCGCCCGCCAGGCCAGCCGCGGCGGCTGGCGGCCCTCGGCGTCGGCCACGAAGACGGTGAGGGCCTCGCGCGGCAGCTTGGCACGCGCCAGGGCGGCCTCGACCGCTGGCGGCAGGGCGGTCGATGGCAGCGCGGCACCAGTATGGGTGGCCGGCACCGCCTGGGCCAGCGCCAGCGGCGCACCGGCCGCAACGATGGCCGCGAGCGCGGCCGCGCGAAGAAGAGAAAGGAGGGGGCGGCGGGAAAGGCGGGAGAAAGGGCGGCGCACGGGCATGCGCCCGGATTATCCGGAGGGGCTGCAGGCGCCGACACGGCATCCCCCGCCGAAGCGTCCCCGCTCAGCCTCAGCGTGGCGCGAACAGGTGCAGCTGCGCGTGGTACAGCAGCAGGATGGTCTTCGCATCCGCGATGCGCCCGTCCGCCACCATGGCCAGCGCCTCGTCGAAGGGCAGCTCCAGCACTTCGATGTCTTCGCCCTCCTCGGCCAGGCCGCCGCCATCGCCGACGCGCATGGCGGCGTCGTAGGGCGCGACGAAGAAATGCAGCTTCTCGGTGACCGAGCCGGGGCTCATGAAGGCTTCGAACACCTTGCGCACCTCGCCGAGCCGGTAGCCCAGCTCTTCCTCGGCCTCGGCGCGGATGCGGGCCTCGGGCGCCGCATCGTCCAGCAGCCCTGCGGCCGCCTCGATGAGCAGGCCGTCGTGGCCGTTGACGAAGGCCGGGTAGCGGAACTGCCGCACCAGCAGCACCGTGCGGCGGGCCAGGTCGTAGACCAGCAGCACGGCGCCGTTGCCGCGGTCGTAGGTCTCGCGCTGCTGCGTCTGCCACCGGCCGTCGCGGCGCAGCCAGTCGAAACGGGTGGTCTTGAGCGTGTACCAGTTGTCGGAAAGCAGGGTGACGTCGCGCACCCGGACGCGTTCGCTGGTGAAGGTCATGGGGGCCGATGCTAGGCGCCTGATCGTGCAATATCAAGAATATTCGTGCAGTTTCGTGCAGCAAGCATTAGCATCCGGGTCATGCTCACGCGCCAGCGCCACCAACTCATCCTCGACGCGCTTCGCCGCGACGGCCAGGTGGTCGCCAAGGTATTCGGCGAATCCCTGGGCGTGTCGGAAGACACCATCCGCCGCGACCTGCGCGAACTCGCGGCCCAGGGCCGGCTGCAGCGGGTGCACGGCGGCGCGCTGCCCATCGCTGCGGCCGAGGTCGACTTCGCCGGCCGCGAGGCGCTCGCGCCGCTGGAAAAGATCGCCATCGGCCGCGCCGCGGCGGCGATGGTGCAGCCGGGCCAGGTCGTGTTCGTCGACGGCGGCACGACGGCCGTGCAGCTGGCGCGGCACCTGCCGCCGGGCCTGCAGGCCACCGTGGTCACCCACAGCCCGTCGGTGGCCGTGGCGCTGGTGGCGCATCCGGGCGTGGAGGTGGTGCTCATCGGCGGCCGGCTGTTCAAGCATTCGGTGGTGGCGGTGGGCGCGACGGCCGCCGAGGCCATCGGCCGCATCCATGCCGACACCTGCTTCCTGGGCGTGACCGGCGTGCAGTCCGGCGCTGGGCTGACCACGGCCGACGCCGAGGAGGCCGCCATCAAGCGCGCGCTGATGGCGGCATCGGCCGAGACGGTGGTGCTGGCCTCGTCCGAGAAGCTGGGCGCCGCCTCGCCCTACGTGATCGCGCCGCTGGCCGCGGCCGCCACCGTTCTCGTGGCGCCACAGGCACCCGGGGCGGCCGTGGCGGCGCTGCGGGCGGCGGGCGCGTCGGTGACGGTCGCCTGAGAAGGTGTGAGCGCCATCCCGCTCTCCCCGCGCGGCTGCCTGCCCGGCGCCCGGCAGCGATGCCGGCCCCCCTCGATAATCGCCCGATGCCTGCCGCCGACCGACCTTTCCTGCGCCTGTCCCCGAGCGCCGCGGGCCTCGCCGCAGCCCTCGTCACGGTGCTGGTGTGGACCGCCTTCATCGTCATTGCCCGTGCCTCGGCCGGCCACGGGCTGATGCCCCTGGACATCGCCTTCCTGCGCATCCTGGGCGCCGCCGTGGTGCTGCTGCCCTGGGGCTGGCGGCTGACACGCGCGCCGGGCAGTGCGCGCTCGCTGGGCGGGCTGTCGCCGCTGCCGCTGGGGCCGACGGCGGCGCTGGGCGTCTTCGGCGGCGTGGCCTATGCCATGCTGGCCTACGCCGGCTTCTTCTTCGCGCCCGCCGCCCATGCCTCGGTGCTGATGCCGGGCAGCCTGCCGCTGTGGACGGCGCTGCTGGCCGTGGCGCTGCTGGGCGACCGGCTGACGCCGCGGCGCATCGCCGGGCTGGTGCTGATCGTGGCCGGCGACCTGATAGTGGGCGGCAGCAGCCTGCTGCATGCCTTCGACGGCGGCGAACTGTGGAAGGGCGACCTGCTGTTCATGGGCGCCGCCTTCTGCTGGGGCACCTATGCTGTGCTGTGCCGCCGCCACCGGGTGGATGCGGTGCGCGCCACCATCGCCATCATCGCCTTCGCGGCGCTGAGCTTCCTGCCGGCCTACGCGCTGCTGGTGCTGGCGGGCGCGGTGCCCAGCGGGCTGGGCCAGGCGTCCTGGGGGTTGATCCTGTTCCAGATGGCCTTCCAGGGCGGTGGCTCGGTGGTGGTGTCGGGCATCGCCTTCACGGCCATGGTGGGCCACTTCGGCCCGGTGCGCTCGACCATGATCACGGCCCTGGTGCCGGGCCTGTCGGCGCTGTCGGCCGTGTTCTTTTTGAACGAGCCGCTGCACGCCGGCCTGCTGGCCGGGCTGGCGCTGGTGACCGGCGGCATCCTGCTGGGCGTGCAGCGCCAGGCGGCCGCCGCCGCAGCGGTTCCGCCCGCCACGACGAAGGGCTGCAATGCCTGAACTGCTTGCCTTCGATTGCAGCACCGACACGCTGTCGGTGGCCGTGCAGCACGGCGACCGCGTGGTCGCCCGCACGCAGGCCGGCGGGGCGCAGGCCTCGGCGGCACTGATTCCGCTGATCCATGAGCTGCTGGCCGAGGCCGGCCTGACGCTGGGCCAGCTGCAGGCCATCGTCTTCGGCCGCGGCCCGGGTGCCTTCACCGGCCTGCGCACCGCCTGCGCCGTGGCGCAGGGCCTGGGCTACGGCGCAGACCTTCCCGTGCTGCCGGTCGACACGCTGCGCGCCGTGGCCGAGGAGGCCCGCCACGCCACCGGTGTGCGCCAGGTGCTGGCCGTGCTCGATGCCCGCATGGACGAGGTCTACGCCGCCGCCTGCGACACCACCACCGGCACCTGCGCCGCGCCGCACCTGATGGCGCCGCAGCAGGTCGAGGTGCCCGCGGGCCATCTGCTGGCCGGCAATGCCTTCGCGGCCTATGGCGAGCGGCTGCCGGCCGACGCGCCGCGCCATGCCTGCCTGCCCACCGCCACCGCGCTGCTGCGGCTGGCGCCCGCCCTGCTGGCCGCCGGCGCCGCCGTGCCGGCCGCCGAGGCGCAGCCGCTCTACGTGCGCGACAAGGTGGCCCAGACGACGGCCGAACGCCAGGCGGCCAAGGCCAAGGCCGAGGCGGCGGGCGCCGGAGCGGCGGGCCCCGCCCTGCCCGCCGCGGGCGCTGACCCGCTGACCCGCGAGGGCCGGCCATGAGCGCCCTGCCCCAGCTGCCCGAGGCGCGCCTGGAGCCGATGCGCGTCGCCCACCTCGACCTGCTGCTGCCCATCGAGCAGCAGGCCTACACCCACCCGTGGACGCGCGGCAACTTCATTGATTCGATGCATGCCGGCTACCACTGCCAGTGCCTGATGGCGCCCGCGCCCGCCACGCTCGGCAGCGGCACCGATGCCACCGCCGCGCAGCGCCCCGCCGACACGCTGATCGGCTACTACGTCGCCATGAAGGGCGTGGACGAGGTGCATCTGCTCAACATCACCGTGGCGCCGGCCTTCCAGCGCCAGGGCTGGGCGGCGCTGATGCTCGGCGCGCTGGGCATCTGGTCGCGCGGCCAGGGTGCGGCCTGGCTGTGGCTGGAGGTGCGCCTGAGCAACACGCGGGCGCAGCAGATCTACGAGCGCCACGGCTTCCGCCGCGTGGGCCAGCGCAAGGGCTACTACCCGGCCGCGCCCGGCCGGGTAGTAGCCCTTG